>CAIKLQ010000070.1 GCA_903828255.1 uncultured Verrucomicrobiota bacterium
GCACTCGCGAGCAAGCGGCGGCCTCGTCCGACTTATTTTTAAGAGAAGCCCTGATTTATTTCGGCGATGCGGAGCTGGCGAACAGCCCACAGACGGCGTATGACAAAGCCAAGCGCTTGGCCCGTTTGGTCGGCGAACAGCGGGCGCTGCTGATTTTGGACGGCTTGGAACCGCTGCAATACGCCCCCACCTCGCCGCAACCGGGCCAATTGAAAGACCAGGCCATTGCCGCGTTGTTGAAAGGTTTGGCGGCTTCCAGTCAGGGCTTGTGTCTCGTCACCACGCGCTATTCGATCAAAGATTTGCAAGCCTATAGTCAAACCACCGCGCCGGAGACCACGCTGCTGCGTTTGTCCAAAACCGCCGGGGTGGAATTGCTGCACTGCTTGGGAGTCCATGGGCGGCAAGACGAATTCGAGCAATTGGTGGAGGATGTGCGCGGTCATGCGCTGACGCTGAATTTGTTGGGAACCTATCTGCGCGATGCCCATGGCGGCGACATCCGCCAACGCGACCGGGTTAATTTGGCAGAAGCCGACGCCGAGGAACAGGCCGGCCATGCGTTTCGGGTCATGGACACCTATGTGCAGTGGTTGGAGAACGGCCATAAACCTGTAGGGGCGAATTCATTCGCCCAAAGTAAACAAGACAATGGGGCGGATGTAAAGGCGAATGAATTCGCCCCTACAAACATGGATGCCGCGAAATCCCAACGCGCCATCGCTTTATTACAATTGCTCGGGCTATTCGACCGCCCCGCGACTGCCGATTGCTTGCAAGCCTTACAACTTGCCCCGGCAATTCCCGGCCTGACCGAAACGCTGATTGATCTGACCGAGGCGCAACGCAACATTGCCCTATCCCGCTTGGAATCCGCCAAATTGCTGACCGTCAACCGCGATGCTGCCGGTCAATTGCTATCGCTGGATGCCCATCCCTTGGTGCGCGAATATTTCGCCCAGAAACTGCGCACCCATTACCCCGACGCATGGCGGGAAGCCCATCAACGGCTGTATCAACATCTCAGCGCAACGACCCAAGACCTACCCGAACCCACGCTCGAAGACCTGCAACCGCTGTATCAAGCCGTCGCCCATGGTTGTTTGGCAGGATTGCAGCAAGAAACATGTGAGAAGGTATACTTGGAACGCATCTCGCAAGATGCCAAAGCCTATGTCGTCAGAAAACTCGGCGCATTTGGTACGGATTTAGGGGCGGTCGCTGGATTTTTCGAGACACCGTGGAATCGGCTTTCACCCAGTCTGACCGAAGACTATCAAGCTTGGTTGCTGAACCAAGCCGCTTTCCAGCTACGCGCTGTGGGTCGTTTGCATGAAGCCTTAGACCCGATGCGGGCGGGGTTGGAAAAGCGCGTCAAACAGGAAAATTGGAAACAAGCCGCAATCTCTGCCAGCAATCTAAGCGAGTTGGAACTGAGCTTAGGCGCAGTGGCAAGCGCCATGGAGGATGCCAAGCTATCCGTGACCTATGCCGACCGCAGCGAGGATGCATTTTGGCGTATGGGTACACGCACGACCTTGGCCGATGCGCTACACCAAGCAGGGCAAAGTACCGAGGCGGAGGCGCTGTTCCTTGAGGCCGAAGCCCTGCAAGCCGAGTTCCAGCCCGACTACCCGCTGCTGTACTCGGTGCAGGGCTTCCAGTATTGCGACTGTTTGCTGGCCGCTGCCGAACGGGCCGCGTGGTTGAGTTTGGAGTGCGGTGACTTGTCACCGCATTGCGACTATGAGTCGGCAAACGCCAAAACGCTACTTGCCGTCAAACAACGCGCAACCCAAGCGCTACAAGTGGCTCTGCAAAACAATCTATCTCTACTTACCATCGCCCTAGACCATCTGACCCTAGCCCGTGACGCGCTTTATCAAGCCCTCTTGGAGAACACCAACACCCACAGCGTCAACGCCGAAACCGAAATCAACCTAGCCGTGACCTATCTCCGCCGTGCCGCAGCACAACATCATCTTCCCCGTGGCCTACTGACCCGCGCTTGGGTGCGGGTGCTTAGCCTGCGCTCAGGAACCGCGTCCGATTCCCACGCTCTGAACGAAGCCATTGAGGATTTGGACGAAGCCTGGGAAATCGCCGAGCGTGGCCCGATGCCCTTATTCTTGGCGGACATCCACCTCCACCGCGCCCGTTTGTTTGGTCGGGTGTCGCCGTATCCTTGGGAATCCCCGCAAGCCGACCTCGCCGAAGCCCGCCGCCTGATCGTCAAACACGGCTACGGACGGCGCAAGCAAGAATTGGAAGATGC
>CAIKLQ010000071.1 GCA_903828255.1 uncultured Verrucomicrobiota bacterium
AAGAAAGGCGTTTGTCCGCATGATCCCGATCATGACCACATCGCCGACCTGCTGGACGCGATGGTCGCTGCCGTCAAACGCTTGCAGGACGACAAGCAGATGGCCGGCTACATTGCCTGGTTGGAAATCAAAGTTCACCAGGAGGCTCTTTCGAAACTCCCTTTTGTTGGGGATTTTTTTCTGAACCGATGAACAAATTGTGAGGTGAATCTGTCTCTAAGACATGCTCGACCTCGCCACGATCTTCCACGGCCTGCAACGCCAACTCTTTCCCGCCCTCACCGACGAACTGGGGGAACTTTCCGCCCTGGATCAGCAGTTTTGTGAAGTCATGTCGCTGACCGAACTGGGGCGCTTCACCGGCCGCTATGAATGGTGTGGGGACGGCCGGCCGCCCTGCCCGCGGGTCTGGTTGGCGCATGCGTTCATCGCCAAGTCCGTCTATCAATTCCCCACCACGAGCGCCTTGATCGAAGCCCTCCACGCCCGGCCCACGCTCCGCCGGCTCTGTGGTTGGGAAAGCGCGGGCGAAGTGCCCAGCGAGCCGACCTTCAGCCGGGCCTTCGCCGCTTTTGCGGCGGATGCACTGCCGCAGCGGATTCACGAAAACATGGTCCAGACCCACGCGGGCTCCAAACTCGTCGGGCACGTCAGCCGGGATGCCACCGCCATCGAAGGACGGGAACGTCCGGTCCCCAAAGCTGCGCCCGCGCCCCCGCGCCCGCCGGCCAAACGGGGGCGTCCCAAGAAAGGGGAAGTGCGGCCACCCGCGCCGCCCAAGCGCCTGGACCTCCAACTCACACGCTCCCTGGCCGACAATCTGGCCGACCTGCCGACGCGCTGCGATGTGGGCTGCAAACGCAACAGCAAGGGCCATCAGGAAAGTTGGATCGGCTACAAGTTCCACGCCGACACCATCGACGGCGACATCCCGACCAGTGCCTTGCTGACCAGCGCCAGCACGCATGACAGCCAAGTGGCCATTCCGCTGGCGCAACTCACCGCGCAGCGCGTCACCTCGCTCTACGATCTGATGGATAGTGCCTATGACGCGCCGCAAATTGCGGCCTTCAGTCGCCAGTTGGGCCATGTGCCGATTATTGATCCCAACCCGCGCAACGGGGACAAGCCGCCGCTGGCCCCGGCGGAAGCGCTGCGGTTTCACGAACGCACCGCCAGCGAGCGGGTGAACAATCTGTTGAAGGAACGGTATGGGGGCAATTGGGTGCGGGTGCGTGGGGCGCAGAAAGTGATGTGTCATTTGATGTTTGGGCTGGTGGCGCTGACCGCCACGGCGCTGTTTGCGCGGCTGTGTTGAAGCCGGCGAAGCGCGCCGTCCGCCCCAGACGGCCCTGAACCTGCACCGCGGCGGAGCGGGGCCAGATGGGGTGTGCTCGTCGGCGGCAAAAACCGGCGAGGGAACGGCGGGCGCGGCATTTAATTCGATTTTTCCGCGCAACCTCCCCCCGCCGTCACCTGGGCGGCCCATGTTTTGAAAGAGCCTCAAATGACTCAACTTTTTTGTCCGTTCTTTCAAAGCAAGCCCAAAGCGACCGCGAGTTGCCGCCACCGACCAACGCGCCAACCCTCACTCCGCGCTCAATTGAGCGCGGCCCCGTTGAAGCCTTGAGAATGCTTCGCCCAACCGACACGTCTGACCACTCCGCGCTCAATTGAGCGCGGCCCCGTTGAAGCCCGTTGGCGTTAAGTTACTGGCTCGCCAGGTGCCGAACTTTGTCATGCTCAATTCCCCGAGCTATCCCGCTCCGCCGTCTCCACGACCCTCACAACTGCCTGCCCGCAATTGGCGCACGCGCCTTTCAGAATGACATCGCCATCATCTTCCTCGCCGCTGAAGTTCGTGATCGTGACTGCGCCACGACATTTCCCACAAAACACATTCGCCAGAATCTGCGTTCGCGCTTTCTTCGGAATCGCGCCCCACAGCACCGCCGCCCGCACCGTAAATTTCCCATCGCTCATGCCTGCGAAATTACACCACCTGCGCGCTCCTCGCCCAGCCAAGAGATTCCATCAGCCGCCCCCCCAGTACGCGAGCAAGGCCGGACGCCCGGGCCGGCCGTTTCACACACAGCGCCGCGCTGCGGGTCACAGCCCCGCGCTCCGCCGGTAAAGCCAGCGCCCGCGGCCCTACCCGACTAAGCCCGACTGCCGGAGTAGCAACCGCTAATCTGCGCTCATCACCGCTAATGCCCGAGGCCCGGAGGGGAAACCGCGGCGGGAGATTTTTTCCAAAGGTCTGCCATTAGCGCCGATTAGCGGTTGGTAATCGTCGTTCGGCGAAAATTCGCCGCCCCTGTGGTTCTCCGCGGGGGCGCGGAAAACAGCACCCGCGGCGGGCGCGCTCCCATTCCTATTGGGGAATTCGGGTTAATAACTGGGGCTTGCGTTGTGCCAAGAATAGGTGGATGCTTGCCATAAGAAATGGCAACCAGCTCAATCTATTTGTTGCCGGCCGTGCCGGTGGTGGGGGGGTATCTGCTGGGGACGTATGCCTGGCCCACGGCGCAGCGGTTGGGGGCGGTCCGGGTGCGGCGGCCTGCGGGGGCAGGCGCGCTGACCGTGACGCTGGAGGTGGCGGGGGTGCTGGGGACGGCCTACCCGCTCCCGGCCACGGCGGCGGAGAGTGAGGTTACTTGGACGGTGGCGCGAGAGGTGCGCGCGGGGGCGGCAGTGCGCTGGCAAGTCACGGAGTACACGGAGGGCGCGGAGCCGACGGGCTTGGCGCTGATGCTGGAGGTGACGGCGGTGGTGGTGGCCCGGGCGCTCACGGTGCGCTGGGTGCAGGGGGCGGAGCGCTTGGACTTGTTCACCTATGCGGCGGGCACGTTCACCGCGGCGGTGGCGGCACTGGCGCTCGGGCGCGCGGGTTTTACGCCGGTCGGCGGCGGGCTGACGATTACGCTGGCGGGGGTGGAGGTGTTGCGCGGGGCCGGGGATGGCACGCTGTACACCGCGGCGGTGCAGGCGGGGGCGGGCGTGGCGACCGAACCCCGGCTGGAATTTCTGGTTGGGGGCGGGCCGATTGCCTGGCTGAGTCCG
>CAIKLQ010000072.1 GCA_903828255.1 uncultured Verrucomicrobiota bacterium
GGACGCGTGGGCCGTGTGGCTCACAAAGGAAAAGTCCAGAGCCAACCAAAACCAAGAACAACAACGAATGGAGCAAACAATGAAGAAACATATCCTGTCTCTCACTCGAAACCTGCGACCGGGCAGAGTCTGGTCCGTGCTGCCCGGCAAGGCGCTGTTCATGCCGGTGTACAACTAAACCGCGAAGCGCCCAGAAACCAAAGTCCTATCAATTAAAAATATGAAAACAAGAATCATCCTCCCCACCCTCGTCATGCTGGCGCTCGCTTCGATTAGCGGGCGAGCCGCGACCCTCGGCACGGAGTTCACGTATCAAGGCCGGCTGACCGACGGCACGAATGTCGCCAACGGTATCTACGACCTGCGCTTCTATTTGCGCGACGACGCGACGGCCGGGAATCCCGTCGGCCTGACGAATACCCTGGCACCCACCGGCGTCACCAACGGCCTGTTCACGGTGACGCTTGACTTTGGCGCCGGCATTTTCACTGGCGACGCGCGCTGGCTGGAGATCGGCGTGCGCTCCAACGGTAGCGTGGGGGCTTACACCACCCTGAGCCCGCGTCAGCCGCTGACGCCCACGCCCTACGCGATCTACGCAACCAACGCGGGCGCCGCAATCACGGCGGTTTCCGCCGCCGGTGTGGGCCTCAATGCGGTGGGCACCTCTGGACTTCAGAACAACGCGGTGGACTCGTCGAAAATCGCCGATGGCACGATTGTGAATGCGGACATCAACGCCGCCGCCGGCATTGCTGACACGAAATTGGCGACGCTTTCCGCCGCTGGCAAAGTGGCCAACAGCGCAACCACAGCCACCAGCGCCAACACCCCGAACACCATTGTCGCCCGTGATCCCGCCGGCAGTTTCTCCGCGGGCAACGTCACCGCCACGGCTTTCAACGGCAACGGCGCGGGTTTGACGAGCCTCAATGCCGGTAACTTGACCGGCCCGGTACCGGTGGCGGCCTTGAGCAACGCATGGAGGATCGGCGGCAACGCCGGCACCCCCCCCGGCGTGAACTTCCTCGGCACAGTGGACAACCAAGCCCTTCAACTCAAGGTTAACAACACCCTTGCGCTGGAGATCCGGCCCGGGGTCACGCTGCCGAACATCGTCGGCGGCCTCGCCGCGTTTCGCCCGTCGGTCATCGCCGGCGGGGTCAGCGGCGCGGTGATCGCGGGTGGCAATGCGCCTTCGGGCGGCGTCAATGGCTTTGGCGGCGGCGACTTCCAGGCCGCCTATGATGACGACGGCAGTATCGGCGGCGGCTTCGGCAACAAAGTGGGCAGTGTCAACGCTGATGTGACCGACGCCGCCTTTGCCACGGTCGCCGGCGGCGTCTTCAATTGGGCCGCAAACTACGCGGCGACCGTCGCTGGCGGCGACAGCAACTTCGCAGATGGGCAGCGTGCGGCGGTCCTGGGCGGTTATGCCAATCAAGCCCGGGGCGCGGCATCCGCCGTGGGAGGAGGCCTTCTGAACGGGATCCGGATCGGTGCCGATTATTCAATCATTGGCGGGGGCGCGAACAATCTGATCCAGTCGGATGTGGTGAGTTCAATCATCGGCGGGGGTTCTCAAAATACAATTATGACCGGGGGAACGTTCGGGCCCACAATAACCCCCGGAGCCACTATCGGCGGTGGCAGCGGCAACACAATTCAAGGTTTTTTTGATGCCGAATTCGGCTTCACTTGCCCGTATGCCACCATCAGTGGCGGCTATAGCAACAACATCCATATTGGTTCATCTTCCACCATCGGTGGTGGCCAGGGCAATACTACCTATGCTGGGTCTGACACCATCAGTGGCGGCTATGGCAATTCCGCCGGCGACGCTTATTTCGGTGGTCATTACGCGACGGTGCCTGGCGGCTACATCAACAGTGCCGTGGGCAATTACAGTTTTGCCGCCGGGAGGCAGGCCAAGGCGCTGCATAATGGCAGTTTTGTCTGGGCCGATTCCGCGGCTGCGGACTTCGCCTCCACGGCCATCAACCAGTTCAGCATCCGCGCCGCCGGCGGGGTGCGGTTAAACACGGATACCAGCCTTGTTTTCGGCAACGCCGGCAGTTCACAACTTTGGCCCGACCAGGGCGGGGCCATCGAACTCGGCAACTCGCTCGGCAATGGCAACACCCCATACATTGATTTTCACTACGGCATCGGCATCGCCCAGGATTACAGCGTCCGTTTGGTCAACGACGCTCCTGGGTTCCTCACCTGTTCAGGTGTTTTTCAGGCACCGGTCCTGGTGCAAACCTCGGATCGGAACGCCAAACAAAACTTCAAGCCCGTGAAGCCACGAGAGGTGCTGGAAAAGGTCAGCGCGCTGCCGATCACGGAATGGGACTTCAAGCAGGGCCCCGGCACCCGCCATCTCGGTCCGATGGCGCAGGATTTTCGCGCCGCGTTCGGCCTGGGTACGGACGACAAACACATCGCCACCGTGGATGAAGGTGGGGTCGCCTTGGCGGCGATCCAGGGGTTGAACGAAATAGTGCAGGAGAAAGACTCCGAGATTCGGGAGTTGAAACAAAGAATGGAGAGACTCGAACGAATCATCAGCGAGCGCCTCGGAGGTGGGAAATGAACCCCCGGCAATCCCAACGCCCAGGCGAAAGAGTATATCCTATGACAGTTGCTTGGAGCTTGCTGCTGTGGTTGTCGGCTTTCGGCGTCAGCGCTCAATCCTACTCCATTGACTGGTTCACGATGGACGGCGGCGGCGGCACGAGCACTGGTGGCGTCTATGCCGTCAGTGGAACGATTGGGCAGCCAGATGCGGGCACGCTGAGTGGCGGCAGCTACACGTTGGCCGGCGGCTTTTGGGGAATCCTCTCCGCCGTGCAACCCCCCGGCGCGCCGACCCTCGCCATCGCCCGCACGACGACCAACACCGTGGTCGTATTCTGGTTGTCGCCTTCCGCCGGCTTCACGCTTCAGCAAAACACCAACAGCGTCAGTTCGGTGAACTGGAGCAACGTCCTCGACACGCCCGCCGACGATGGCACGACTAAAACTGTCATCGTCAATCCGCCAACGGGGAATCGGTTCTATCGGCTGTTCCAACCGTGAAATACTCGTTGTCCTTGTCCGCGCTCATGTTCACGAACGGCAGCACCGCGATGGATTTCTGGTCGGCGGCGGGCGACCCAAGGGCGGGTGGCGACGCTGCTGTCGGGACCTTTGTAAAGGGGTCGGCTCTTGGTAATGACTACTCCCTGTTCGTTAGGGACACTTTGGGTCCTGTCCCGCAAGCTACGAGTGGAATATCCCGGAGCGATTTAGCATGTGATGAGTCGCGGGGGTCGGCGCGCGGAGATTTTCAGGGATGACGCGGATCGGGAGCGGTTTCTGGAAACGCTCGGGGAGGTTTGCGTCCAGACGGGCTGGCAGCTGCAGGCGCGGTGTCTGATGGGGAATCATTTTCATCTGGTGGTGGAAACGCCGCAAGGGAATCTAGTCGCCGGGATGCAGTGGTTGCTGGGCCCCTACACCGGCTGGTTCAATCGGCGGCACAAGTTGTTCGGCCATCTGTTCAGCGGGCGCTACAAGGCGGTGATCGTGGACGGCAGCGGGGACGGTTACCTGAAGACGGGGTGCGATTAGGTGCATTTGAATCCGGCGCGGGCGAAGCTGCTGACGCCGGAACAACCGGTGTCGGGATACCGCTGGAGTAGTTGGCCGGAGTATTTGAAGCGTCCGGGCAA
>CAIKLQ010000073.1 GCA_903828255.1 uncultured Verrucomicrobiota bacterium
CCAGTGACGGTGCAAAGCGTCAACGGGCCGGCGGTGACGACGATTGCGGGCTACCGGGTGCCCGGCACGACCAACGGCCCAGCGGCGGTGCGCGGTGTGTATTTGACCAGCGGCGCGGCGCTGACGGGCTTCACCCTGACCAACGGGGCGACGCAAACGTCAGGCGACGATGACAGAAACCGATCCGGCGGCGGGGTGTGGTGCGAGTCGGCCAGCGCGGTGGTGAGCAACTGTGTGCTGTTGGGCAACTCGGCCACCTACGGCGGCGGGGCCTACTTTGGCACGCTGAACAACTGCACGTTGACGGGCAACTCGGCCTACGATGGCGGCGGGGACTGCTTTGGCACGCTCAATAACTGCACGTTGACCGGCAACTCGGCCGATTACGGCGGCGGGGCTGACTTTGGCACGCTGAACAACAGCATCGTCTATTACAACACCGCCCGGTGGAGCGGCTCCAACTACTCCTCCGGAACCCTGAACTACTGCTGCACCACCCCATTGCCCAGTGGCGGCAGCGGCAATTTCACCTACGCCCCCAAGTTTGTGAACACCAACGGCTGGAGCAATCTGCGCCTCCAAGCCAACTCCCCCTGCATCGACGCCGGCAACAATGCCTACGTGACCGCGGCCTTTGACTTGGACGGCAACCCGCGCATCAGCGGCGGCACGGTGGATCTGGGCGCGTACGAGTTTCAATCCCTGGACTCCTACCACGCGTGGCTGGGGCAATACGGCCTGCCCACGGATGGCTCGGCGGACTTCGCGGACGCCGACCTAGACGGCTTGAACAACTGGCAGGAATGGCGGTGCGGCACGGTGCCCACCAATGCGCTCTCGGTCCTGCGCCTGCTCGCGCCGCAACCCGTCGGCGGCACCGTGACCGTGACCTGGCAAAGCGTCGCTGGCGTGAGCTATTTTCTGGAGCGCACCACGGACCTCGGAGCGGTCCCGGCCTTCCAACCGCTGGCTACGAACCTGCCCGGCCAGCCCGGCACGACGAGTTTCACTTGGACGAACGCCGCGCCGGCGCCGGCGGTCTTCTACCGCGTGGGAACGCAATAGGGTTGAATGCCAAACGCCTCCACGGCGCAGCGGTGTCCCGGCGGAGCCGCGACATTTTTGTCGGCCCGTGAGTCGTGCCCGCGCCAAACCATACCGACAAGAATGTCGGCGCTCCGAGGGGCGCGAGGTTCGGCGGTTCCGCTAGTTTGGTTTCTTGATTTCAAGTGGCTGGCAAGCCGAGCCTCCAGCGCATAGACTTCCCGCTCGAAATGGCGAACACGCTTTATGATTTGCTGCCCCGTGAAGATCGGATCACCTCCGATTCGCTCCTGGGGCGCTTCCTCGATTACGTCGAGTCGCGGCGGCTCACGCTTTATCCGGCGCAGGAGGAGGCGCTGCTGGAGTTGTTCGAGGACAAGAACGTCATCCTCAACACGCCCACCGGCTCGGGGAAATCGCTGGTGGCGACGGCGCTGCACTTTCAGGCTCTCGCGCACGGGCGCCGCTCCATTTACACCTGCCCGATCAAGGCACTGGTGAACGAGAAGTTCATGGCGCTGTGCCGTGACTTCGGTCCGGACCGCGTCGGGCTCAGCACCGGCGATGCGTCGGTGAATCGCGATGCGCCGATCCTTTGCTGCACCGCCGAAATCCTCGCCAACATCGCGTTGCGCGAGGGCGCGGCGGCCAACGTGCAGGACGTCGTCATGGACGAATTCCATTACTACGCCGATCGCGAGCGCGGCGTGGCGTGGCAGATTCCTTTGCTGACGCTGCCGCAAACGCGCTTCCTCCTGATGTCCGCGACGCTGGGCGACACGACGTTTTTCGAGGAGGAACTCACGCGGCTCAATCGCCGGCCGACGGTCGCGGTTTCGTCCACGGACCGGCCTGTGCCGCTGGCGCATGAGTATTCGGACATGCCGCTCGCCAAGACGCTGGAGACCCTCGCCGCGAGTGGCCGCGCGCCGGTTTACGTCGTCCACTTCACGCAACTGGAAGCCGCGCAGAGCGCGCAGGATTTCACGAGCCTCAACTTCTGCACGCGTGAGGAAAAAGCCGCGCTCGCCAACGCGCTGGAGGGATTCAAGTTCAGCAGTCCCTACGGGCCGGACATCAAGAAGTGGCTGCGGCACGGCATCGGTTTGCATCACGCGGGGTTGCTGCCGAAGTATCGCGTGCTGATCGAGCAACTCGCGCAGAAGGGCTTGCTGAAAATCATCTGTGGCACGGACACGTTGGGTGTCGGCATCAACGTGCCGATTCGCACGGTGCTGTTCACGCGGCTGTGCAAATACGACGGACAGAAGACCGGCATCCTGAGCGCGCGCGACTTTCATCAGATCGGCGGGCGGGCGGGGCGAAAAGGATTCGATGACAAAGGTTGGGTGGTGGCGCAAGCGCCGGAGCATGTGATCGAAAATCTGAAGCTCGCGGAAAAGTCGGCGCGCGACGGGAAGAAAACCGTGAAGCGTCAGCCGCCCGACAAGAACTTCGTCAACTGGGACAAGAACACATTTGCGCGCTTGATCGTGGCGCCGCCGGAGCGGCTTACTTCGCGATTCCAAGTGACGCACGGGATGTTGCTAAACGTGCTAAGCCGGGAGGGCGACGGTTGCCGCGCGATGCAGCAACTCATCGCGCGCTGTCACGACACGCCGCGGCAGAAGAAGGAGCACACCAAGCGGGCGTGGCAGTTGTTCCGGTCGCTGGTGGAGCGGAAGATTATTGAGATCATTCCGCCCGGAGCGCGGCCGACCTTGGCCGCCACAGCTTCTGGGGATGGCGCGGGCAGCACGGGAACTGCAAGCCGGGAGGCTTGCAGGACGGTCGCAGGCGAGGACGCCTGCGCCACTACCACTGGCCGACGAAAACTCCGCGTGAATGTCGAGTTGCAGGAGGATTTCTCGATGGACCAGGCGCTCTCCCTGTATTTGCTTGATACGGTTCCATTGGTTGATCCGCAGCAGCCGGATTACGCGCTCCTGCTGCTGACGCTCGTCGAATCCATTCTCGAGGATCCGGACATCATCCTGCGCAAGCAACTCGACAAGGTGAAGGATCAGAAGATGGCGGAGATGAAGTTCGAGGGAATCGAATACGACCAGCGGATGGAAGAACTGGAAAAGCTCGAACATCCGAAGCCGAACCGGGAATTCATCTACTCGACCTTCAATGCCTTTGCGAACAAACATCCGTGGGTGGGTCAGGAAAACATCCGCCCAAAATCCATCGCACGGGAGATGTTCGAATCGTTCCGCTCGTTTTCCGATTACATCCGCGACTACGAGTTGCAGCGGGCCGAAGGCGTTTTGCTCCGGCACTTGAACCGGGTTTACAAGGTCCTGACGCAAAACGTTCCCGACGCGGCGAAGAACGACCAGGTTCGCGAGATGGAACTTTATCTCGACTCGATGATCCGGCAGGTGGATTCGAGCCTGCTCGACGAGTGGGAGAAAATGCGCGACCCGAATTTTCAGCGCGCCGAGACCAAGGAACTGCGTCCGCCCGGCGCGGAAGAAGCCGCGCTGGATGTCACACGCGACACCAAAGCGTTCACGGCGGTGATTCGGAATCGCATTTTTACGTTTTTGCGCGGGCTGGTGAATGGGGATTTTGAGACGGCGCTGGAATCTTTGGGCAGCCCCCTCACCCCGGCCCTCGCCCCCGCGGCGGGGGCGAGGGAGAATTCTCCGCCGTCCCAACACAAACCTGCGATTGACGACAACTCCGCGACGGCAGAAGTTACGGGAACGGGCCAACAACTATTCCCTCTCCCCCGCGGAGGGGGAGAGGGTCAGGGTGAGGGGGAACGGGCGGAGAAGGAACATTCAACACCCAACATTCAACACCCAACACCCAACGTGCCCCTCACCCCGACCCTCTCCCCTTCGGAAGGGGAGAGGGAGGACCACGGCGAGCCGTGGTCGGCAAAACGACTTCAGCAAGCAATGGATGACTTCCTCGCCAGTCACGACCAACTCCTGCTCACACCGGAAGCCCGCAACTTGCGACACACCTACGTCACTCCCGCCGATGACAAGAAAACCTGGCGCGTCCAGCAGATGCTCGTTGATCCCGAAGCCCACAACGACTGGGTGGCGGAATTCGCAGTGGACTTGGCGCAATCCCGCGCTTTGGGCGAGCCGGTGCTCCGGTTACGTCGCATTGGCAGTTTGGTTTAAGCCCGAATCCATGAGCCGGCGGGATCGTTACTGGAGGAAATGTGTTTTGTCTTTGAGCCCGCCCTCGCCTAACCTTGCCGGGTGATGCAAACGAAAGACTACATGAGAGTGGTGGGGCGGCGAAAACCCTACTCCGGCGGTTTGGAAGGCACGCAAGGCTTCTTCGAGATGGTCATCAAGCTGAGGGGAAACCAACCTTTTCTGCCCAAAGGAATCTACCGTTTCAAAACGTACGACGAGGAACATGAATGGACGCTGAAAATGCTTGCCCGACCGAGAGCCGCCCTCCCACAGTAACGGACCTCCTCACGGTTTGTCGCAGCCTGAACGAGGAACGCGCCACCTACATGGTCGTCGGGGGATTTGCCGTGAACCAGCATGGGTTTTCGCGGACCACCATGGATATTGACGTATTGATCGAAGACTCGCCCGAGAATCAGATCAAAGCCAAGCGCGCCTTGGAAATCCTCCCCGACAAGGCCGTCCTCGAACTGGGCGATGACGATCTGCGCGACTGGGTCGTGGTCCGCGTCTGTGATGAAGTAGTCGTGGACTTGATGACCTTGGCCTGCGGGGTCAGCTACAAGGACGGCGAATCGGAAATCGAAATCCACACGATTGACGGCGTGCCGATTCCCTTTGCCTCCGCAAAGCTGCGGCGGCGCACCAAGCAAACCTGTCGGGAGAAAGACGCGGCAGGTCGGGCGTTTCTTGAGGCCGAGATCGCTCGTGGAACGAAATCAAACTGAGAATATGAGCAAACGAATTGAAGCCGCACGTTCGGCAAATCTATTTGAAACCGGCATGGGCTACGTGATCGTTTCACGGCACAAGGCGAACGGCGACGGCGAGGCGGGGGTGTTCCTGTTGGATGTGTGGTGTCTCGGGGTGAAGAACGCCTTCTTTACCGAGCTGACCGCCGACGAATTGGAAAACCTGCACGAAGAATTGTTCGCGGCTGCGGGCAAAGTGCCACTGACGCCCGCCTGCGCGCGCAAGCTCATTGAGGATGCGGTGGCCTACGCGCGCGGGCTCGGTCTGTCGCCTCACGCGGATTTCCGGAAAGCCACCCGGGTCCTCGGCGGAATTGTGGCGGCGGAATGTGGCGAGACGTTCACCTTCGGCGATCCCAAGACCGGCAAGCCGCTTTACATCCAAGGCCCGAACGATTCGCCCGCCTTCGCGCAACAGGTGATGACCTCGCTCTCGGGGCCGGAGTAATTTTGACCGCCTCCCTGAGTTGGGCGGTTCCGGCATGGGGCTCTGAGGTCGTGACGTAAGGGCGCTCAAACCTGGCAGCGCGCCGCATCGCCGATCGGCAATCGTCCGTCGCCGATGGAAACCGGCTCACTCCGCCTTTCCAAAACCATTCCCGAGGAACTGCGGCTTCCGCGAGGCCGTCAGCAGCGGTTGGATGGCAGGTTCTGAAGGCGCAGATTCCCGGAAGCCAATGCGCCAGAGCCAGAGGCTGCCGTCGGCGGCCAGGGTCATGATGCCGTTGTGAGCGTCAACCGCTGCGATCCAATCGGAATGGGTGCCGAGCCGGGTGGCGCGCGCCGCGTCCGGCCGCTGGACCGGATCAACGGGAAAATTCCATCGCCAGAGCGAGCCATCGGTCTTGAGTGTCACGACGCCTACACTGCCACCGGCAACGGCGCGCCAATCGGATTCTTTGCCCAGTTGAAGGTCGAACTCCGTCAGTTCCCATGAGCCAGACCTTCCTCCGGTCGGGGGGCGGTGGCGATACCCGCTGCAAACCCGGAACGTGCCGTCCTGGCGAACGCCAACTTGAAAGGAGTTACCGAGATCGTCGGATTGCGCCCAAGTCATGCCGCGCCACCCCTGGCCATCATGGATCTTTGATCGAGTGAAGGAAGTTTCCTCGTCAAGATCCAGGACTTCGGCTTTGCGATTATACGAGTTGACGTGGCCGATCCATGCCCGCCCATCTGTCTTGCGAAGGACAACTGGCGACGGCCACGAAACCAAACCTAGCTCCGCCCAATCCGAATCGTTGCCCAACCGCTTCGGCTCGAAGGCGCGGAAACCCGGCCAATTCGTTCGCGTTTCGAGACTGATGCGCCCGCCGCCGAGCCGCCACAGCGTGCCGTCCGTTTTGAGCGCCAATCGGCCGGCGACACTTTTCCAGTCACGGTCTGAGCCGAGACGCAACATCTTGAGCGATGCCGAATTGGACCCGGTTTGTTCCGGCCCATGCCGCGAAGGATCGCTTCGAGGTTGCAGGGTCCAGAGACTGCCGTCTTTCTGGATGGCCGCCACATCCCAGGAGAAAAACGCAACGCTGGTCCAGTTCGAGCCTTCCAGAAATCGGCCGCCCGGAAAGAGTTCCGTGACTTTCCAGTCGCGGGTCAACATGGCTCCCAGAGTTGGCGCGGCGAGCTTGTAGTGGTCTGTCCAGATTCGTCCGTCGGGAAGTGGCAGCACCACCCCCGTGCCCAGGCTGCGCATCATCGCCGCCTGCGCTTGGGTCAGACGCGGCGGGCCGGAAGCAGGTTTTTCCGGCGTCAGGAATTCCCACACGCGGTTGTAAATCAAACTCGTCAGCGCTGCAACTGAGGCCAGGACCGCCAGAAATGTGAACAAGTTGCGCCGCCACACCGGCCAGCCGACCAGCACGCGCTTGAAGTTCCAATACATCAGACCGGCCAGCGTCAGCGCCAGCGCGGGAACGCCGAGGAGATAAATCAGCC
>CAIKLQ010000074.1 GCA_903828255.1 uncultured Verrucomicrobiota bacterium
CTCTTCCGATCTCGAGCATGCGCTCAATAATCTGGCCAAAACCGCTGAATGAAAATAGCCTGCGCCGTAGCGCGCCGCGGCGCCGCTCAACCGCGCGCGTTGGAGCGGCCGCCGCGGCGCGCTACGGCAGCGAGCATCCAGCGGCTTTGTCCGGTTTTGTGATTGCAGGGACAACCGTGAACGAAAGGCGCGGTAGAACAAGTCGTTGCAGCGGATCTGAGGTGAGTCCCTTGGAGGAGGAAGGCGCAAGAGCCAATGACCTCGGCAAGCTTTTCGGGCTCACACTGGCGACCGCTGAACTCGCACGTTAGACGGCATCGTATGCGCTCGCAACAAAGCATCATTCGCTCGAACCGCATCTGCGGACGCTTCTTTGTCTTCCTTGCTTTTCTTTCGTTCGCGCTGGCGTGCGTTCATTTTTGCACGGGACGCCCGGGACTTGCAGCGATGGCACTACCGGGAGTTCTGTTCTTCGGGTCGATTGGTTGGCTGGTGCTCACGGGCACGACTCGCATCTTTCCTTTTACCGGAGGCGCGGGGATGGAGGGTGCTAGGAAGCCAGTGCCGCTCAGGCCCGCCCCGACTCACCATTTGGCAGCCGTCAAGGATTTGCCACCATCAGACAAGACTCACTCTTTACCGAAGGATTGATGATATGACGAGATTGCCGTCTAACCCAAGTCCGCTGGAGCGAACCAGCTTCAGCTAGTTGTCGCTGCCGGGAAAGGCTCTGGTCCGGTCCTCCCGGCTCACTCTCATTTCGCGCTCGTCGTTTGAGCGGCTCCTGGCTCAGGCGAATTGGAGGGCTTGCACTGGCGGCCTTTGAACCTCGGCTTTCGGACCTCGGCCCTCGGGCTGCGGCCGGGTCTGCAACCATTCCTCGGCTTCATTCATGGCCATTCCCACGTTGCCGCCTGCGCCCAGCGCAATGCCCCGGGCGACGGCGGGCGGGATCGCCCACCGGGCCAGCAGCGCCACGACCTCAGCATCCGTGGGGCGCTGGACCTGGGTGAACTTGAAGCGGCGTTGCCAGCGGCCTTCCATGTCGCCGAGCGGTTTGTTCGTGGTGCAGATGACGGCGGTGCGCCGGGGCAGGTTGTCGAGGAAGGTGAGGCTGTTGACCTGGGCGGGCTCGCTCATCCGGTCGGCTTCGTGAATACAGATCAGGCGATACAGCCCGAACATGTCGTTGTGGCTGAGTTGCAACGTGCCACTGAGTTCGCGCACCTGGTCAATGGTCCAGTCCGTGCCGTTGAATTCATACAGCGCCCACTTGCTGACCTTCAGGAGTTGTTGCGCATACAGGGCGAGGGCGGTGGTTGGGGCGGGGGTGTTTTGGGTAGGCATGGGTTTCAGGGGTTCAGGGTGCAGGGTTCAGACCGGCCGTGAGTTCAAAGACGAGTTGTTCGAGGAAGCGGTCCGCGGCTTAAAGATTGAACCTGCGCTTGCGGGCGGTTATTCCTCCCGTGCGTGAATCTCAAGACTTGGTGCGCAGTGGTGGTGGCGGCAAGCGCCGGAATTTCTCCGGGCGTTGGCGCGTCCGTGAACTACGTTCCCGCGCGCCTGAGTCCGCCGCCGCCGGCGCGGGAATTTCGCGGCGCGTGGATCGCGACCGTGGGCAACATTGACTGGCCGTCCAAGCCCGGACTGCCCGTCGCTGAGCAAAAGGCGGAGTTGATCGGACTGCTGGATCACGCGGCAAAACTTAGGCTAAACGCGGTAATCTTTCAGGTGCGGCCCTCGTGTGACGCGCTTTATCCCTCGACGCTCGAACCGTGGTCGGAATATCTCACCGGCACGATGGGGCAGGCGCCGTCACCGGCTTACGATCCGCTCGCGTTCGCGCTGGAACAGGCGCATCTGCGCGGGTTGGAACTGCACGCGTGGTTCAATCCCTATCGCGCCGGCGCGGCCGTTGCCAAATCGCCGGTCTCCGCTAACCACATTCGCCGGACGCGCCCGCAACTCGTGCGCGAGTACGGCAAGTCCTTCTGGCTCGATCCCGGTGAGCGCGAGGTGCAGGAGTATTCGCTGCGCGTCGTGATGGATGTCGTGAAACGTTACGACGTGGATGGCGTTCACTTCGACGATTACTTTTATCCGTACAAAGAAACCGTCGGGGGACAGGAGTTGGATTTTCCGGATGAAGCGAGCTGGCGGAAATTCGGCGTGGCGAGCCATCTGAGCCGGGACGATTGGCGGCGCGAAAACGTGAACCAATTCATCCAGCGCGTTTACAAGTCCATCAAGGCGACCAAGCCGTGGGTGAAGTTCGGCATCAGTCCGTTCGGCATCTGGCGGCCGGGAAATCCCGCCCAGATCCGGGGTCTCGATTCCTATGCGCAACTCTATGCCGACTCCCGCAAGTGGCTCATCAACGGCTGGCTTGACTACTGCGCGCCGCAGCTTTACTGGCCCATCGAGCCGAAGGAGCAGAGCTTTCCCGCACTGCTCACCTGGTGGGATCAACAAAACCCACTGAAGCGGCACATCTGGCCGGGAATGGGCACGGCTCGGGCACGCAGCAAGTGGAAGCCTGACGAAATCCCCAACCAAATCCGCCTGGCGCAAAAGCAGCCGGTGAGCGCCGGGCACATTCATTGGAACCTCAAGAGTCTTCTGCGCAACCCGGAACTTGAGACGAAGCTGGAGCACGGACTTTATTCCCAAGCCGCGCTGATTCCGGCGTCGAAGTGGCTGGACTCGACTCCGCCGGGCACACCAAACCTGACGGCCATCGTTGACGCCGCTCGCGCGGTGAAACTCACTTGGTCGCCGGACAAGGACGAATCAGTGCGATGGTGGTTGCTGCAAACGCGACGCGGCGGCCAATGGACAACCGAAATTTTGCCAGGCCAGGTGCAGAGCCGCTGGCTAGCCAGCCCGAGGCCCGACGCCATTGCCCTTTCCGCGGTGGATCGAGTGGGGAATGCCAGCTCGCCGGCTGGGCGCTTGCTGCAAAACTAAGGGGTTCGCTAGAATAATTAAGACCACAGATGGACGCAAACAGACACACATCAAAGGCATTTGGGATTGAATTGCGGGAGGCGCGGCGATTGAAGGACGCTTTCCAGATAACTTTGGGTCCATCTGCATCCATCTTTGGTTTCTGTTTTCCAAGTGAAATACTACGGTGGGTCTTAGAGCCTGTATGAAGCCGCCGGCAAACGCGCCCGCAGCGCTTTGGAGTGCGGCGACTTGTCGCCGCTTTTTCCGCTGGGCCGACTTGTCGGCCAAGCAGCGCCGCGGGGAGCGGCGCGAGCAATCGCCTGAACCAACCGCTTGCCACCAAATCGTTCCCCTCATCGCCTGCGACAGCGACAAGTCGCGGCACTCCAAAGGGTTCGCCCTGAACCTGACTGCCCCCCTTTTCAAACAAGTTCTTTGTCTGGACATTGCACACTTGTTGGGTGGAGCGGTTTCGTCCGGAGCGTCAAAGACCCAAGCCGGAGTAATCCGTTATTAAGCCAAATGGCAAAGCCGACTTTATCCTCTGTTTCCGAAAATTCTGTTTCCTCCGACAATGCGTTCGGCAACCGGATTCAAAGCCCGACCTTCCTATTCGGCCTCGCGCTGCTGGTGCTGACGATCTGGGCGTTTCTTCCCAGCGTTGACAATGACTTCGTCACTTACGACGACCCCGATTACGTCACGTCCCAGCCAATGGTGCAGCGCGGGCTAAATTGGGAAACTGTGGTTTGGGCATTCACGACCACGGACGCGTCAAACTGGCATCCCCTGACCTGGCTCTCCCACGCGCTCGACTGCCAATTGTTCGCGGCCAACGCAGCGGGTCACCACCTGACGAGCCTATTGCTCCACGCCGTGAACACGCTACTGGTCTTCCTGGTCTTACGCGCCCTGACTGGCGC
>CAIKLQ010000075.1 GCA_903828255.1 uncultured Verrucomicrobiota bacterium
TCTTAATGGCGCGGCCCAGGGTGGTGCCATCCATGCCCGGCATTTGCATGTCCAGAATCGCCAGCGCGAACGGCGCCTGCGCCGCCTTGGCGTCCGCCCGCGCTTGCACCGCGGCCGAACCATCGGCGGCCTCGGCGGGGTGCAAGCCCCAGGAACTCAGCAAGACCATGAGTATCTCCCGATTCACCGGGCGGTCATCCACGATCAAGACCCGCGCGCCGCGCAAATCTGTGGGCAGCGGCGCGGCGGCCGGTTTGGGAGAGGTCGGTTTGGCCAAGCGCACAGTGAACCAGAATTCCGAACCCTTGCCCACCGCACTTTCCACGCCCGCCTCGCCCCCCATCAACTCCGCCAGTTGCTTGGAAATCGCCAGCCCCAACCCGGTGCCGCCATAGACCCGGGTGGTCGAGCTGTCCACTTGCGAAAACTTGGCGAAGAGTCGGTCCCGCTTGTCTGCCGGAATGCCGATGCCGGTATCGCACACGGCAAAACACAATTGCACCGTCTCCGGCGTTTCCGTCACTAGGCGCACCCGGACGACGACCTGGCCGTTAGCCGTGAACTTGATAGCGTTGCCGGTCAGGTTGGTGAGAATCTGGCGCAGGCGACCAGGGTCCCCTTGCAGCTCCGCCGGCACTCCCGGCTCGACCGCGCAGCCGAATACCAGCCCCTTCTGTTGCGCCCGGAACGCGATCATCCCGGTGAAATCGTCCAGCAGGTTGTGCAGATTGAAATCCAAGACTTCCAAATCGAGCCGCCCCGCCTCGATCTTGGAGAAGTCCAGAATGTCGTTGAGCAACGAAAGGAGCGAGTCGCTGCTGGAACGGATGGTTTCGGCGTAACGGCGTTGCTCTGCGTTCAGGGAGGTGTCCAAGAGCAGGCCATTCATGCCGAGCACCCCGTTCAGCGGCGTGCGAATCTCGTGGCTCATGTTGGCGAGGAAGTCACTCTTGGCGGCGTTGGCGAGGACCGCCTGGGCCGCCAGCTCATTGGCGCGAAGGGTGGCGGCTTCGAGGTGTTGGTTCGCTTCCAATAGTTCCGCCTCGGCCTGCTTGCGCGCAGTGATGTTCTCTTTGATCGCCATATATTGGGTGACCTTCCCGGTGGCATCCTTAATCGGCGAGATGACTGCCAACACCCAGAACAACGTGCCGTCCTTGGCGCGGTTCAGCAGTTCGCCGCGCCAGGTCTCACCGGAGGTGAGTTTGGTCCATAGGTCCTGGTAAGTGTCGGCCGAAGTTTGGCCGGACTTGAGCACGCTCGGATTCTGCCCCAGAGCCTCGGTCACGGTATAGCCGGTCAGCGTTTCAAAGGCCGCATTCACGTATTCGATCTTGCCCCCCAGGTTGGTAATCGCCACCGCCGCGGGCGTCTGCGCCACCACCTGTGAGAGCTTGCGCACTTCCGCCTCGGCTTGCAGGCGGGCAGTGATGTCGTTAAAGGTGGCAACCGCTCCCAATACCTGCCCCTCGTAAATGATGGGGTGCGACCAGTATTCCACCGGGAAGGAGCTACCGTCGCGCCGCCAGAAACACTCGTCCGTGACGTGGGTGCCGGCGTGGTCACGCAGAGCTTGATACATGCGACAGTCTCCGGCGGGATAGGGAGTGCCGTCGGGCCGGGTGTGGTGGACCAGCGTGTGCATGTGTCGCCCGAGCAAGTCCGCCTCCTGTTCATAGCCGAACATCTCTAAACACGCGGGGTTGGCGAAGGTGCAATTCCCCTGGGGGTCAACGCCATAGATGCCTTGCGGAGTGCAGTGGAGCAATAGGCGGAAGCGCTGTTCGCTTTGCTGGAGCTGCTCCTCTGCCTGCTGGCGGGCGGTGATGTCGCTGAAGATAAACTGCATGGCCGGTTGGCCCTCGAACTCCACGACGCTGCCCCGGACTTCCGCCGGAAAATGGGTGCCATCCAGCCGCAGATAGCGAACTTCGCAAGGATACACGTCCGTTGCGCCGGCCTGAAAGCGACGCATCCGCTCCCGGACGGCGGCGCAGTCGTCCGCATAGACGACTTGCTCGGTCTGGCGCCCGATCAATGCCTCGGGGTTCTGCGCGCCGAGCATTCGCGCACCGGTAGAGTTGATGAAGACCATTTTCCCGGCCTGATAAATGCCGATGCCGTTGGCGGAGGTTTCGACCAGCGAACGGTAGCGGTCTTGACTCGCGCGCAAGTCCCCGTCTGCCCGTTTGCGCGCGGTGATGTCGATGAGCACGATGCGGAAGGTGGTCGGGCCATCGGCGTCTTGCGCGGTCGCAATCGTGAGGTGTACCCAGGCAGGCACGCCGGCGCTCCGCACTATCCGCAGGTCGCACTCTTGCGGCTTCCCGGTTTTCAAGAGTTGTTGGCGGTGCCGGGAGTAAAGGTCCTGGTCCTCAGCAAGGATGAACCGGGTGAAGGGTGGCCAGCCGACCGATTCGCTCCGAACCACGCCCAGCAAGGTGGCGGCAGTGAGGTTGACGTCCAGGAGCCGCCCGGACTCCGTGACGGTGACATAGCCCACGGGCGCCAAGTCATAGAGATCGAAATAGCGCGCCCGGGAAGCGTCCAGTTCCACCTGAGCCCGGCGCAGTTCCTCGGCCTGCATCTCTAGTTGGATATGGTGAACGGCCAGGTCCTCCTCCACCCGTTTGCGTGCGGTGATGTCGCGGTCGGCGGCGCGGCGGCCCAGAAATTTGCCATCGGGGCCCACGACGGGCCGGCAGACATGGCTGACCCAGCGTTCCTCGCCACTCCGCGTGCAGATGCGAAATTCCAATTCACTGTGCTCCAGTTCCCGGGTGTTTTCGGCGTTGTGCTCGTAATGGCGCTTGATTCGCTCGCGGTCCTCGGGATGGACCATTTGGGCCAACAGTTCCGGCGTTTGCAGAAACTGCTCCGCGGTATAGCCGGTGAGGTGCTCGCAAGCTGGCGACATCCAGGTAAGGCTTCCGTCCGGCAGCCGCCAGTACTCCATGTCGTAGGTAAAATCGGCGACGGTGCGGAAGCGTTCCTCGCTTTGCCGTAGCACGGTCTCCGTCCGGTGTTTGTAGAGCGCCATCTCGATGCTCGCGCGCAAGTCGCGGTCCTCAAACGGCTTGATCACGAAGCCATAAGGTTCGGCCCGCTTGGCCTGTTCGAGCGTGGCCCCTTCCGAGAAGCCGGTCACAAAGATCACCGGCAGTTGCAAGCGGCGGCGGATTTCCTGCGCGATCGCGATGCCATCCATCTCGCCTTCGATGTTGATGTCCATCAGCACGAGGTCCGGGCGCAGCTCCTCGGCCAGGGCGAGGGCCTGGGCGCCATTGGTCGCGTGGCCCACGGATTGGTAGCCCAACCCTTTCAGGTGGGACCGCAAATCAGCAGCGATCACGCGCTCGGCTTCGACAGTCAAGATGCGGGGTTCATTCATAGGCGATCCGATTTTTTATCGGGGATAGGAAAGAGGATTTCGACGGTGGTGCCAACTCCGCGCTCGAAATTAACCGTGCCGTGCAACTGGTGCGTGGATAGAACCTGGGCGCAAGCGCGGAGGCGGGTCGTGATATTGAGTCGGATCTCATCGCCGGCAAAGTCAAACTTCCGTTGCGCGTCGCCTTCCGCATCCGTCTTGGCGTAGAGCACGACGATCCCGGTGATGAGCAGTCCTGCGGCCAGCAAGCCCAAGGCGGCGGCGAGGTTGCTCGGGGCAATCCGCTGACGATTCTGTTCCGTTGGGGGAACTTGGTAGGGGTTAGTTTGCATTGTTGATCTGCTCATGGAATTGGCACCCGAGCGGAGCGCCGATCTGTGATTGGTTGGGCGGAAGGTCGCAATCCATTTGGGATGGCGGAACCGCGCCATTGTTTCGCGCTCCCTTCGAGTTTGGCTTCGCGCTGAATCCCCGCAAGGTGTTCGGGCTAGAGCTCATTCGTCATCGCCTCCTTCAGCGCCGCAAAGTGGGCGTCCACTTCCGGCATCCGCGCGGCAATCGTGACTAGGTCCCCGGCCTCGCCGGCGGTTTCCAACTCCGCCGCCAGGGCGCGCAAGGCTTCGCCGCCCACGGCGGCGCAAGCCCCTTTGATTTTGTGGGCCTGTTGTCCGACGTGCTGGGCCTCGCCCGCCGCCGCGAAGCTCTGTAACTGCCGGATTTGTTTGGGCAGATCGCCCAGGAACCCCGCGCCTACGGCGCGAGCCAGGGCCACATCATCCATTACGCGCTCCATAAAACCGGCCCGATCAAAAATGGGGAGTTGTTCGTTCGAGGTGGCGGTCGCAGCCGTTTCATTCCCCGCGCTGGGCTCCGGCGCCGAGGGAATCGGCGCCAGAGTGGAGCGCCGGTCGGTGACCGGCTTTTCGGGATCCGAGTCGCCTAAGCCAGTCCCCGGTTGGCGCTCCGGAGAAGCGGCAGGAACTGCGGTTTCGGGATGCGGCGGCAACCACTGCTCCAGAGCCGCAACCAGAGCCGCGATTTCGACGGGCTTGGTCACGTAATCATCCATGCCCGCCGCCCGGCACATCTGCTCGTCGCCCTGCATGGCATTGGCAGTCATGGCGATGATCGGCACGCGGTGGTTGAGCACGCGGGATTGCGGATCGCGGATTTGGCGCGTGGCCGACAGGCCATCCAACTCCGGCATTTGCACGTCCATCAACACCAGGTCATAGGGGATAGTGCTAAGAGCTTGGATGGCTTCCAAGCCGTTGGCGGCCACTTCGACCCGCATCCCCAATTTCTTGAGAATGCCCATCGCCACCTGTTGGTTGGTGATGTTGTCCTCGGCCACGAGAATCCGGGAGGGTCTTAAAGCCGGTTTCGACGTCGCCCCCAAGCTGGCCTGGATCCGGGCGGCGCTGGGTTTGCCGCCGAGCGCCGTCTCCAGGACCTCCAGTAAATCTTGCCGCCGCACTGGCTTGTCCAGGGCCGCCACAAAGCCAATGGCTTCCCACTGTGACTGGTTACCCGTATTACCCATCGAGGTACACAGCACTAATCGGGTGGCGCATAAGTTGGGGTCGCTCTTGATGGCGCGGCCCAGTGCGGCGCCATCCATGTCGGGCATCTGCATATCCAGGATGGCGATCACGAAAGGATCCCCCGCGGCGTGGGCTTCGGCCAGTGCCAGGAGGGCCGCGGAACCACCGTCGGCCTCGGTGGGCCGTAGTCCCCAGGAAGTGAGCATGACCGAGAAAATCTCCCGGTTGACGGGGCGGTCATCCACAATCAAAACCCGCACCCCGCGCAGGTCCACGGTCACCGCGGCGGTGGCAGGTTTGCGAACCGGCGCTTTGCCCAGGCACACCGTGAACCAAAACTCGGAACCTTTACCCACCTCGCTAAGAACCCCTACCTCACCACCCATTAACTCCGCCAGTTGCTTGGAAATCGCCAGGCCCAGACCCGTGCCACCATAGAGTCGGGTAGTCGAGGAATCCACTTGGGAGAACTTGGCGTAGAGTCTGCCTAACTTGTCGGCGGGAATCCCGATCCCGGTATCGCACACCCCAAAGCGCAGATGCACGGTCTTCGCGGTTTCCGCCACCACGCGGACACGGATGATGACTTCACCCTTGTCAGTGAACTTGATCGCATTGCCGGTAAGGTTAGTGAGAATCTGGCGCAAGCGGCCCGGATCCCCGAGGAGTTGCGCCGGCACTTCCGGCGCTACCACACAGCCGAAGGCCAGTCCTTTTTGGTTGGCCCGCAGCGCGATCATCCCGACGAAATCGTCCAACACCCGATGCAAACTGAAATCCAGCGTTTCCAAATCCATCCGGCCGGCCTCGATCTTGGAAAAATCCAGAATGTCGTTAAGCAAGCTGAGCAGTGCGTCGCCGCTGGAGCGAACGGTTAGGGCGTAGCGGCGCTGGTCGTCGGTGAGAACGGTATCCAGTAGCAGGCCATTCATGCCCAGCACGCCGTTGAGCGGAGTGCGAATTTCGTGGCTCATGTTGGCGAGGAAGTCGCTCTTGGCGGCGTTAGCCATGACCGCCTGGGTCGCCATCGCATTGGCGTGGAGGGACGTGGCTTCCAAGTCCGCAATCGTTGCCTGGAGGAATGCCTCCGCCTGCTTGCGCGCGGTGATGTCGGCCTGGGTGCCAAACATCATCAAGGGCTGGCCGGCGCCGGTGCGGGTAAGCACGCGCCCGCGGTGTTGCACCCAGACCCAGTGCCCCGCTTGGTGCTGCATCCGACATTCGTAGTCGTAGTAGGGGAGTTCGCCGGCGAAGTGCCGCGCCAGCAAGTCACTAGATTGCTTCCCGTCCTCGGGGTGGACCAACCGAGTCCAGGTCTGGATGCTGATAGGAGCCAACTCCGCCAAGGTATAGCCCAGCAACTGGGCCCACACCTCGTTAAAGACCGTTTCCCCAGTCTGAACGTTCCATTCCCAGGTACCGATATGAGTGCCTTCGATGATGCTTTCCAGCCGCCAACTCGCGTCGCGCAGCGCCGCCTCGGCCTGCTTGCGCACGGTGATGTTTTCCTTGATGGCAACATAGTTGAGCGTCTTTCCCGAACTATTCTTAATCGGGGAGATGACCGCCAACTCCCAGTACAACTGGCCATCCTTGCGGCGGTTCTGGAGTTCACCGCGCCAAGTCTCGCCGGCTTTGAGTTGCCGCCACATCTCCGCGTAAATCGCCTCGGGCATCTGGCCCGACTTGAGGATGCGCGGGTTCTTGCCCAGAGCCTCGGCGGCGGTATAGCCAGTCCCGGCGACAAACGCCGGGTTCACGTATTGGATGTTACCTCCCTGGTCAGTGATCACCACCGAGGCGGGGGACTGTTCCACCACTTGGGAGATCTTGGTCAATTCCGCCACCGCCAAGTGGCGGGCGGTGACGTCCTGGACAATGGCGTGCAACACCCTCCGCCCACCAAACTCAATCCGGCTGACCGACACCTCCACCTGCCGCAGCGAGCCGTCCGCGAGGCGGTGTTGAAACTCGAACCGGTTGCTCCGGCCCGGGGCGACCGAAGTCATGACCTGCTGGAGTTCCGCCGCCGGTCGCGGGTTGAGGTCACTGTCTCGCAGGGTCAGCAACTGTTCGCGCGGATAGCCGTAGAAACTCACCGCGGCCGCATTGGCGTCCAGGAGCGCGCCCGTCGCGGGATCAATCAATAGCATCACGGCGGAATTGTGGGCGAATTGGTTGCGGTAGGATTCCTCGCTGACCCGGAGTTCCGTCGTCAACTGCGCCGCCATGCGTTCGGCATTAGCGCGCGTGCCCAGCAAGGAGAGCGTCAACCCGAACAAGAGCAGGCTGATGACACTCCCGCCCAAGCCCGCAAGCCAGGCACTGTTGTAATCCGTCGTGGCGGCCAGACCGCCAGGTTGCGTGAAGCGCAAGGTCCACCGCCGTCCGGCGAAATCCAGAGGCACCAGCCGGGTGACTGCGGCGGCGGTCTCCCGCGGCGTACTCCCGCCACCCCGACTATCAAAGAGCATGGTCTCCGGGGCTAACTCCTCGCCATCATAGATCTGGAATTGAAACTGATGATCCCGCGACTGCGCGGTCCGGTCGGGCAGGATGCCGTGCATCAGGTCGCCCATTCGGTAGGGACTAAAAACCCAGCCCTGGAGCGCGACGCGGCGTTGGGCGACGGTTTCCACCGGCACCCCGTGACGATAAACCGGGATATACATCAAGGTGCCAGCTTGCACTTCCTGATCGCTCTCTTGCACGAGGGTGAGCTTCCCGGTGAGCGCCGCCGCATGTTCATCGCGCGCCCGTTCCAGCGCGGCGCGGCGCCTGGGTTCGGAGAGCATATCGTAGCCAAAGGCGCGCAGGTTGCGGTTCGTGAACGGTTCCAGGTAGGTGACGACGGAGTAAGTCTCGCGCGCGCCGGCGGGCTTGACCTGATAGTCCGGGAAGCCTTCGCGACGAATGGCCTCAAGGTGCTCGGCGAGTTGCGCCCGGGTGACGAGCTGGGCAAACCCGACCCCTTGGATGCCGGGCAGTTGTTGTTCGAGGTGGAGGCCCTGGACAAAGCCCCGCCATTCTTCGCGCTCAACGGAGACCGAGGCATCACAGAGGGCCGCGCCGCTCTGCAAGAGTTGGGCGCAGGCTTGGAGCCGGGCCAGGATATTGAGTCGAATCTCATCCCCGGCAAAGTCGAACTTCCGTTGGGCGTCGTTCTCAGCATCCGCTTTGGCGTATAGCGCGACGATCCCGGTGACGAGGAATCCGGCGGCCAACAAGCCCCCGGCGGCGGCCAGGTTGCGCGGGCCATTCTGGTGTCGCGTGACGACCCAGCCAGTGACCGCTCCGAGAGCCAGCACCAGCAGCAATCCCGCGGGCAGGGCTACCTGAGCCGCCACTTGCAATTTCCAATCGCGGGCGTCCACATCCATGCCCAGCACCGTGAGCACTCCCCCGGTGCGCGGGTCCAGCAGCGGGACCACGCCCGAGACCCACACGCCCCAGCGGTCAGGGACCGGGCCGACGACGAGGGCGACCTTGGTGTCGAACGCGCGGCGAAATTCGGCGGGGACTTCGGTATAGGCCTGGCCGGGCGGAGAGTAGTCCTTCGAGATAGCTGGCTCACTGTCCACAAAGAAGAAGACGGCCCCCGCTGCGTTCCGGCCCATGAGGTAAAGGAACCGACATTGCGGCAGCGTCGCCCGCAGTGTGATGAGCTGTTCCTTGAGCCGCTGGTAGTTAGGATTGTTCAGGTCAGCCGCGGTGCCCGCGAGCGCCTGGACGTGGCCGAGGTTCACCACTTGGGCCACCGCCTGCGCTTGCAAGAGCAGGGCGGCGCGCATTTTATAGTCGGCCCGGGCGACCAGTTGCCACGCCCCCCAACCGCCGACCGCAAGGAGCACCAGCAGGACCAGGGCGGAACGGTGTCGGTGCAATTTTGCGAGAGTCATATTTATGGCAGCTCTCCAAGCTTGAGCCTGGCAGGCGTATTTCGCCCGCCGGGGTCAGTGGAGTCTGAATGGCGCGCCAATCTTTGACCGGCTTTGGGCAATCGCAACCGGGAGGCTTCAGCCGCGCTCCGTAGCGCAGACCTCCGAGGCGGCGGTAGCGTCGTTTTCCCAACCGGCGGGACGCGCAACTTTTCCCGCGTCCTGCCGACTTGGAAGTCAGCGGGATAGCCGCCGTTTCCCTCTCCCCCGCGGCGGGGGAGAGGGCCAGGTTGAGGGGGAAAAGCCGCGCGGACGTGGACCAATTCCACGCTCTTCGTTTCCACTCGCCCCCTCACCCCAACCCTCTCCCCCGCCGCGGGGGAGAGGGAGTCGGAAGCGACGCCCTCTTGGCTTTGTCCTCTATCCCACGCACTCCGCAGCATCACAGGCTGCACAGTCAGCGGCGAGTATCTATTGGGGCGAGCAAACCGGCGTTGGAGGTCACAATCCCTTTGGGTTTGATTAGCCGCCGCCGTAAAGAGGCTCTGACCTCTTCGCGTGCCGCCCCTCATAAAACAAAGGATATGAGCCTCCTTACGGCGGCGGCTACGAGCGAGGTGGGAGTTTTCCATCTGACGCTTAGGGCTAGATTTCATTCGTCATGGCCTTCTTCAGTGCGGCGAATTGCACGTCCACTTCCGGCATCCGTGCGGCAATCGTGGCTAGGTCTCCGACCTCGCCGGCTATTTCCAACTTCTCCGCTAGGGCGTATAAGGCTCCGCCGCCCACGGCGGCGCAAGCCCCTTTGATTTTGTGGGCCTGTTTTCCGGCGCTATGAGTCTCCCCCGCCGCCACGAAGTTCCGCAACTGCTGGAGTTGTTTGGGCAGATCGTCCAGGAACCCCGCGGCCACCTCGCGGGCCAGTTCCACATCATCCATTACGCGAGCCAAATAACCGGCCCGATCGAAGACGCGGATCTCCGCTCTGCCGAGCGGAACGGCCGGTGGCATTGGCGCCGGCGCGGGCTGCGGGTCGGGACTGCACCCGACCTCGCTCGCTTGCTCACCTAGTCCCGAGGCGGCTATATGTGGAGAACTAGGGGCTTCAGCCCACGGCTGACTGCCGGGGGAAACAGCTTCGGGGCGAGGAGCCGGTGCTCGGTCCGGCTTGGCACATTCCAAGTCGTCTGAGCCCGTCCCAGACGGGCGCTCCGGCAGCGTGGCGCTAACTTCTGTTTCGGGATGTGGCGGCAACCACTGCTCCAGAGCCGCAATCAGGGCCGCGATCTCGACGGGCTTGGTGACGTAATCATCCATGCCCGCCTCCAGGCACCTCGCGCGGTCGCCGGTCAAGGCATGGGCGGTCATGGCGATAATCGGCACGCGGTGGTTGAGCACGCCGGATTCGGGGTCGCGGATTTGGCGCGTGGCTGCCAGGCCATCCAACTCCGGCATTTGTACGTCCATCAACACTAGGTCATAGGGGATAGTGCTGAGGGCCTGGACGGCTTCCAGGCCGTTGGCGGCCACTCCGACCCGCATCCCAAATTTCTTGAGGATGCCAGTCGCCACCTGTTGGTTGGTGATATTGTCTTCGGCCACGAGGATGCGGGAGGGTCTTAAAGCCGGTTTCGCCGTGGAGCTTGGGCTGGCGTGGACCCGGGCGGCGCTGGGTTTGCCGCCGAGCGCCGTCTCCAGGACGTCCAGTAAATCCTGGCGCCGCACCGGCTTGTCCAGCGCCGCCACAAAGCCAATGGCTTCCCACTGTGACTGGCTACCCGTATTACCCATAGAGGTACACGACACTAATCGGGTGGTGCGTAAGTTGGGGTCACTCTTGATGGCGCGGCCCAGCGCGGCACCATCCATGTCGGGCATCTGCATATCCAGGATGGCGATCACGAAAGGATCCCCCGCGGCGTGGGCTTCGGCCAGTGCCAGGAGGGCCGCGGAACCACCGTCGGCCTCGGTGGGCCGTAGTCCCCAGGAAGTCAGCATGACCGAAAAAATCTCCCGGTTGACGGGGCGGTCATCCACAATTAGAACCCGCACGCCGCACAGGTCCACGGTCAGGGCCGCTGTGGCTGGTTTGCGAACCGGTGCTTTGCCCAGGCGCACGGTGAACCAAAATTCCGATCCTTTGCCAACTTCACTCAGCACGCCTACCTCACCCCCCATTAACTCCGCCAGTTGCTTGGAGATCGCCAGGCCCAGACCGGTGCCGCCATAGAGTCGGGTGGTCGAGGAATCCACTTGCGAAAACTTGCCATAGAGTCTTCCCATCTTGTCGGCGGGAATCCCGATCCCGGTATCGCACACCCCAAAACGCAGGTGTACGGTCTCCGCGGTTTCCGCCAGCAAGCGCACGCGGATGATGACTTCACCCTGGTCAGTGAACTTGATCGCATTGCCGGCGAGGTTGGTGAGAATCTGGCGCAGGCGGCCCGGATCACCCAAGAGTTGCGCGGGCACTTCCGCCGCTACCACACAGCCGAAGACCAGTCCTTTTTGGTGCGCCCGCAGCGCGATCATCCCGGCGAAATCGTCCAACACCCCATGCAAATTGAAATCCAGCGATTCCAAGTCCATCCGGCCGGCCTCGATCTTGGAGAAGTCCAAAATGTCGTTGAGCAAGGTGAGGAGCCCCTCGCCACTGGAGCGGACGGTTTGCGCGTAACGGCGCTGGTCGTCGGTTAGGGCGGTATCCAGCAACAAGCCGTTCATGCCCAGCACGCCATTGAGCGGAGTGCGGATTTCGTGGCTCATGTTGGCGAGGAACTCGCTCTTGGCGGCGCTGGCCATTACGGCTTCAACCGCCAACGTGGTGGAGCGGAGCGTGGCGGCTTCGAGGTGCTTGTTGGTCTCCTCGAGTTCCACCTGGGACTCGCGCAGTTGTGCGGCGGACAGGATGGCCATGGCCAGCAGCTCCTGCGTTTGGGCCTTGGCATGGTGGACCGCCTCCTCGGCTCGCCGGCGTTCGCTGATGTCACGCACCACGGCTTGGAGCACCGGGTGCCCATTCAATTGCATAGCGGTGAGGAGCACCTCGGCGGGAAAGAGCGCGCCGGTGTCGGCCCGCCGATGCATCCAATCAAAGCGCTGGCTCCCCTTGGTCATGGCGTCGGCCATCCGCTCTTGCGCCACCTTTATGGAGTCCGTGCCGCACGGCTGTTGCGGCGGGGAAAGGTCGGCGGGGGTTTTCGAGCAGAACTCTTCCCGGCTCGCGCAACCCATCATGGTGAGCGTCGCCGGGTTGCAGTCAAAGAAACCCTGCTCGTTCAGCAGCATCACGGCGTCGCTGGTCGAATCATAGAGGGTGCGGAACTTTGTCTCCGAGCGGCCCAGGGCTTCCTCCGCCTGCTTGCGCGCGTCAATGTTCTCCTTGACGGCGACATAGCTGGTCGTCTTTCCCGAACGACTTTTAATCGGGGAGATGACCACCAACTCCCAATACAACTGGCCATCCTTGCGCCGGTTCTGGAGTTCGCCGCGCCAAGTCTCGCCGGCTTTGAGTTGCCGCCACATCTCGGCGTAAATCTCCTCGGGCATCAGGCCGGACTTGAGGATGCGCGGGTTCTGGCCCAGTGCCTCGGCGGCGGTATAGCCGGTCCCGGCGACGAACGCCGGGTTCACGTATTGGATATTACCTCCCTGGTCGGTAATCACCACCGAGGCGGGGGACTGCTCCACCACCCGCGACAACTTCATAAAGTCCGCCTCGGCCCGCAGGCGGTCGGTGATGTCGTTGAACGTGGCGACTGCCCCGACGATCTGCCCCTCGCTCACGAGGGGGTGCGACCAGTATTCCACCGGGAACGAGCTGCCGTCGCGCCGCCAGAACCACTCGTCCGCGACGTGGGTGCCGATGCCATCGCTGAGGGCTTTATACATTTGACAGTCCTCGGCGGGATAGGGAGTGCCGTCGGGCCGGGTGTAGTGCGACAGCGTGTGGATATGCCGCCCGAGCAAGTCGGCCTCCTGCGCATAGCCGAGCATCTGCAAACACGCGGTGTTGGCGAAGGTGCAATTCCCAACTAAGTCCACGCCATAGATGCCTTGGGGGGCGGCTTGGAGTAATTGGCGGAAACGTTGCTCGCTTTGGCGGAGCTGGTCCGCGGCCTGCAGCCGCGGGGTAATGTCGTGGAAAATAATCTGCATGGCCGGTTGGCCGGCGAACACCACGGGCGTGGACCGGACTTCCACCGGGACAATCGTTCCATCCAGGCGCACGTACCGCACCATCGCCGGGTAGGCGTCGGTTTCGCCTGCCAGCCGGCGGCGAATCCGATCCTTGGCGGCGGCGTGATCGTCGGGGTGGATGAGGAGTTCGCTTTTCCTCCCGACTAACTCCTCGCGGTTTTGCGCCCCGAGCAGGTGCAGGCCGGTCGCGTTGATATAGACCAGTTGCCCGGCCTGATGCACTCCAATCCCGTCGGGCGATTCCTCCACCAGCAGCCGGTAGCGCTCTTGACTTTCTTGCAACGCCACGCCGGCCAGGTGGCGCGCGGTGATGTCCGTGACGAAGCCATGCCAGAGCGTGGAGCCATCGGCTTCCCGTTGCGGTATGGCACTCCCCAGCAACCAGCGAACCGGCTCGCCCGCGAACTGGAGCCGATACTCATGGTGCCAGGGAGTCAAGTCCTTGGCCGAGGCCGTCAGCGAGGCTAGGTAGGCTGGCAAATCATCCAAATGGATCGCGGCAAATACCGGGGCGGCATCCGCACCAACGGCCTCGGGGCTAACCCGGTAGAGTTCCCGGATGCCGTCGCTGGCGTAGGGGAAACAAGCGGTGCCGTTGGCGCGCAAGCGATATTGATAGAGCATCCCCGGCACCCGACTGGCGATTTTCTGGAGTCGCGCCAGGGCCTCGCGCTGTAACGCTTCCGCCGCCTGCAACGAGTCCGCCAACCCCACGAGTTGCGAGATCGAGGGGCGGATCAATACTAGGTACACTACCAACAGGACCAACAACCCCAGCCCCAGGATGAGCCACTCCAGGCGTTGCATCGAGCTAATGTGGTCCTTGCCCTCCTGGTCAAACTCGGAAATGATCTGGTCCATCAGATTCAGGAAGCGCGCCTCGTTAGCCAGCAGCACTTCCGCGGTGAAGTGAACGGAGATTGGGTCCAAGCGACCGACCTTTACCTGAGCCAGCAGCTCATTCAAAGCCTGGGCCATAGGCGCGTGAAACCGTTCCAACTTCGCGAATAGCGCCGTGACTTGCGGCGAGTTCACGCGCGCTGGCAAACCCAGGGTCACGTCCCCATGTTGAAGGGCGAGGTGGACTGCCTGCCACGCCGCAAAGGACTCGGAAACCTCTTGGAGCCAATTCGTGCGCGCGGCGCCGTCGGGTGAGTGTTCGAGGGCGAGAACGTCCTTCGTCAGGCGCTGGCTTAACCCGCGCTGCTCGTCCGCGAGGTTGATTTCCCGCGAGTCGCCGCCTTTGTGTTGGATGGCATACTGCATCAGGAGAGAGGAGCAGAGGAGCGTTAGGGCAATGCCTGCCAGGGCGATGCCATAGGCTACCTTTAAGTGCTGCAAACGTTTTTCATTCATAGAGGGCCAGGGTGCTGTTTTAGGCTAGCGAGAGGAAACATGGGAGGGGTGAGGGGATCGGCGCCCTTGCAGAGCGCCTCGTCGGTGACCGGCTTGGGGCAGATGACCGCGGAGGGTTCGCCCGCGTTTGATAGCGCAGACTTCTCAAAGCCGGTTGGAAATGTAGCAGCCGACGTAAGGAGGCTCTGACTATTGCGCGTGCCGGCATCCAAACACCAAGAGATATGCGCCTCCTGACGTCGGCTGCTACGACCGAGGTGGGAGTTTTCAAACCGGCGCTTAGGGCTATACTTCATTCGTCATCGCCTCCTTCAACGTGGCGAACTGGGCATCCACTTCCGGGAGCCGGGCGGTGATCGTGGCGAGGTCGCCGGCTTTGCCGGCTTGTTCCAACCGCGCCGCCAGGGCGCTTAGAGCGGCACCGCCGACCGTGGCACAAGCCCCTTTGATTTTGTGGGCCTGCTCTCCGGCGAGGTGAGGCTCTCCCGCAGCCACAAGGTTTTTCAAATTCTGGATCTGGTCGGGTAAGTCGCCTAGGAACCCCGCGGCGACTTCCCGGGCCAGGTCCACGTCATCCATCACGCGATTCAGCAGCCCGGCTCGGTCAAGGATGGGGAGTTTTGCTTCCTCGGGTGTGGCGGCGAATTCTTCCCCAGCACCGCTGGTCTCAGCTACCGCCGGGATCGGTGACGGAGCGGAGCGTCGGTCGGTGACCGACTTTTCGCAATCCACCTCGCCTAAGCCGGTCGCAGACCGGCGCTCCGGCGGCGCGGCGGGAACTTCCGTTTCGGGATTCGGGGGCAAACACTTTTCCAAGGCCGCAATCAAGGCCGAGACTTCGATCGGCTTGCTGACGTAGTCATCCATGCCCGCCGCCAGACATTTCTCCCGGTCGCCGGTCAAGGCATGGGCAGTCATGGCAACGATAGGCACTCGGTGGTTGAGCACGCGCGATTGCGGATCGCGAATTTGCCGCGTCGCTTCCAGTCCGTCCAGTTCGGGCATTTGCACATCCATCAACACCAAATCGAACGGAATGGTGGTGAGGGCGTGGACGGCTTCGAGGCCGTTGGCAGCGACTTCGACGCTCAGGCCCAGTTTCTTGAGAATGCCCGCCGCCACCTGTTGGTTGGTGATGTTGTCTTCGGCCAGGAGGATGCGGGCGGGGCGCAGTCGCGGTTTCGCCGCCGGTCCTGGCTTGGGACGTAGTCGGGCGGTGGGTTGGCCGCGCAGGGTTGCTTCCAAAACTTCCCGCAATTCCTGTCGTCGCACCGGTTTGTCCAGCGCGGCCAGGAATCCGATTTCCTCCCACTCTTCCTGATTCGCTGCCTTGCCCAGCGAGGTACACAGCACCAACCGCGTGGCGCGCAAGTTGGGATCGCTCTTGATGGCACGGCCCAGGGCGGCACCATCCAGGCCGGGCAGCTCCTGGTCGAGGATCGCCAGCGCGAACGGCTCCTGAGCCGCTTGGGCCTGGGCCAGCGCCTGCAACGCCCCCGCGCTGTCGGCGACCTCGGCGGGCCGCAAGCCCCACGAGCTGAGCAGGACCATGAGAATTTCCCGATTCACCGGCCGATCATCCACGATCAAGACCCGCGTGCCGTGCCAGTCGGCGGACAGCGGGGCCGCGGCGGCCTTGGGGGCGGGAACTTTGCCCAGGCGCACGGTGAACCAAAATTCCGAACCCTGGCCCACTTCGCTCGTCACGCCCGCTTCGCCACCCATCAATTCGGCGAGTTGCTTGGAAATGGCCAGGCCCAAGCCCGTGCCACCATAGGTGCGGGTGGTCGAGGTATCCACCTGCGAGAACTTGGTAAAAAGTTTCCCGATTTTGTCGGCGGGAATGCCGATGCCGCTGTCGCACACGGCGAAGCGCAGGAGCACCGTCTCCGGCGTTTCCGCCGCCACGCGCACCCGGACGACGATCTGGCCCTGGGCGGTGAACTTGATCGCGTTGCCTGTCAGGTTGGTGAGAATCTGGCGCAAGCGACCCGGATCGCCCTGCAAATCACCGGGCACCTCCGGCGCGACCACGCAACCGAACACCAGCCCTTTCTCGTGGGCCCGGAGCGCGATCATCCCGGCGAATTCGTCTAACAGGTGGTGCAGATTGAAATCCAGTTTTTCCAAATCGAGCCGCCCCGCTTCGATCTTGGAAAAGTCCAGTATGTCGTTGAGCAGGCCCAGGAGCGTGGCGCCGCTGCTGCGAACGGTTTCGGCGTAGCGCTGCTGCTCGGCGGTCAGGTCGGTGCTCAGCAGCAAGCCATTCATGCCCAGCACGCCGTTGAGCGGGGTGCGGATTTCGTGGCTCATGTTCGCGAGGAATTCACTCTTGGCGGCGTTGGCTATGATGGCCTGGGCGGCCATCTCGTTGGCGCGGAGGGTGACTTCTTCGAGCTGGCGGTTGGTTTCCATGAGTTCCGCTTCCGCCAACTTGCGCTCGGAAATGTCGCGGGTAAATCCCAAGTGAACCCGTTCGCCGGTCTGCTCAAGCTGGAAAGGAACCGCCCGGGTCTCCATCCAACGATGAGTGCCCTTCAGCCCGATAAGTTCAAACTGAAGGTCCCCGGGCTCACCGGCACAGATGCGCTCATTGAATTCCTTAAAAGCCTCCCGGTGTTCAGGCGCCAGAATGGGATACACCGATTTGCCGATGACCTCATTGGCCGACCCCGCCTCAATCATCCGCAGCCCCGCCGAATTCATGGACAGGAGCGTGCCATCAAGCGCCACGAGTTTTACACATTCCGTGGTGGATTCGAGAATCGCCCGCAGGTGGAGTTCGCGACTTTCAAGCAGTTTTTCCGCCTGTCGCTGCTGGGTGATGTCCCGAGTCACGCTGACAATATGAGGCACGCCTTGCAGGGTAAGGAGCTTGGCGGACAGTATCCCGGTGATCTGGTTGCCGGGTTTGATTTGGAAAACCGCTTCCAGGTTTTCGCACGAGCCGCGCTCGTTCAGCATCGTCACAACCTTTTGGTAGTCGTCCGGATGCTGCCACAGATTGATCTCCGAGACCGGTTTCCCCAACACCTCGGCGCGAGTGAAGCCGGTCAGGGTCGTAAAGGCGTCGTTGCTGTTGACAATCCGTCCATCTTGCAGCCGGGTGACCAGCGAGGCGTCGGGACTGGTGTTGAAAATCAATTCCACCGCCTCCTTCGCTTCGCGACTCTCTTCACTCAAGCGCCGGTTGACCAGCAGGATGAACCCAAAGGTCCACAGCGTGCTCGTGCCCAGCATCACCAAATAGGTCATGGTTTGCGTCAGCGAAACCGCGAAGATGTCTCCGACCGAGCCGCCGCTAAAGAACGGCGTCAGCGCTCGCATGGCAAAGAAACCGCCCTGGGCCAGAAACACCACCGCGAGGAACTTCGCAATCCCGCTGACCGAGCGGAGTCGGCCGGTAAAGAGGGCATAGGAGTTCACGAATGCGAGCACGGCTATGGCCACCGAGATATTTACCCGCCGCACTACCAGGTCGTTGCTAAAGACGGTAAAAAAGAATGCCAGCAGGGAAATCAACACACAGAAGGCAATGAGCCATCCCCGTCGTTCGCGCTGCTCCAGGAACCGCAGGACGCCGACATAGAGCAACGCCTGGCCACCGACAAAGAATACATTGTTGGCAACGATGGCAGCCGTCCCCAGACCAGGAGCATCCCGCAAATAGTTGCAGGCGAACCCGAGAGCCAGAAAAGCACTGCCCAGCGTCCACCATCCCGGCCCGTGGTGGGTTCGGGCCATCCGGTATTGAATGAAGAGCGCGCTCACCTGCAACACATTGGTGAGGCCAAGGACTAACGCCAGCGTGTGAATATCAAGTTTCATAGATCATTGAAGAAACCCTCAAAAGCCTCCCGCTGGACCTGCTTTCTTGGTGCCCACATGGGTGTCGAAATAGAGGAAGTTGCGCCCGCGACCGTGGACGGGTTGGTCCGGGAGCTGCCCTTGCCACGAAACCGCCGGGTTAGTGGAGGCCACCTTGTCCACGTCCACCAATGTCCAGACCTCCGACAATGACCGCTCGGCTTGGATGTCGCTGAGTTTGTGCGGCGGCTGGGCGTTGGCTCCCAGTCCGGTCTGGTAACCAAAGGGCAGAAACGAAAGCCCCGCATTGGTGTAGGTGATGATGTAGCAGGTGACGGCGGCGGGATTCGTCCCGCAGTTGCGGTTGAAGCGCTCGAAGCCGGGGCACAGGAACACCTTGGCCAGCCGCTCCTGCTCATCCGGCGGTGGGAGTGACAAGTTCGGGGCGAGATAGTACGCCAGATTCAACCGATGCCGCGCATCCTCCCGGTAGCCCGGTTGCTGGCCGGTCAACAAGCCCGTCGGCGATTCCTGCCCCGGCGGTAGCCAACCGCTGTTGTCGTCCACCCAGGAATGCAAAGCCAGGCCCACCTGCCGCAGGTTCGAGAGGCAATTGATCTGGAGCGCCTTCTGTTTGGCTTTCGTCAGCGCCGGCAGCAGCAGCGCGGCGAGCACGGCGATGATGGCAATGACCACCAACAGTTCGATCAATGTGAAGGCGCGGTGCCGAGAGGGAAGATCCCTGCCAGTTGAAAGCGATTTCGAACTCAAAATTGGAGAAGAGCTTTCGTAAAGCGGGGCAGAGGGCCGCGCCGCTTTCACTTCCTCACGATCCCATTTTGGGTTTGGAAGCCTCGCGCTATACTTCATTCGTCATCGCCTCCTTCAACGTGGCAAACTGGGCATCCACTTCCGGGAGTCGGGCGATGATCGTGGCGAGGTCGCCGGCTTTGCCAGCGCGTTCCAGCGTCGCCGCGAGGGCGCTTAGAGCGGCACCGCCGACCGTGGCACAAGCCCCTTTGATTTTGTGGGCCTGCTCTCCGGCGCGGTAAGTCTCTCCCGTCGTCACCAAGTCTTTCAACTGCTGGATCTGGCCGGGTAAGTCGTTTAGGAACCCGGTGGCTACTTCCCGAGCCAGGTCCCCATCATCCATCACACGATTCATCAACCCCTCCCGATCGAAGATGGGGAGTTGTTTAGCGCCGGTTGGCGAACTCGCGCCGGGGCCGGTGGCGGCGGAAGGGAGGGTAGGGACTTCTCGGGCAGCTCCGAGAGGTTCAGAGTGCTGGGCCTCGGAATGGGCGCGGTCCGCCGCGGGCGGCGGCACCCACTTTGTCAGGGCTGCAATCAGTGCCGAGACTTCGATGGGCTTGGTGACGTAATCATCCATGCCTGCCGCCAGGCACTTCTCCCGGTCGCCAGTCAA
>CAIKLQ010000076.1 GCA_903828255.1 uncultured Verrucomicrobiota bacterium
AGCCGGTGGGCCGACGCCGTAGTAGGTCCAATTGCCCAGGATCAAGTCCGTGCAGACTTGCAGGTTGAACCCCGTCGAGGGCGACGGCCAGGAGATGTACACGTTGCCGCCGATGCGCGTGATGGTGAGGTCCATCGGCACCGGAGCGATCAGCGCCCAGAAGCCGCCGTCCAACGCGCCCCCGTCCATGATGCCCGCATCCGGTTGGCCGGCAGTGCCGCTCAACTCGAAGCTGCCACCGGTGCCGCTGCCGCCGCCGCCGTCCACGGTCCACCAATCAATGGTGTAGGGCGGGGCCAGCGCAACCGACGCCACAAGCAGTATTGCGGCGGCGAAGAGAGCATGAATTCTTTTCATGGTGATTCCTTTCAGCTTGCAGATAGGTGATTTCATATTGCTCCGAGGCCAAGGTTGACCACCCTAGCGAGCCCCAATGGCCGTGAAATTCCACCAGGTGTCACCTTTGGCGGCGCCGACCCAGGTGGTTACCTGATAACCACTGCCAGTCCCGCTGGTGCAATTTGCGGTAACCGGTGAAGCGGCCGTATAGGGGGTTATGGTCAGCGCAGGTGCGTCGGAAAACGGCGGGTTGAAAGTTATCGTGTAGGTGCCGGTACCAGTGTGTGTAATGGTGAAGCCAGTGCCGTTGTAAATTCCTCCCGTTGTATTCACAATGCCCCGCAGGATGCGGAGATTTTCGTCGCCCCCCGTGGCAAAATACTGGCCGGTGCTGCCCAGTTTCACATCGCCGCGGACATCCAGCCTTGCTCCCGGACTAGTCGTGCCGATGCCGATCCTTTGAGTGCCCAAGTCAACCGTCATCACCGCCGTCCCGCCACTGAGGAAATTAAACTTGTCTAGCGGGTCTGAGTATTGCAGCCCCCAACTAGGATATGACGGCGAGTGGGCGATGACCATCCGATCCGAGTTCGCAGTGCCCGAATTGAACATGTAAATCATCGGATTGTTCGCTCCCGCCGTGACCGGGAAGATCAGGCTCGTCAGCGGATCCGGGAACAGCAGATTCCCGCTATTTGAGAGCGACATCCGCGGGATGCCAGCGGTGAAGAAATCCAAGCCGAACTGGTTGCCGCCCGCGGTTCGTTTGGAGGCAAGGCCCTCGCCACTGTCAGTGCCGAAGGTGAGGCCAGAAGTGTTGGTGTTGCCGTTGTTGAGCAAGCCGTCATTCAGGTTGGCCGGGTCAATCACCACGTTGCCGTTGCCAAAAACTTTGAACGCCGAACTGCCGGTTGGATGCAAACCGTCGTGATAAAGGTTACCGACGCTGAAATAGCCGCGCGACCCGTCATAGCCCACAATCAGTGAACCGATATGGCCAATACTGTCATCGAAGTTGATGCTATGCTCTTCGCCGGTAACATAACCCCCAGGGCCAATGATCGCGTCGGCATGATATCCGGATCCGGATCCCGCGTTGACGTGCAGCTTGGCAGCGGGCGCAATCCCGATGCCGACGGCGCCAAAGGTGTTCGAGCCGGAGAAGGTTTGGGGGTTGCGATTCAGCAGCGCCACGTTTGCGGTCAAACCCGCATCAGGCACCGCGCCGGCGGTAGCGGCAACACTGCCGGCAGTGATGGCGTATGGCGTCGGTGTGAGCTTCTGCCGCGGGGTGATTACACTGTAAGCGGGGCCACCGAAGACCCGGGATTCAATCTGCAAATAACGATCCACACCGGTGAAAATGCCCGGACCAAAATCCAGCGGCACCGTGAACAAGCCGCCGCTCACGCTCACCGGGGCGAGCACCACCGCGCCGCCCACTTGCAGGCCCGCCGCAGCCGAATCCCAGACCGTGTAGCGCATGTCGTAGAGGCCAGTTGCCGGAGTGCCGGCATCTACCAACCGGCCTTGATAGGTGAACGCCGTGCCGATGGCGGCAGCGGGATGAACGCTGCCCAGCAGGCCCAGCAGCGAAATTGCCAAGAGGAGTCTAATTTCTTTCATGATCGTCTGTTTTGTTTGTGTTGTTGGTTGTTTTGTTTCTTTTGCCATTGTCCGCAGCGGTTTTTGGCCGGGGTGCGAACGACTTATGGATGCGAAGACTAAAGCATAACCGCCAAGTTCGCGCCAGTGGAGATTCGCTTTTTCGCACGGTATCAGTTGCGCTGCCGGCCTCGCCGTGGGAATGAAGCACCGCTCATCCACGGGCTTTCATCTGGATAGCGAACAACTGAAAGGCTTGGTCGTGCTGGGCGAAGGTCAGGTATAGAAGCATGATCCGGTCTATGGCGATTGCCGCGTCATCCCGGAGCGACGGGATTCATGAAGTCATAGACCTGCGATGCCCTGGTCGGGAGTTTCTTGCTGTCCGTCCCGTACAGGATCAGCCCCCATCCGATTTGCCGTATGTATCTCAAACGCTCGGTCGGCTTCGCCCGGGCTTTGGCTTTCGCGAGAGCCGGCAATAGCATCGCCGCGAGAATTGCGATGCTGGCGATGACCATCAGCAGTTCGATCAAGGTAAACCCATGAGCCTCGCGATAGTGTGACACTATCATCTTTTGAGCAGGGTGTTTTGCACTTGAAGGCGAAGCGTTTGGACCTGGCGGCGAATTCAAGTGGCCGGTTACAAATCACGCGGGCGGGGTTTCATGGCTGACCTGACCAGGCATACCGGGCAGCCGGCGATCCGGAACCCCAAGGCGCCGAACCCGATCAAGACCATCGAAACGTGAAACACCGCCGGAGGCTCCGGGCTGGGAATGCCATTCAGAAACGGCTGGCGTTTGGAAGGAAGCCTCTTCCGGTCAATGAATGCTCTCGTAACCACTGACTGGTTCACGGCAACTGGCGCAATCGGTGGCGGGCAAGGTCGTCACCGTGTAGCCACAAACCTTGCAGACGTGGAGCGGCAGGTCCTGGTTCTTCCCGAGATTATCGAGTGCGTCCTGAAAAAGTTTGGCGTGTTCCGCTTCGGCTTTCTGGGAGTAGCGAAACGTGCGGAGCGCGGCCTTCGCCCCGTCCATTCTTGCCTGCACCCCCATGAACTCAGGATACAGCTTGTCGCGCTCGTAAGTCTCACCTTTGATGGCTGCCCGCAGGTTTTCTGCCGTCGAACCGGGCTTTACCTCATCAAGCTTGAAGTCCGTGATCTTGCCGCCGAGTTCGAGAATCACCCTCCGATGCGAGTCCCGATGAGTCGTTTCCGCTTTGGCGGCGGCGCGGAAAAGTCGCGCGACATAAACATAGCCTTCTGTATCCGCCTTTTTCGCGCAAGCTTCGTAGCGATGCGCAGCGTTGGATTCGCCTTGAAACGCCGCGTTGAGGTTGTCGAATGTTTGCGGGGACACGCTGACTTGCGCCGTCCCGGCCAACGCGAGCACGGCGACGAATTGGATGATGATCAATTTTTTCATGCGCGCCCAGCCTAACCCAGCGCCGGCCGGAAATCCATTGGGCAAGAACGAAAAACTTCTAAAGCTCCAACTTGCCCGCAGGTGAGGTCGGAGGCGCTGTTGTCGGTGCGGAGTCTGCGCTTGCCGGCAAGCCAAGACCAGATTGCTTCTGTTTCGATCCTCGCGAGCGATGTCACTGAACCGCAGAGCGGCCAGAAAGCCAATTCCTATCAGTCCTTGCCGCGCCGTCACGGCGGTCGCTAGATTCCCTGACTGATGAGAACTCGGTTCGTGGCACTGTTGCTGGCAGGTTTGATTTCGGCTGGTGTTCACCGGCACGCGGCGACCGCGCTGCTCAAGGGCTGCCAGCGCGTCAAAGTCGCGCGGCTTTCTGTGCGCTGGGCGGAGGAATTAAGGTTGCCGTGGGCAGCCGTAGCGAAAAAGGCAGCGGAAAAGCGATTGGGTCACGGTCGCTGGTCTGCTCGCCTTAAAGATGGAACGACGCTCGTGCTGAAACCGTGATGGACAAAACCTACATCGAAATCGTCCGGCTCTTGGGAAGCGCAGGTCAGGTCATCGCGAGCCGCAATTCTCCGGGCGATGCAACGACAATCTTCAAATCATCCTGAACCCGCTCATAAGCCGGCCCGCTCAACGGGCTGACGACGTAGTTCCTTCCCTTGGGATATTGCTCGCGAAACACCTCGAGCCCGCGCAAAAACGCCGCCCGCTACTCCAGCCGGAACAGTTCCTGGACGTCGCGCGCAAAGTAGGAATCCAGCCACTCATCGTAGAACTCGGGATTGGGTTTCCCCGCCAGCAACGCGGGTGGCAAACCGCCGCGCAGCAACCGATCCCGCACATCGGCGATCCCGAACGCCAGCAACTCCTCATGCAGGACTGGCACGAAGGTAACAACGCGCTTGGCGCAGGCCGCGCTCAAAAAAGAGGCGACCGCTTACTGATAAGCGGGAGAGAGCTTGCCGGAGCGTCACAATTCCCGCTGCTTTGAGGGATTGAACGCGTTGCAGGTGGGACATGCGCCGAATCCGCACAACAGCACGCTGCAAGGCTGCGCCCACCTGATCCGGCATGGGTGGAGCCGAAGCAGCCTGATGCCGGGGGGCTATTCTGTTTCACGATCGTATTCTGACACTTGGTCTCCATCAGTCAAATCTCCGGTAGAACGTAGCCCAAAACGCACTCGTGGTCACGGACCACAACCTGAATATGCGATTTGCGGAGAATCCCCGAGCCGGGATAGGCCGGGACCCCTTCCTGAAAAACTCCGCGCACGGTCTGGAAACGGACGCCCAATTCCTACTCAATTCCCGGGATGGCCCAATTCAACATCGCGCAATCCAACTTGCGACGAACCAAATTCCGGTCCTTCCCGTGCGCCGACGCGTTTTGGGGGATGGGAATGCCTTGCCGGGTAAGGGTCTGCTCGAACGAAGGGTAAAGGGCGGTGAGCATTTCCGTGAAGCGGATGTCCAGCAGGTCGAAACAAACGCCGAGATGGATATGAGCCCCGAGAACGGCCGGTTCTTTGACCCGGTCCGGGCGCAGTTGGGAAAGGCCGGCGGCCCAATCCAGCGCTCGTTGCGAGCCGTATTTCTAAAAGTAGATGCCCGCTCCAAGCCAGTCGTAATCGTTTTGGCTCGCCTCGAGACGGGTGCGACGCAACAGCCCCTTTTCCGCGACGGCGCGGTCGCAGCCGTGATAGCCGATGATGGTGCGTTGGTAGAGCAGCGATTGCACAGTGCGAGCGTATTGGAGGCTCCAGGTGAACGCAAGGTCGGGGCGAACTTGCGAACCGGTGCGTTCCGCCCCACCGCCTTTCGCGAATGCGGCCTGCCCCTCGAACTCTGCGTGGACTTTCACTCCTGCTTCTTCACCCACGTCCCCGACGCCTGCACCCAACTCGGCCAAGCCCGCTACTTCTACGGCGTCTCTTTCCGCTACGCCCCCACGCCGCAGGCCAAAGGCAAAATCGAACGCGAACACCAGTTCTGGCAAAACCGGCGTCCCTCTTTTTCCGCCAGCGAAAACATCGCCGATCTCGCACACGCCAATCCCCACATCACCGATTTGCGCCATCATCGCAACCACCGCGAACTCCACCGCGAACTCCAAATGAAACCCCAGCAAGCCTGGGACACCTCCAAAAAGAAAAACGTTCCGTGTTGCGGCCCGTCCCACGCTGTCCGTGGTGGCCCTTCGTCCGGAGCCAGCGCACCGGCATCAAAGCCAGCGACGAGGGTCGCGTCCCGATCGGCACCCAGCGGCTCCGCGTCACCGGTGCACCCAAAACCAAACTCATCCTCTGTCATCACCCCTCGGGCCACCCCTCGGTTTTGGCCGCCCAACCCGATCCGAAGACCAAACCGCAAATTCGCTTCTCCAACCGGCCCAAATAATCTGTCCAGGTTTGCGAACTCCAAACCCCGCTTCTTGTCCGGGTTTGAAAACTACACGCCCAAAACATTAGCCAAGTGAGAGGAAAAGCATTTTACGGTGAAAAAGTCGTTGACATAAAGTCACCAGCATGGTGAGATAGCGGCATGCCGCTCTACACGAAGCGAAAAACCAAACTTCACCTCCAGTTGACCAACTCCG
>CAIKLQ010000077.1 GCA_903828255.1 uncultured Verrucomicrobiota bacterium
CAAAGTTTGAGCGGATTCCCTGCCCCTGACCCGGCTTGGGGATTTCTTAACGCGCCGAGCTGGAGCTCCGCGTGCCGCACGGCGCGTGGCGGAAACAATCTACCGTGTGGTCGTTCACCATTCCAACCGCTTGCATGAAGGCATAGCAAATCGTCGAGCCGACGAACTTGAATCCGCGCTTCCGCAAATCCTTGCTCATCGCGTCGGACTCGGGCGTGCGCGCCGGGATTTCCGCGAGTGACTTTCGCCGGTTCTGGATCGGTTGCCCGCCGACAAACTGCCAGAGGTAGGGGTCGAGGCGGCCGAACTCCTTTTGCACGGCGAGAAACGCCTGCGCGTTTTGAATCGTCGCCGCAATTTTCAACCGGTTGCGCACGATGCCGGCATCGGCGAGGAGCGCTTGCACTTTGCCGGCGTCGTAGCAGGCGATTTTGCGCGCGTCGAAGTCGTCCAACGCGCGCCGGTAATTCTCCCGCTTCTTGAGGATGGTGGACCAACTCAGCCCGGCCTGCGCGCCTTCGAGAATCAGGAATTCAAATAGCCCCCGGTCGTCATGCACCGGCACGCCCCACTCGCGGTCGTGGTAAGCGATGTCCAATTCCGTCTTGGGCCAGGCGCAGCGTTGCATGAAAAAGCTCCTAATTCAAAAAGTTCAATCCTCCGGCAGCGGCTGGCCTTTGGTTTCGCGCATGAAGAAGATCGCCACCAGCCCAACCAGGAAAATCGCGCTCAAGTAACAGGCCGCCGACCGAAAAGCGCCGAGCTTGGCCGCGGCCTTCGCGGCATCGGTCGCGCCGGCCCCGAGAGCACTCGTCGCGGTGACGGCCAGCGCCGCCTGAAGTTTTCCCAACGTGAACGGCCCGGAGGCGGCGATGAATCGCCCGACGTTGTAGCAAAAGCTCGTCCCCGTGCTGCGCAGCCGGATGGGGAAAAGTTCCGGGAGATAAATCGCAAAGCCCGCGAACAGCCCGAGTTGACAGAAGCCCATGACGAAACTCATCCAAATGTCGGCCTTGCTGTTGAAAAATTGGAAGTAACCAACCGTGGCCACGAACGCGGCGACGTAGCCGAAGGCGAACACCGGCCGGCGGCCAAAGCGTTGCGCCGCTTGCGTGAACGCCAACATGCCAAAGAACGCCCCGAGGTTTTGCACGATCATGTTGACGCCGGTCCAAATCGTTTTGGCCTTCGAGATTTGGTCGGCAGGCACCCCGTCCCGCTTAAGCGAACGCTCAATGACGTCGCCCACCAACTCCGGACTAAAAAAACCCACGCCCCACAATCCCACCACACCGGCGATGCACAGCAACATGCCGAGCAACGCGGGTTTGCGCCAGCGCGCCTCGCCAAACAGCGACACATACGAGCCGAACTTCGCCCCGCTGATCCGCCCGGCGGCCCGCGCCCTCACCCACTTCTCGGGTTCTTTGAGCCGGAGCTGGATGAACACGCACAGGAACGCCGGCAGCGCGCCGATCAGGAACATGTATTTCCACGACATGCCCGCCGGAATACGCGTGCCTTCCATCAACCCAAACATAATGGCAATGCTGCCGGCCGTGATATTGCCCACGGCGGAGAGCGCCTGCAGCGTCCCCAACGCCCCGGTGCGCGATCGCTCCGGCAAACTGTCCGCCACCAGCGCCACCGCGAGACCGAAGACCCCGCCCACCCCCAACCCCGTGACGAAGCGATAAAACGCGAAGTCCGCCCAGCCGGTGGAAAACGCCGACAGCCCAGTGCAAACCGAATACATCAACACCGCGAACGTGAGCGTGCGCGCCCGCCCGATCCGGTCCCCGATGGCGCCGAAAAACAAACCGCCCGTCGCCCAACCCGCCACGAAGATGGTGGTCGCGTAACCGCCATAAAGCTTTACGTCCGCGCCCGCAGGCAACAGCGATTTCATCGCGCCGTTGCGGGCCAGGAGAAAAAGCTGTTGATCGAGGCAGTCGAACAGCCACGCCAAACAGGCCATTGCGAAAACGAACCAGTGCGTGGGGGTCAAATCTTTCCACCACGGACCGTGGTGCGATGCAGTGTCGGGCGTGCTGCTCATGCGGATAATATTCTCATGGAAAAGCCGCGCTCTAACTACACGCAGAAGCATCGCCCGCCAAGAACTTATTCGGGGCGGGCGCCGGTTCGTTCCGTCCTTTACTACGCCCAAGACATTTCTAACCTGTGCGCGATGCACAAACTCATTCAATGCCCAAACTCCATCGCCGTGCTTTCCGCCCTGCTGACCGCGGCCACCGCGGTTGCTCAACCGCTGCCCAAGATTGAGTTGCGCGAAGTTTTTCCGGCGGCGAAGTTCAACCTCCCGCTCTGGATGGAAGAAGCCAACGACGGCTCCGACCGATGCTTCATCCTCGAACAGGAAGGCCGCATCCGCACCGTGAAGCCGGGCACGGACGGCAGCGTGACCAAAGAGTTTTTGAACATCGTGGAGCGGAAGCCGCTCGTCGAATTCGAGGAGGGCTTGCTGGGGTTCGCCCTGCACCCGCGATTCAAGTCCAATCAACTTTGCTACGTTTTCTACAGCCAGCAAAATCCCAAGCGCAGCGTCATCAGTGAATTCAAAGTCTCCGCCGCCGACCCCGACCGCGCCGACCTCAAGTCCGAGCGCATCCTCCTGGAAATTCCCCGGCCGTACTGGAATCACGACGGCGGCCAGATCAGCTTTGGCCCGGATGGATTCCTTTACATCGCGGTTGGCGACGGCGGCAGCGGTGGCGGCGACCCGCATAACAACGGCCAGAACTATGCGTTGTTGTTGGCCAAAATGCTGCGCATTGATGTGGACCGTCGCTCCACGATTGGCAGCGGGCCGACTGCCAAGGAACTGCCCTACGGCATCCCCAAGGACAATCCCTACATCGGTGAATCCGACAAATACGGTGGCCGCAAAGAGATTTGGGCGGCGGGGTTGCGCAACGCTTGGCGCTTCAGTTGGGATCGGGAAACCGGCGATCTTTGGGCTGGCGACGTCGGTCAGGAGGAGTGGGAGGAAATTGACCTCATCGTCAAAGGCGGCAATTACGGCTGGAGCGTGCGCGAGGGCTTCCAGCATTTTCGGCCCGGCCCGCCCGGCGCACTCTACCACGAACCAGTCCTCGCCTACGCGCACACGCCGCAGTTGGCGGAGAAAAGCCAGTTCCCCGACCACGGGATCGGGTTGAGCGTCACCGGTGGCTATGTCTATCGCGGGAAGAAATCTGCGGCGCTGCGCGGCGTGTATGTGTATGCGGATTACTCGCTGGGAACGATCTGGGGCTTTCGTTACCAGAATGGAAAGATCACCGACCGCGCCACGCTGCTCTCGCAACCGAAGAACATCGCCAGCTTCAGCGAGGACCGCGCCGGCGAACTTTACGCGCTCACGATTGATGGAAAGATTTTCGCGCTGACGGTTCCGGATGAAAAATGAGAACTCCGGTCCCGCCGGAGAGTCTGCTCCCACGAATCCGGTGGGATGGGCTTTGCGATATCCAGATTGCATTGGCGAGGAATTGGTCCCCTCATTCATCCCGTGCCGAATGGCCACGGCACGTTTCCTGAGCAGCGAGCACGCATTAACGTTTTAGTTGCATCTTGACATCTGCAAGCAGTGGGGCGAATGGTCAATGCGGAGTTGGTTTGATGAAGCTCGGCACCCGGGTCCAAGCGAATATGAAAATTAACAACTCATCATTCTACCGGTTCGGCCGGCGCAACGCTGGCTTCACTCTGATCGAATTGCTGGTGGTCATTGCCATCATCGCGATTTTGGCCGCCATGCTGTTACCAGCGCTCTCCAAAGCCAAGGTTCGCGCCCAGTCCATTGCTTGCATGAGCAACGGGAAGCAGCTCGGGCTTGCATTTCTCATGTATGCTGACGACAACGAGAGCAAAATAAGCATTGGGTTCGACTGGGTGGGCGGGTGGCTGAATTATGAGGGCAGTACGGACAACACCAACGTGCAGATTCTGGCAAGTGGTTTGTTGGGGCCGCACCTAAAAAGCGTTGGGGTTTACAAGTGTCCGGCCGATCTTAGCCGGAGTCGCGGCAAGGCGGGGGGCGCCCGGGTTCGCAGCATTTCAATGAGTCAGATGTTCCGAACCCTCGAAAGCACAGACCCGCCCGGCGAGGGTCACTCCAAGTCCCCGCCGTGGCGAATCTACCCGAAGACTTCGGACATAATTAATCCGCAGCCCTCCAACCTTTGGGTGCTAATTGACGAGAATCCCGACAGTGTGAATGATGCGGCGTATGCGGTGAAGATGGATCTCTCAGGCCCGGCGGCCACTTGGCAGGATGGGCCTGGGACCACGCACGCCGGCGCCTGTGGCTTCAGCTTCACCGATGGCCACTCTGAGATCAAGAAGTGGAAAGACCCCCGCTCGACTTCAAAAATCATGATGCCGAATTACAGCTACACTTTTGCCTTCGGCCAGTCCCAACCGAATAACCCCGACATCCAGTGGCTGGAAGACCGAACGAGCGCCAGGATAATCCCCAAGTGAACGCCTCCAGTTCGCCTGGTGCTGAAGGAGCCTGCCCAAGCAAGCCGCCGAGTGTTTGCGGGGCGGTTTTTCGCTCCTGCAGAAACCCAAATCCTGCCTGCGCGACTTGAGCCTGAACCCCGCACTGGGTAGGGTCAGCACGTCCCCCCGTCCGCAGTGCGGCGACGGAGAACGGGCTGCGATGACCCCGCGCCGTATCCGACGCGGAACGAATGTCTATGTTCGCACCTTGCTGCCCAGTTGCTTTCACCAGCTTCCGGCTCCGCTGCGCGCCGACGCGACTGGGGCCGCAGACAAGGTCGTCGCAGCGCGATGACCTTGCTACCCTTGCGCGAACTTGCGCTTCGGAGTTTAAGTTGAGCGGGGTGGTGGGGAACTCCTTGGGCCTTACAGACCGCCGCATCCGACTTGCGATATTCTGTGAAGCACAGCTTCCGACAGCGGCGGTGTCCCGTCGGTGTATGGCTGTGCCGATGCGGTTTGGTTTAACCAGCAGTTTTTATTTTCCGGCTGCGATTGTGCTTGCAATTCTAATGATATGCTGGGATAATTAGCGGAGCGTAGTGTATGAATTTCAATGAGACATGGTTTAAGCCCCGGCTTTCATTGGCCACGTTGATCAGTGAAGCCCTGCCCTGTAATCAAGCCATGCGATTTGGAATCCAAATAAACCCAAGGAAATAACAAACATGAAAACATCAAAAAGTATGAACATAAACACATCAACCGGGATGAAGTTGCTAGCGGGTGGTTTGCTAGTTTTTCTGGCGGCGGACCTCCAAGGGCAATTAATCTACAAAACCAAATTCTCAGCCGTGGAAGGCTACACGAACGGCTGGGCGATTGGCCAACCGTCCCTAGGCAACAAGTGGTTGAATGCCAACGCCGACTTCGATTGGGTTGCAGCCAATGAACCAGGTTATGGCCCACTGAACGACGGTCGTGGCTATATCCGGCCTGATGGATCCACATTTTACAACGTGACCGCAACGAATTGCACCGCACCGGGAGGGGGGCAGATGATGATTGCTGCGGACAATAATCAGGGAATCAACCCGGATGGCAGCACTCGTTCGACGTACTTTTTTAAGATGGATTTCCCCACGCAACGGCGTGGGCCGATCACCGTCACTTGGGACTGGTCATTCCAGCACACGAATGAGATTCCGAATAGCCCGCTGCCCTATAGTCCAACAAACGTTGTCGACGTCTCAAGTAATTACAACAACCAACTCCCCGGCTTCGACCACGGTTTCACCTTCTCCGACTGGGCAAATCGAACTGCAGACGGGCTCACAGGCAACCCGAACTTTAAATACGCCGAACTATCCACCCCATGCCGCCTATCCAGTTATCAGGACGCTCGGTATAACGGTATTGGCGCTTGTGGCGGCGGCGGGAATTGGAACGATTATGGACCCGAAATCAAGGATCGTAAGACGCTCCACATGCAACTCACTGTGTATGTCACCAACGCTCCCGCGGAGTATATGAACTCTTACGAGATCTTTGCCCAGAGAGATGGCGAAGCGGTATGGCAGACAGCGTTCAAACAGGATACGGTGGTCAATTTTTGGAAAGCTGGGACCGATGGGCTTTATGACTACACCAAGGCTGCCTCTGGTATGCGGCGTTGCGCCGGTGAGACGGATCCAACCAGCGGAATCAACTGCCTCATGCTCTGGCTGAATGGTCAAGTGGAACCAAAGTATGCGCTGGTTTCAAACATTCGCGTTGTCGGTCCGGACCCAGTCGCCGTGCCCACCGTGAGCATAGACAAGACCGGCATGGTGACCTTTACCGGCTGGCTCGAAGCTGCGGACGACCCTCAAGGACCGTACACGACCGTTGCGGTGCAAAGTCCATATTTGACTTCCGCCAGTGGGAAGAAGTTCTATCGCGCCAGCAACTGAGTTGCGGTCGGCCCGCACGGGGGCAGATCTACAGGGAATTGAACGAGCGGCGGATGGGAGAAATCCCATCCGCCGTTTCTCGTTGTCAGTTGGTTTAGCAACTTCTCTCGAGATCCAGATTGCATTGGCGGGGAATCTGTCCCTTCATGCTCCTGTGCCGAATGACGATGCTGGAACGATTCAGTTGAAATCGGGAGCGCCCGCGTCGCGCGTGCGGTGGTGGGCCGCGCGCCGAACCCTTTGGTTCACCATTCTGAATTCACTATCTGGGGTGGTGGAACTTTGTGGTTTGGCGTGGCCGCCGCGGGTCGGCGACGATGACCTGCCTGACGCGTGCGTTCCTCGCGCTACGACACCGTTCCGGCTGAGGCACGTTTTCTCATGAACGAGCACACCACCGAAGGTCCCGACTGGTTCAAACGCGCGGTTTCCACGCCGCGGGAAGATCGCGTGGTGGAGGTGGCAGGCTGCCCAATTCATTACCTCCGGTGGGGCGACACCGCTAAGCCGGGCGTGCTGCTGGTGTCTGGGAGCGGCGCCCATGCGCATTGGTGGGATTTCATCGCGCCCTACTTCACCGATCACAATTGCGTGGCGGCGATTGATCTGAGCGGCATGGGCGACAGCGGCCATCGCCCGAGTTATTCGTCGGAAATGTTTGCCAAGGAATTGATTAGTGTCTGCGCGCACGCTGGCTTCAACCACGACAAAGTCATCATCGGCCACAGTTTCGGCGGCTTCGTCACGCTCAAGGCCGGATTGATCTACGGGGATCAACTCACTGGCGTTGTGCTCGTGGACGCGCCCGTCCGTCCGCCGGATTACGAATGGGAACGCGATCCCAAGTATTCGCCCATCCAGCCCAAGCGCGTTTATCCCGAGCTTGAAGTGGCGCTGACCCGCTTCCGCCTCGTCCCGGCCCAACCGTGCGAGAACCAATACATTTTGGATTATCTCGCCCGACATTCGCTGGCCCAGGTGGCTAGCGGCTGGAGTTGGAAATTCGACGACAAACTTTTTGCCGGCTTCAAGATCGGCAACATGTCCGAGGACCTCTCCAATCTGGCCTGTCGGGTCGGGGTCATCTACGGTGAAAACAGCCAACTCTTCTCGCAGGAAGTCGCGGACTATATGTTCAAGGTGCTCGACCGCAGCGTGCCGTTCGTCGCCATCCCGGAAGCCAATCACCATCTGTTGCTGGATCAACCGCTGGCGGTGATTTCCGCCCTGCGCACCTTGCTGGCGGAGTGGCGTCATTCCAAACCGCAACGCGGTGTCTGACTGGAAACTTCCCCCGCCCGGAGGCAAGCTAAGGAGCACGACCGGTCCCCGGTCGCCGCGGGTGAACAGCGGAAACCGCGGCGGCAAATCCGGACGGCTCCTTGCTGGCGAAGCGCTGCGGGTGGGGACCGCCCGCGCTCCGGAAGCATCACCGCCGAGCACGAAGGTTTCTTTCCCTGATTTGGCCCAGTAGTGTCCGGTTTAGAAACCCAATAAACCCTGAGGATTCTTCCTTGGGGTATTTCCGGATGGAGCGAACTTGCGGAGGCGGATTTCTTCGGTTGTTGACCGGTCCGCCTCCGCACGTCGGCGGCTAGCCGGCCGAGTCCTGGCACGCGAAGCGTTTGGAGTACGCACCGCTTCAGCGCCGCTTTCCGCAACCAAACCCACCCAAGTCAGATTCTCGGAAGGTGAACGCAGCGGCGCAGCGGCCGCGGCGAAACGCAGAGCTTTCCAGACGAGTTGGGGCAATCGGCTTGGGGGCCGCCACCGCTTCCCATCCGCGATTCTCCGCGGCCGCCGCGCCGCTGCGTTTGATCGGGTCATTCCCCTTTTCAAGCACGTCATTTTGCGCTTCGCTATGTTTCCCGGCATTGGTACATCTTGGGGCGCATGAATGATACAAACCCGTCCCTCACCAAGAAAATTTCCCGACGCGATTTCGTCTGCACGTCCGCCATCGCCGCCGGCACCGCCGCGCTCGCCGGTCCGTTCATCCGCTCGGTGCGCGCGGGCGAGCCGGGCCCCAACAGCAAAATCCGCCTCGGCCTCGTCGGTTGCGGCGGCATGGGGATGGGCGACCTCGCCACTTTTTTCAAGAATCCCGAGGTGGATTGCGCCGTGGTCTGCGATGTGGACGATTCGCATTTGGCAAAGGGCCTCGAACTTTGCGCCAAGAGCGATCGCCCCAAGCCGGACACCGTGAAAGATTTTCGCCGCGTGCTCGATCGCAAGGACGTGGACATCGTCCTCATCGCCACGCCGGACCACTGGCACGCGTTGCCGACGGTGCTGGCGTGTCAGGCGGGCAAGGATGTTTATGTGGAGAAGCCGCTGGCCAGGACGATTGATGAAGGCCGCGCTATGCTGACCGCTGCGCAAAAACACCACCGGATCGTGCAGATGGGTTCGCAATGGCGGAGTTGCCAGCACATCATCGAGGCCGCCGAATTCGTGAAGTCCGGCAAGCTCGGCAAGCTCGCGATGGTGCGCGGTTGGGCTTATCTCGACTGGCTGCCCAGCATCGGCAAGCCCGCGGATTGCGCGCCGCCGCCCGGCGTGGATTACGAAATGTGGCTCGGCCCCGCGCCGCAGCGCCCGTTCAACCCCAACCGCTTTCATTTCAATTTCCGCTGGTTCTGGGATTACGCAGGTGGCTTGATGACCGACTGGGGTGTGCATCTCATCAACATGATGCTCATGGGTGCCGGCGTGGAATGGCCGCGCACCATCGTCTCCAGCGGCGGCAAATACGTCCTCGACGACAATTCCGAAACGCCCGACTCGCAAGTCACCACCTATGAGTTTCCGAACTTCATGCTCGTCTGGGAGCACAAGGCCGGACTCGGCGTTGGCCTCAACGGTCGCCCGTGGGGCATTTCCTGGAGTGGCACCGAGGGCACGATCTTGCTCAACGACGAAGGCTGGGAACTGGTGGTGGAACACCGCAAAGGAAATCTCGAACCACGCAAAGCCAAAGGCAGCGGCGACGCACGCCCGGCGCACGTCCGCAACTTCCTCGACTGCGTCAAGTCGCGCCAACCCCCCGTCCTGAATCTCGAACTCGGTCACCACGTCTCGACCGTGGCACATCTCGGTAACATCGCCTTCCGCACCGGCAAGAAAATCACCTGGGACGCCGCCAACGAAAAAATCGTCGGCGACCACGAAGCCGACAAACTCGTCGGGGTCAAATACCGCAAACCTTGGAAACTGCCTTACGCACGGCGGGCGTGAAAACGAATCTGGAGTTATGCTCGCCCTCGCCAGGAACCGTCCCCACCACCGATAGGTGTTGGCGTGCGCCCGCCCGCTGGCGGGTTGAAGTCGGCGTTCGGGCTCAAAATTCCGTAGCGCGCCGCCGTTAGTCGGCGCAAATCAGCGGAATTTGAGCGCGGCCTCTCGGCCGCGGCTACGAAGTTGAAGGCCGCTCCGGCTCTTAGGGATTGGACCTGAAGCCTGCGGCTTCGGGGTTACCGACTCTTTTCAATGTCGGCGAGAATCTTGGCGGCGCGGTCCCGCGTGGTCGGATTCTGCGACTCTGTTTGAAGCTGGGTGGCGGCGGCCTTGGCGTCCGCTGGAGCGGATTTCACGAGGGCCCCCGCGATTTTGAGCATGGCCACTTCCGCCTCGGCTTGGACTTGCGCCTCCTTGAGCAAAGGCCCGACGAGCTTGAGTGCGGCCGGATCGGCAACATTGGCGAGGCCGGAGAGGAGTGCCTTGCGGTCATCGGTGCGCTCGGTGCGACTCAACATGTCGCGATAAGTTTCCAACGTTTTTTCCGGGGGCTGGCCGCCAATGTCGAGTAAGCGCACACAACCGCGCAGCGCGAGGAAACGGTGGCTATCGTCTTGGGTAGTGCGCAAGACCTCCAACAACGCGGGCAGCGCCGGAGTCTCAGGCCAATCGGCGAGGACGCGTACCGCAGTGTCCCGCACGCTGGCCTCCGGGCTGGCGAGGGCCGCGCGGATGGCGTCGAGGGCGGTCGCCGTAGGGACCACGCCGAGGACGCGGAGCAGCGCACACTTGGCCGGGGTCGCGCTGGTAGCGAGGCTGGCGATCAACTTGGCGGCGCTGGCGGCCTTGTCGGAAACGCGCTGGCAGGTGGATTCCAACGCCTCTTGCACCGCGGATATTTCGTCGGCGGACTTTGCCTTCGCGAGCAGGTCAGTCAACGCGCCCAGGTCAGCGGTGCCAGCCGTTTCGCCCAACGCCTTGATGCCCGCCGTACGCATCGCGGGATCTACATCGCTGGCCGCCTTGATCAACCCTGGCATCGCCGCCACGGCATGGCGCTGGCCGGCCAGTTCAACCAACAGGCGACGCGAGTTCCCGGTGGCACGCGGCAGACGGGTGGTCAATTGCCCGTCCACTTCCTTGCCC
>CAIKLQ010000078.1 GCA_903828255.1 uncultured Verrucomicrobiota bacterium
CTCTGAATCAAAACCGGCGGCGTCCAATCACTCCAATTGGTGTTGGGACTGCCCGCCGCGCTGGACCGCCACCGGCAGACGAAATACAGATCCTGCAACGTCAGGAGACCAGGCCCGCCAAAGACAACATTGTTCAGTCCGGCGATGGCGTTGGTGTAGGAGATCCAACTCCCATCGCTGGACGGGGTGGTGCTGGGCACCTGGCCGTCGTTGGGGAAATTGTAGCGCCAGTCAAAGGTGATCTGGGAGGGATCCCCGCCAAAGTCCCCGGAATGTCTGAGGGTTACATACTGGTCGAACTGGTTGTCAGAGAAAATGACGTTGATCACGCCCGTATAAAGCCGGTTGGTGTCCACGAAAATGGGATAGACAAACACCGGCTGGCCGATCTCGTTCAGATTCGTGCGGGTGTTCACGCCGAGGGTGACATAGCCGCCGGATTGGCTCGTCGGGGTGAGGACGATGGCGGTAAAGGGCGTTTCGGCATTGGGGATAAGATCGGCGCTTTGACGCAAGGAGCTGATCGCGGTGAGCCAACTCGCATCGGTTGTCAAGGCGGCCAGGGCGCTGTAGTCTGCCGGGCTGAGCCACGCGGGCATCACATAGGGGAAACCGGTGATGGGCCGCACGATGGCGCCGGTGAGGTAAAGTCTTTTAGCCATGGGATCCCAATACACGCGGTTGCGCAGATGGGGCGGTAACGTGGTGAAATACGTTTTGCCATACTGAACTTCGGTGCCGCCGATGCCGGCCAAGTGATCCAGGGGTGCGCTGCTGGGAGTCACGGGGTCTTCGACCACCACGGTCGTTTTGCTTGAGTTGTGAACATGAGCATCGTCGTACAACACTTCTACCGAGAGTTGGCCACTTACGGCAGGCAAAAAGCCATCGCCATCGGCCGAGGGAACGGCGTCGGAAAGCGTTTGTCCCAAAGCCAGGACGGGCACGTTCGGATACTGCACCGTATAACTAATGGCCAGACCGGTGGAAGCATTGCCAAACGGCACCGCGCTGCCGGCAGCCACGTTCGTCGGCCAGTAGAAGCTGGCTTGCAGGGCGTAGAACCAAACCACCCTGGCGGCGTCGTAGTTGGTGCCGGAGGTCACGGCCGATTGTGCCCACAAGGAGTGTTGGCGATCTTGATACAGGCGGTGGTTGGGGTCGCCTCCCGGAATCGGGCCGGAGCGGCTGTTGGGCGGGAGATCGGGCAGCGGCATCGGGCCCTGCAGCAACTGGCCTACGAACAGCCGGGTATCGAAGCTCGGGTAGATCGCGTTGGTTGGCACTACGACAATCGGCTGCAAGTAAGAGAGCGAATTCCGATTGGCGTCCTTGTATTGGAGCAGGACGTAATCGTGGGATGTGTTATCGGTATTCAGGTCCCAGCGCAGGGCATAAACCGACGACCCAATGATCAGGGCGTGTTCGTCGTTGGGGTTAAAGCCGGGTTGTGTCGGATTATTGTTGTAATAAAGACTCGGCGCGGTCCACGAAGCCGGAATGACGAAGCCTTGGCTGGAATTTTGCCCAGCGACGACCAGCGTGGGTGGGGCCAATGGATCCATCAAAGTGTAGGTGTTCACTTGCCCCGGGAACTGGAGCGGCTCATGCAAAAGGGGAGCAGTAAAGGTGTGCGGCCACCAAACCTCGAGGGTGGCGTTGGTTGGAATGGCGTTGACGGGAATAATCCGCTGCTCCGTGGCGTAGATCGAGGGGTGGTAAGCAGTTCCGCTCCGAACCATACCACCCGTGACTTCGGGTGCCGGGGTCAGGTAGAGCTGCGCCCCCAAGGTCGCACTGCCATAATAAGTCGCGTCAAACCCGAGGCTGGTGTCCGAAAGCACAAACAGCAGCGGCTGGCCCGATGACGCGGGCGAGATATGATCGAGGGTATAACGCCGAATCAAGGTGGCATCGGTGAAATCCGCGGAATTGATGGCATCCTGAGAAATCTGGTCGAGAGTGCGGACGGCGGAATAAACCCGCACATCGGTTATCACTCCCGGAAAATTGCCGTAGTTCAACAGGCCGCTCCCTCCGGCCAGGGAGATAGCCGAAGCCAGCGGCGTGGAATCAGTCCCGCCGGTGATCGTGTAACTCGCTTGCAGAACGTTGCCCAGGTAAAGCCTGGCCACCCGGTTGCTGAGCGTCAAGGAAACGCGGTAGCTGCTATTCGGGCTAAGCGGCGTTGCGCCGGTGGCCTGGACGGTTCCACCCCAGGCCAGTTGGAGTAATCCATTCGCGAGTCCCACGGCCAGATTGGTGGCCGTTGCGGTGGTCACGCCAAGAATCGAAACCGGGTTGTTCGGGCTGTCGGTCGTCAACGTGAATTCGAGGGTGGCCAGCGCGGCATTGTTCCAGGAAATCGGGAACCGCATCCAATTCGCAACGCCATCAAACTTCAGTTGATTCAAGAGTGGAAAGGAGACATTGCCGGTCGTGCTGGGAACTCCATACCCCGAGACCAGGCCGCCGGTGGCCAAATCGGGCGCCTGGAAGGTGACCGCGCCGGCCGCGTCGGCAGGACTGTAGCTTTGCTGCCAGTCCGCGGTGATCAAATGCTCCAGGTTTAGTTCCATCCCGGTAAATGCGGCCGACATGTCCGCCGCCAGGTCTGCGGGAGAGACCTCCGTGGACCACATCCGGAAGTCGTCCAACCGCCCATTGAAACCCGCCAAGGTCTGCCGAGCGGCTCCACTTAGACCAAACGACCCGCCAATAATACATTCGCCGTAGGTGACATTGCCGGGAGCCTGTCCGTTAAAATTGGTGACGGTGGTGGTGGCTTGCTGCACGCCATTGAGGAAAAGCTTAAATTGGCCCGCACTGCTCTTGGTAAAAGCGACGTGCGACCACACATTCGACGAGAGTCTGTCCACCGAGGTCAAAATGGCGGTAGCCGAGGTTCCATTCGTCAGAACGGAAAGACTCAGTTGGTTGTTGGTCAAGAAGAGGACCGCCTGCACCATGGCCTGCTGAGGATAGTCCAGCCAGGCGACCAGATTTTGCACGTTCGTAAGTGCGACCGGTCGGATCCACATCTCGACGGTCAGACTGGGATCCAATTCAGTTTCCAGGGAAAGATGGTTATCCACTCCGTTGAACTGGAGTTGCGGAGAGGTGGCTACGGGTTGCAAC
>CAIKLQ010000079.1 GCA_903828255.1 uncultured Verrucomicrobiota bacterium
CCAGCGCTGAGTTGAGAAACTCGCAATACTCTTTCGTGGTGACGGTGCAGATGCCCATGTAGAACGCATCCAGTCGCACCATGTGGATGGGCGTCTCGTCGCCGCCGTGCTTGGGGTCAACGAAACCGTGGTGATCGCCCAATTCGAACTGGCCGGCCGGGATGAGCGCGAAGCCAGGCAGTTTCTCCTGCGCCCAAAGAGCGGAGCCGGCGAGCGCCATGGTGGCGGCTACCACACCCAGCGATTTCCAATGACAAGGTTGTGTATTCATTCCAAGGATGAGAACGGAATTTCAATCCTAGTTTCTACAGCATTTTTACGGCAACAACGTCACCCGATAAAAGCCTTGCGATTGGGTCAGCCGAACGACGTCGGTGTCGGTGAAATGCGTCAGCGTGCCGATGCTGTGGTTTGTCGCGATGCTGGTCCAGGCGGGTGTCGCCAGCGTGGCTTTGTAGAGCACGGCGTAGTTGGGATCGGGCAAGCTGGACCAATTGAATTGCCGGTTGGTAACGGATCCCTGGCTGCTCATGATGCGGAGCGTCGAATCCACCAGGAGTTCGAGGTTGCCTTGGGAGGTCAAGTCGCGGCCCAGCAACCCGGCGTAGTTGGTGGCGTAACGGGTGACGCGGAAGACGGCGTTCATGAACTGATCGGTGCGCGCGGGGTCCACCGGGATGCTGTCGCCTTGCGTCAAGATCGTGCTGCCCACCGGACAGAGGTATTGCCAGACAGTCTGGCCGGCGCTCGTGACTTCAAACAGGTTGCCCTTGATGCCTTCGCAGATCAGCGTGTTGCCGTTGGGCAACCGCTGGCAGCCGGAGATTTCCGCCGAGTAGAAGTTGGTCGGGGGTACGGCGGTGTAGGTCCACACCGGCGTGGTGGGGCCGAAGGCGGCGCCGCTGGTTATGGCGTAGTTGCCGGCGGCGTCCACGGGCGGGACGATCTGGTTGATGGTGGAGTAGCCGCGGCCGATGCCGTTGTTGAAGATGAGGATGTTGCCGGCGCCGGGGCAGCCGGTTTCAATCCAATGGGTGTGGTGCTGCTGGTAGAGTTGCTCCGAGGCAGCGGTGCCGCGGTTATATTGTGCGGGATTGCCCCAGCGGTAAAGGATGTCGCCGCCCTTGCTGTAGCGCCCGCCGTTGGTGCCCGCCGCCTGGGCGGTGGTAAGCTGGTGGTCAATGACGAACAGCTCACTGTTACCGCGAATGCTGAGCATGACCTGGTCGAGTTCGACGTTGTAATCAATGCCGTTCACGTGATTCCAGAACTGCGGAATCCGCATGCCGGTGCCGTTGACGTCAATTCGCTCCGGATGGTTCGCCACGACGCCATAGTTGTTCTTCGTCGGATCGCAATCCTGAATCATGTGATCCCAGAGATGCCATTCCCAAACCACCGTCCCGCCATAGGGTCGCGTCGGCGTCACCTCGACCAGACAATCGGGCAGCATGTAGCCCTGGGAGGCAATGCTGGCGTCGAGCAGGCTGGGGTTGAACCCGGCGGCGATGACTTCAGCGTAGGTCTTCTTTTCGGCGACGAGCAGCAGGACGTTGCCGTTGGGCAGGACTTTGAAGTCATGGTGGTGGATGTAGGTCGAACTGTAGTAGTCAATCGCCCAGACAAGGTTGCCGTCCCAATCGTATTCTTCGATGCGACCGCCTTCGCCGCCGCCGGTGGAGGGGCCGCCGCTTTTGACCATGCCGGCGCGGAAGAGGTGGCCGTTGGTCATGAGGTAGGCGCTGCGGCCCGGTTCGTAAGTGCTGGTCCAGCGATGGACGACTTCGCCCGCGTTGTTCAGCAGGTAGGTGTTGGTGTAGTGCATCGGCGCCATGAGCGTGTAGCCGGGCCAGGCGCTGGTAGTGTTTAGGAACAAGCCCACGGTCTGGGTGGTGAAGGCGTTCCACACGGTGTAAGAAAACGTCACCGCCGGGGCGGTTGCGGGATTCGTGGTGGAAAGTCCTGCGCCGTCCGTGGCGACGAGGTAGTAGCTGACGGTCGTGCTGGCGGGGAACACCGGGATTTGCCCGCCATAAATGCCGTCGCCCGCCGTGCCGTCCTGGTGCGCCCCGTCGTCCAGCATCGTCACGTTGGTCGCGCCGGCGCCGGTGTTGTAAACCAACTGGACCGACGCGACGCTGACATTGTCCGTGACCTGGGCGGTGACCCAAACCGTGTTGGTGGAGCTGGGCGATGTCGGGGATTGAGTGACATAAGCGATGACCGGAGTGGTGTTGGTCACGGCGGCCTGCACGGTGTAACTGAGGGTGGTGGCCGGAGCGGTGGCGGGACTTGTTGTTGCCAGTCCCGCGCCGTCCGTCGCCGTGAGGTAATAGTTTACCGTTGTGCCCGCAGCCAAGGCCGGAATCGGCGCGCCGTAAGTGCCGTCGCCGGCCGCGCCGTCCTGGTGCGCGCCGTCGTCGAGCATGGCGACGTTGGTGCTGACGCCACTGCCGGCGGAAACGACTTTTACGGAGATTTGATCCAAGTCCATGCGGCTTTCGGTGCTGCCGCCGCGGAATTGGAAACGCATTTTCAAACTGTTGACCAACTCGCCGGCCTGCAGGTCGTAGTGATAGAGCTTCCAGACGTGATTGCTGCTGGTGAGTTCGCTCAGGCGCGTCACGTAACCGCTGCCGGCATCCAGTTGGAAGGTCCAGCCGGCGTTGTTGTATTGGTTGCTGATGGTTAGCGTCTGCATCCAGAACTCGACGAAGCCCGCGCTGCCTTGCGCGTTGATGGAACTGGTTGTGGCGATCATGTTGTCGGTCAGGTTGATCGTGCCGCCTTTGAATTCCAGGCCGTTGGTGTTGCCCGTGCCGTAGTTGGCGCCGGTGCGCTGCTCGCAGGCCGTGCCGGTCACGGTCCAGGCGTTGTTGCAGTTGCCGCCTGTCCACGGCTTGCTGCTGACGCTGGCCATCGTCTCCAGGAAGGCCGTGTTCGTCAGCCCGGTGCCGCCACTGCCGGTGGCGTAAGTGAGCACCACACTGGCCACGCTCACGTCGTCGGTGACGCTGGCAGTGACCCAAACCACATCGCTGCTGGTGGGAACGGCTGGTGTGATCGCGGCACTGGCGATGCCCGGTGGCGAGTTCGAGACGCTGCCGTCAACCACTCCACGCGCGACGCGGAAGCCGACATGGAACCAAGGCCCGTTTGGATCACCCGGCCCGCGGTAGTAGGATGGATCGCGGTTCGACACGCGCGCATGACCATATTGATCCTGGCCGTTGAACCAGTTGCCCCCGCGCAAGCCGCGATACGGCTTGCCATCCGGCATGAGCGAACCCGTCACCGGACCCGGCGGATTCGTGACGAGGTTGTTCAGCACGCAATTCGTGTAGTAATCACTCGCGTACCAATCGTTGATCCATTCCCAAACGTTGCCGGACATGTCGTACAGGCCGAAGCCGTTGGCGTTGTTGCGGGTTTGGTAGGTGGCGTCGGCCCCGGGCCAGTTGTAGTTGGTCTTGGATTGCGCTGAGCCGTTTTAGAAGCCCACCGGCGTGGTCCACGGATAATCGCCGCTGGTGAAGGGATTGGTTTTGCCCGCCCAATTCGCCAGCGTGCCATCGGCATTCGTATCGCTGCCCCACGGGAACATGCCATAAGGACTGTAAAGACCGCCGCGGGCGGCGTATTCCCACTCCGCTTCGGTCGGCAATCGGTATCCGCTGTTCGTGAGGTTGCAATCACCGGTCACGAGATTGTAGCACGCGGCGAAGCCGTCGCGCGCGCTGGCCCAGTTGCAATAGGTAATCGCACCAAACCAGCGCACGCCGGTAATCGGATGCAACTCCCGGTTGTCGCGAATCGTGAACGCGCTGCCGCTCCACTGGACGCGGCTGTTCGTGTCCGAGCCGTAGGTGTCGCAATAAATGTTCGTGCCGCCGACGCCATAAACGTAGTTAGAGCGGACCTCGATCAAGCCTTGCGCCAGAGCCGAGTTCAGGAAGACGCGATATTCGCCGCAGGTCAGCAGCGTGGTTTCCATGAAGAACGAACTGACTGAGACGGTGTGGACCAGAATTTCGTCGCTCGGATGTGCCGGGTCAACGAAGCCGAAATGATCGCCCATCTGGTATTGCCCCGCAGGAATCTGCACGAACTGCGGCGTAAAACTGTTGGTGGGCGGAGTCGCGTTGGTGAGGCCGCCGCGGACGCAACGGACAAAGTAATTGGTCAGTTTGTCTTCGTAGGTGACCAGACCGAGTTGGAAGTTCACATACCACGCACGATTGGCCAGATTCATGACCGTGGTGGTAGACCAATGACTGGAGGAGTTCGCCCCGGTGAAAAAGCTGGTGTCCACCGACGGATTGGACCGCAACTCGTCGTTGATGGATTGCAGTTCCTTGACGTTCGGCAACCGCCAGTCGGTCTGCCCGCCAAGGGAAAGTCCTTCCGCATATTGCAGTGCGGATTCCCAGTTCATTGCCGACGCTTCCGCCTGTTGCCACGTCAGGCCCATATCGAGGTCGGTGATGGTGCCGTTCAAGTTATTTGTGAAGTGATGCTGCGGTTGTCCCGACAGAGTCACGCCACGCACACAGCGGACGTGGTAGCGGTTCGTACCGCCGGCGCTGAGGGTCTCATCCTGCCGATGCGCCCCAATGCCGCCGCCGGCGTTGATGGACCAGACGCGCGTGGCGTCGCTGACTTGGGTGTCAGCGCTCCACCAATACTTCGCCGCCGAAAGCGTGAAGAAGTTCGCATCCAACGCGGGGTTGACCGTGCCGTGGTTCAGGATGCTGAAGGCTTCGTGGCTCGTGGGCAATCGCCAGTCGCTTTGACTGCCGACGCGGTTGGTCTGCGCGTAGAGCACGGCGTTGGACCAGGTCATCTCCCCACCATCGGCTTTTTGCCAGACCAGCCCCGTAACATTGTCTTTCACCGTGCCGTCGCCGTTGTCAGTGAACGATGGCGGGTGGATCGTGTAATCGGCGTCCTGACCGAAGGTGGCGGTGTAACGATTCGTCTGGCCGGTATCGGGGAGGTTCAACATGCTCCATAGGCCAATTGCCTGGGTTTGAACCGTGTA
>CAIKLQ010000080.1 GCA_903828255.1 uncultured Verrucomicrobiota bacterium
GAAATCCCCAACGACGACAGCTTGATCGGCCCACTGATCCGCAATGTCTGCTACGCGAACGCGGAGCGTTATTTGAATTTGCCGGGTGAGGTGGGTTCGTCCAACAGCAGCCGCCCCCAGCAAAACCAGGCTAAGGGCCGCACGAGGAAGACCCCCACCACCGTTTGAATAGGATGGCTGGATGACTTCTCATTCCGAGCACCCAGACTTAGGGATTCTCGATCAGGCAGTCCTCCGGGTGATGGCAGAAAGATCCATGGCGGAAAAACTCTTTCACTTTTCTCTGCCATGGATTTTTCTGCCGTTGCTTCCCGAATCCCGTTGCGCTTCGCCAGGGGAGGTCGGGGCTGAGCTAAATTGGAACGTAACCGATCGCATCGCTTACCGAGTGGCGAAGCGATCAACGAGCTGATTGCTTAGGGAAACCGGATTTCAACCGCGGGCTCAAACAATCTTGATTTTCGCCAAAGCCTCGCGCGGCTTGGGCCACTTGAGTTTGAGTCCCTCCATCGCGTCCACCACCGTGCGGGCAATGACGTAGTCGCGATACCACTTCCGATCGGCCGGGACGATGTGCCACGGCGCCCAGGAAGTGCTGCAACGGTTCAGCGCAGCTTCGTAGGCCCGCTGGAACAGCGACCATTTTGCACGCATCACGAGATCGCCGGTTTCAAACTTCCAATCCTTGCGCGGGTCTCCGAGCCGCGCCTTCAGGCGTTCGGCCTGTTCCGCCTTGCTGATGTGCAGGAAAAATTTCAGCAGGATGATGCGATTCTCGGCGAGGTGCTTTTCAAATACGTTGATCTGATCGTAGCGGGCGCGCCAGATGCTTTCGGGCTCCAACTTCATCACGCGCACGACCAGCACGTCTTCGTAATGCGAGCGGTTGAACACGCCAATATTCCCATACCGCGGCACCGCCTGATGGACGCGCCAGAGATAGTCATGCGCGCGTTCCAGCGGGGAGGGCGCTTTGAAGCTGGTGGCCTCGACGCCCGCCGGGTTCACGAACTCCAAGACGTGTTTGGCCGCGCCATCCTTGCCACTGGTGTCCATCCCTTGCAACAAGATGAGCACGGACTGGTGGGCGTTGGCGTTCAGCAGTTCCTGCAGCTCGCCGATGCGCTGGCAAAGCCTCATGGTTTTTTCGCGCGTCGCGTCCTTGTCGAGAGCGTGGCAGAACGCCGGATCAAAATTCTTGAGTCGGATGGGCGGGGTGATCTGGACTGGTTGTTTCATAAGCCGCGGGGATTCAACCACGGACCCGCTGCGCCGCGCGATCAAAAACGTCGGAATCGAAAGGCCAAACCGCCGGCGTAAAACCTGCGCTGTGAAGTGCGAGACACGCAGCGCGACGAGTGAATGCAGAATCGCAGGGATTTTTTCGCGAACGCGGCGACCCTTCACCCCCCGGGTCGTTTCGGACGCGAGCATTTTTCCATGACGCAATTCGTGAGCGTCACGCCGGATTCCTCGAACCATTGCTGGCGCCAAACCAGTCGGGCGAGTTGGCCGAGGCGTAATTCGTCACGGGGCCGGCAGTCCCGCAGGTTGCTGCTCGCATACGGCTGCCAGCCCGGCTGGGGAAAGTCCGGCGATGGTAAATGACGATGAACCCGCCAGAAAGGAAACGCTGCCAGCGGGAAGCGACGGAGATCTAGCCTGGGTTGGCTCAGCAGCATCGTCGCAACGACGAAGTTATTGGGGAAGGGCAACCCGGCAACCCACCCGGCCCGAGGCTTGACGGGGCGGCATCCTGCGACGCACCCTTGCTCGTCATGCTGCACAAAACACTCCGTAGATCAAAGTCTTGGAAGCCCGGCCTTGCGTTAGGAACAAGACTCCCCTGTTTCATCGTGAGTGCGTGTGCCGCGCTGGCCTACCTCCCGGTCCCGGCCCAGTCGCCCTCCGCCAGCCGCCAAGGCGACGAAGATGTTCGCAGCCCCAGCTTGCGCGCACGGCCTGGCCTGATGCCGAAAGGGTCCCTGCTCTTCAACGGCTGGGGCGTCACGCCGGCGGGCGAACCTCGGGCTATCAGCGACCTGCCGCTCAAGTTCGTGTTTTCACCGGACAAGAAAATGCTCCTCGCCGCCAGCGCCGGGTTCAACGACCCGGGGTTGACGTTGTTCGACCTGACCAGCCGGCGCGTGACCCAGTTCCTCCCGCTCCCAAAAGTCTGGAACGGCCTCGCGTTCAGCAAAGATGGCCGCCGCATTTTTGTGGCGGGGGGAGATTCCGGGGCGATCCACGTTTTCACCTACGCCGACGGACAGGCGACGCCCGCCGACCCGGTCAAACCCGCGCCGGACGCGGCCGCTACGGTGCTGGGTTCCATCGCGGTCCATCCCACGACCGGCCGGCTTTACGTTTGCAATGAGGGCAATCACGAAATCTGGGTGTTGCATCCCGACACGCTCGCGCTCGAAGCAATAATTCCCGTCGGCCAACACCCCCATTCCTGCGCGATGGGTGCGGACCAGCGGCATCTCTACGTCAGCAACTGGGGCAGCCGCAGCGTCAGCTTGATTGACACCGAGACCCACCGCCGGCTGCGCGACTTCACCGTTGGTCTGCGTCCGAACGACCTGACGCTCGGGCCGGACGGCCGGCTGTTCGTAGCGTGCGCGGGCGACAACACGGTGCATGTCTTGCAGACCAAGACGCTGGAGGAGTTGCCCATTCCCGCCAGCCCCGCCCGCCAACTGTGGGGCGGCACGCGCGAGATCATTTCAACTTCACTCTACCCGGAATCACCGGAAGGCAGCACGCCCGACGCCGTCGCCGTGACCGCCGACGGCAAGACCCTGTTCATCGCCAACGCCGACAACAATAGCGTGATGGTCGTGGACATCTCGGATCGCAACATCTCCGTCGTGAACGGATTCATCCCGGTCGGTTGGTATCCGTCGGCATTGGCAGTCAGCCCGGACGACCAGACCTTGTTCGTCGCCGATGGCAAGGGGCTGACTTCCCACGCAAACGTTCCGCCGCAACGGCCCAATCCGCGCAAGCTCCACAAGCCACCGCCGTTCGACCACATCGGGCGCACGTTGCAAGGCGCGCTCTCCCTCATCGCCCGTCCGGACGCCACGCGCATGGCCGCCTATACGGAACAAGTCCGGCGCAATTCGCCCTACACGCCGGAGACGATGCGCCGGGCGCCGATGAAGAGCGGCACGGTCATTCCCGATGAAGTTGGCCAACCCTGCCCGATCAAATACGTCCTCTACATCATCAAGGAGAACCGCACTTACGATCAGGTGTTAGGCAACTTCAAGGATGCGAAAGGCCGGCCCGCCGGCAACGGCGACCCCCGCCTCGTGATGTTCGGCGAGGACGTGACGCCCAACCACCATCAACTCGCCCGCGACTACGTGCTACTCGACAATCTCTACTGCAACGGCGAGGTGAGCGTGGACGGTCATAGTTGGTGCGATGCGGCTATTGCCACGGACTTCAACCAGCGCTCGTGGATCATGTCCTACTCCGCGCATGGCCGGCTCCCCGGCAATGAGGAGATGGAAAACCCGGCGGCGGGTTATCTCTGGGACCTGTGCCAGCGCCACGGCGTGAGCTACAAGAATTACGGCGAGGGCGCTCAGCGCGTAGCCTCGGTCAACCGCGGCAAATGGACCGGCGACCGCGACATGAACAAGGTGCAAAGCTGGATTGACGACTTGCACGCGGCGGAAAAGGACGGCGCGCTACCCCGCTTCACCATCATGTCGCTTGGCGAGAATCACACCCGCGGCACCACGCCCGGCGCGTTCACACCGGACGCGTCCGTCGCCAGCAACGACCTCGGCCTGGGCAAGATCGTTGAGGCCGCCACGCACAGCCGGTTCTGGAAAGAGATGGCGATCTTCGTCATCGAGGACGACGCGCAAAACGGCCCCGACCACGTGGACGCGCACCGCACGGTAGGCTTCGTAATCAGTCCCTATACCAAGCGCGGCATCGTGGATAGCACCCTCTACACGACCGCCAGCATGATTCGGACAATGGAGTTGATCCTGGGACTGCCGCCGTTGACGCAATACGACGCGGGCGCGACGCCGATGTTCAACTGCTTCCGTAAGACTGCCAAACTCACCACCTATCATCCGCTCACGCCCAAAGTGGACCTGTTGGCGCGGAACACGGCCCGCTCCGCCTACTCCGAACAATCCCGGCAGATGGACTTCTCGGAATATGACCGCGCGCCCGAAGACGAGCTGAACCGGATACTCTGGTACGTCACCAAAGGGCCGGATGTGCCCTATCCGGCGCCCATCCATAGAGCCGTGTTCACGAAGCGATGAGCGGGCTTCCATTTACAGATGGAGATCGGCGCGACGCCGGTGTTACAATTCCAACGATGACTGATCCCGTTCCCTATCTCGATCTCAAAGCGCAACTGCGGCCCATTCGCGGCGAAATTGACGCGGCCATCGCCCGCACGCTGGACAACTGCTCTTTCTGCCTCGGGCCGGACGTGGCGCAATTTGAAAAAGACTTCGCGAAGTACTGCGGCGCGGAGCATTGTCTGGCCATGAACAGCGGCACGTCCGCCTTGCACATCGCCCTGTTGCTGCTCGGCGTCGGATCGGGCGACGAAGTCATCACGACGCCCTATACCTTCATCGCCACGAGTTGGGCCATCTCCTACTGCGGCGCAAAGCCGGTCTATGTGGACATCGAGGACGCGACGTTCAACCTCGACCCGAAGCTCGTCGAGCGCGCCATCACGCCGCGCACGAAGGCCGTCTTGCCCGTGCATCTCTACGGCCAGCCGTGCGATCTCGATCCGTTGCTGGCGATTTGCCAGAAGCACAACCTCCCGCTCGTCGAGGATGCCGCGCAGGCGCACGGCGCGAAGTACAAGGGCAAAACCATCGGCACGTTCGGCGGGATTTCCTGCTTCAGTTTTTATCCTGCCAAGAATCTCGGCGCCGCCGGCGAAGGCGGCGCGCTCGTGACGAACAGCCCGGAGTTCGCCGCCCACGCCCGCGCCCTCCGCGAACACGGCTCGACGAAGCGTTATCATCACGACGAAATCGGTTTCAATTACCGCATGGAAGGAATTCAGGGCGCGGTGCTCGGCGTGAAGTTGAAGCACCTGGAGCAATGGCAGGCGGGCCGCCGCCGCGTCGCGCAACTTTACCATGAATTGCTCGCCGGCACGCCGCTCCGGTTGCCTGTCGAACCGGGCTACGCCGAAAACGCCTGGCATCTTTACACCGTCCGCCATCCGCGCCGCGACGAACTGAAGGCCCACCTCGACGCCAACGGCATCGGCAACGCGGTGCATTACCCGATGCCGCTGCACTTGCAGAAAGCCTACGCCAATCTCGGCCACAAGCCCGGCGATTTTGCCGTCGCCGAAAAAGCTTCGCGCGAAGTCTTGAGCCTGCCGATGTACGCGGAACTGACGGAGGCGCAGATTCAGCGGGTTGCAGCGGTGGTGCGGGAGTTTTTCGCCTGAGCGGCAGCGACAGTCGGCTCGGCGCCGTGTTGCGTATTCCGTCAAGTGGCAGGCCAGCCTTAATACTTGACGCAACACGCAACACGCAACACGTCGCCCCCCGGGAAGCTTTGGCATTGGACGCCGTCACGCAGGTTGGTTACCCTCCCGCCAGTTCAACCCCAAACCCGATGTCGCCATGATGATACCGCGAATCCGTCAAGCCGTGCGCTGGTCAGTTGCCCGCGCCCACCAGCCCACGTCCGCCGCCCGCGCCTTCACCCTCATCGAGCTGCTGGTCGTGATTGCAATCATCGCCATCCTGGCCGCGATGCTTCTCCCGGCGCTGGCCCGCGCCAAGGAGAAGGCTCATCGCATCTCCTGCGTGAACAATCTGCGCCAGGTCGGTTACTACCTCCAACTCTACACCGACGACAACAACGACATTTTCCCGGCGCATCGCAACCAGAACCTGAACACCAGCGACGCCGGCCCGTCGCTGACCAACTGGTGGGGCACGACGATCATCGGTTACGCGCGCGGCCAATCCAACCTCTTCCACTGCCCCTCCATCAAGGGCCGCCGGCTCGACAACGGTGTGCCGTGGGACTGGGCCTTCGACTGCCACAAAGTCGGTTACGGCTACAACAGTTGGTTTCTCGGTTATGCGCCGTACGGCAATCCCGGCAGCGACGACACCATGTCCGTCGGCGGCATCGTTTTCGGCACGCGCCCCTGGCTCAAACGCGCGCGGATCAAATCGCCCGCCGACAATTTTGCCATCGCCGATTCCATGCCCAAGGTGGACGGCCAATGGAGCAGCAGTTGTTGGTGGCCGTGGTCCTGCATGGACCCGAAGAACACCCAATACGGCGGCTACGAAGGCGTGGACCAATCCCGCCATCGCAAAACCGGCGTCGTGGGTTTCAACGACGGCCACGCCGAGGCGCGCAAAGATTCCCAGATCAACCCGCCCCGCGATCCCGGCTTCGGCGACGTCAAGGGCTTGGTCAACTCCCGCTATTGGGACCCGCTCAAACGCGGCGGCGATCGCTGAAGCCAACGGAGCGCGGACCGCCGAGTCCGCGAGTTGCCTGCCTCCATTTTGAAACGCGCGGACTCGGCAGTCTGCGCTCCGCGAAAAGTCCCGCTTTGCCGCTTGGCGAACGCTGCGTCGCCGGTCATTCTCTCCACAGGTTAAATGAGCACGTCGCGATAACATCACATGAAGCCGAACGCCATGCCCCAAATCAGTCCTTCACTCAACCACCCGAAACGCGTCAAGGCACTGCTTGCGGCATTCTTGCTCACCACAGCTTCCTTGGCCGAAGCCCAGTCGCCAGTGCCTGATAACTTCAACCCGGGTGCTGGTGGCAGCGTGCTGGCTTTGGCCGTGCAGGCCGACGGGAAGATAGTCGTGGGCGGAGGATTCACCACGCTGGGCGGACAGACGCGCGTCCGCTTGGGCCGCTTGACCGCGGACGGCTCGCTTGACACCAGCTTCAGCCCGCAGGCCAGTGCCACGGTCTATTCGCTCGCGGTGCAACCCGACGGGAAGATTCTCGTCGGAGGCGACTTCACTTCCCTGGCCGGTTACTCGCGCACGGCCATTGGGCGGCTCAACACCAACGGCACACTGGACACCGCTTTCACGATGACGGTGACCACTCCGCCGGTTGGTTACTCCCAGACCGTGCGTGTTCAGGCCATCTTGGTGCAACCAGACGGCAAGCTTGTCGTCGGCGGGCGCACTACACTCACACCGCCGGTGGGGCCGACCATCACCACCGGTTTTATCTCGCGTCTGAACACGAATGGCACGACTGATATGAGCTTCATCACAACCAGCGGCGTCAACGGCCCGGTGACTTCGCTTGCGTTTCAGGCCGACGGAAGAATTTTGGCGGGCGGGTTGTTCACCACGCTGCGCGGCCAAACGCGCAATCGGCTGGGGCGTTTGAACGCGGACGGTTCGCTCGACACCGCCTTCAATCCCGGCGCAAACAGCACCGTGCTCACCCTCGCGGTGCAGGGCGACGACATGATTCTGGTTGGCGGCGCGTTCAGCAGTGTGGGCGCGGAGCCGCGCACGAACCTCGCCCGCTTGTATCCGGACGGGACGGTGGACGCCGTCTTCGCTCCGGCGGTGACCGGCAGCGGCGCCAGCGTCTATTCGCTTGCGCTGCAAACCGACGGAAAGATCTTCTTGAGCGGCCTGTTCGCGAGCGTGGCCGGCGAACCGCACGCCCACCTCGCCCGGCTCAACGCCGACGGCACGCCGGACAGCGGGTTCAATCCCACGGCGAACACCTACGTGTACAGTCTCGCGCTCCAACCCGACGGGAAGATTTTGGCCGGAGGCGATTTCACGCAATTTGGGGGACAATCGCGCAGCCGCATCGCGCGATTGAATTCCACCGAGCCAGCCACGCAAAGCCTCGATTACGACGGTTTCACTTTCACCTGGCAACGTGGCGGCAACAGCCCTGAAGTGTGGCGCACGACGATCGAGGCTTCCACGAACCTGACCAACTGGAGCTATCTGGGCGAGGGCACGCGAATTCCGGGCGGCTGGCAATTCACCGCAGCGTTGCTCCCGCCGGACAGCCGGGCGCGGGTGCGCGGCTACGTAACTGGTGGCGGTTACAATTCCTCCAGTTGGTTTGTGCAAACCATCAGCGGTCCGTGCTTCTTCATCACCCCGCCCGATGGCCGAACCAACAACGCCGGCACGAGCGCGAGTTTTTCCGTCAGCGCCAACGGCTCGCCGCCGTTTAGCTATCAGTGGCTGAAGAACGGCACACCCCTGGTTGACGGTGGTTCGGTTTCCGGCGCGCAGACCGTCGCGCTGACGTTGAACAGCGTGTTCGGCGCAGATGCCGGTGGCTACTCGGTCATCGTCAGCAACTCGTTTGGCAGCATCACCAGCGCGGTTGCAATTCTGCGCGTTGTGGACCCGATCATCACCAGCGCGTTGTTCACGAATACATCAACGCTGAGCAACACGGTGACGGTCACGGCTTCGACGATTGGCTCGTTGCCTGTCAGTTACCAATGGCTCAAGAACGGCACGAATCTCCCCGGTGTCACCACGTCCTCGCTGACCGTGAGCAACATCCAGCTGAGCGACTTGGGAATGTATGCGATCGCCGCGAGCAACGCCTTCGGGGTCGCCATCAGCAACCGGATGCTGTTGGAAGCCAATCTCACCTTCCCGGACAAATTCTTGCCCTCGGTGAACGGTACCGTCTATGGCGTGGCCGAACAACCGGATGGCAAGATCATCGTGGGTGGTGATTTCACGACTGTTGATGGGCGTGCTTGGCCGATCCTGGCGCGACTCAATCCAGATGGCCGGCTCGACACCGCCTTCAATCCGGGGACCAACATCAGCGGTCGAGTCTATGCCGTGTCGGCGTTGCCGGATGGGCGCATTCTGGCCGCAGGAAATTTTTCCCTGGCGCAGAGCAACCAAACCCGCTTCGGCCTGGCGCGGCTCAATCCGGACGGCAGCCTCGATCTCAGCTTTGACCCACGGCCCAACAACACGGTTTGGGCGCTCGCGCCTCAGCAGGACGGCAAGTTCGCGGTCGGTGGCTGGTTTACCTCGCTCGGCGGACAGGCGCGTTCCTATGTTGGCAGGCTCAATCCGGATGGCTCGGTTGACGCCGGGTTCGATCCCGGCGCGACCGGCGTGGTGCTCTCGCTGGCGGCGCAAACCGATGGGAAGATCGTTGCGGTCGGCTGGTTCTACTCGTTGGGCGGGCAGACGCACGAACACATCGGCCGCGTGAATGCCGACGGGAGCGTGGATGCTGCCTTCATCCCCACGGCGAACAACAACGTCAGTTGCCTCGCGGTCGAAGCCGACGGGGCGGTGCTGGTGGGAGGCGAGTTCACGACCCTCGGAAACCTGAGCCACAAATACATCGGTCGCATCGGCTCTTACTCCAGCTTCAACCCCATGGCCGATTACTATGCCAACGGGCACGTGGACTCGCTAGCCGTTCAGGCGGATGGGAAGATTCTGGTGGGCGGCCTCTTTGACAGCATAGGGGGCAGGGCGCGTTATTGCCTCGCCCGGTTGCTGCCCACCGGCGCGGCGGATTCCACTTTCGACGCTGCGGTCAACTATGGCGTCCCGCTAGTTTCGGTGGGGACGCTGGCCAATGGAGACACCCTGGTGGCGGGAGCATTCACCAGCCTGGGCGGAGAAGCGCGGACCAACTTGGCACGCTTGGTCGCGTCAGACGCGGCAAGCGCACAACTGACTTTCGATGGCTCGTCCCTCACCTGGCGTCGCAGTGGCTCGTGTCCCGAAGTGAACTGGGCGTGCTTTGAATCCTCCACTGACGGTACGAACTGGGTGAAGCTGGGCGAGGGCACGCGCATCACGGGCGGCTGGCGATTGGACAATGTTTCCCTCCAAGCCAGCACGATGCTCCGAGCGCGGGGTTTCGCGACCGGAGGGTACTACAGCAGTTCCAGTTGGCACGTGGAGAGCCGGCTCGCCGTCGCAGGGCCGCCAAGAATTCTCACTGACGACGGCAACTTCGGTTTCCGCACGAATCGGTTTGGCTTCAATCTCAGCGCCGCTTCCGGGCAAGCCGTGGTCGTCGAAGCGTCCACCAATCTCGTCACGTGGATACCCATCCACACGAACTTGATGGGCGGTTCGGGCCTCTTTCTGTTCCGCGATCCGGAATCCAGCCCGCGCCCGCGCCGGTTTTACCGGGCTCGCTTGTATGTCGGCGCTTTGCCGCCACCGACGATTCCGAGTGGCAGTGCGCTGGGCTTTCAAACCGGACGTTTCGGGTTCAACATCGCCGGCGTCGCGGGTCAGGCCGTCTTGGTGGAAACCTCGACCAACTTGCAAAGCTGGTTGCCGCTCCAAACCAACATCCTCGATGCGGCGCTGTTTTACTTCAGCGATTCCGCTGCCTCAAACGCGCCCTCCCGTTTCTACCGCGCCCGATTGTTGCCATAGCCATCGCCAACCCATGAACCTCCAACACATCTCCCGTCGCCGTCTCCTCCGCAACGCCACCGTCGCCGCCGCGCTCGGCTCGCTGGGCGCCGGCGTGCCGGCAACCACTCGCGCCGCTGAAGCTACCGCCAAATCCCGCGCCACCAATGGCCTCAACGTCCGCGACTTCGGCGCCATCGGCGATGGCAAGGCCGATGACACCGCCGCCTTCACCGCCGCCATGAAAGACGCCAGCGACGCGGGCGGCGATCTGGTTTTCGTGCCGCGCGGAAATTATTTGATCAAAGGCACGCTCGATGTGCCGGAGAATGTCACGCTGGAGGGCGTCTTTCGCGCGCCGACTGCACGCACGCAAAATCACGGCAGTTGCCTGCTGGCGGTGGCGGGCGCGGGCAGCACCGACGGCACGGCGTTCATCACGCTGCACCAGAACTCCACGCTGCACGGCCTCACGGTTTTTTATCCGGAGCAAAAGCAGACCAATCCGCCCACGCCGTATCCGTGGACCGTGCGCGGCATCGGCGACAACTGCTCGCTCATTGACGTGCTGCTGGTCAATCCGTATCAGGCGGTGGACTTCGGCACGCATCCCGCCGGGCGGCATTTGATCCGCGGGCTTTACGCGCAACCGCTTTATCGCGGCATCTTCATTGACCAGTGCTTCGACGTGGGGCGCGTCGAGGACGTGCATCTGTGGCCGTTCTGGGGCGGCTGGGAAGGCGACCTCGGCAAGTTCACGCGCGAGCAGGGCATCGCCTTCCTCATCGGGCGGACGGATTGGGAATACCTGTTCAACTGCTTCTGCATCGGGTTCAACGTCGGATTCCAGTTCATCAAAACCAAAGCCGGCATGCCGAATGCCGTGCTCACGCAATGCGGCAGCGACATCGGCCCAACGGCGGTTCGCGTCGAGAACGTGCAAGACCACGCCGGCATTTCCTTCGTCAACGGCCAATTCATGGCCGGCATCGAAGTGAAGGAAACGAATCGCGGCCCGGTGAAATTCACCGCCTGCGGTTTCTGGGGCATCCCGACCACCGACAGCCACGCGATCCTCGAAGGCCGCGGCCACACGACGTTCAACGGCTGCCACTTCGTCAGTTGGGCCAAGAAGAACGCCGACGCCCCGTGCATCCACGCCAAGCGCGGCGGATTGACCGTGACGGCGTGCGACTTCGCGGAACGCGGCAAGGCGCAAGTAACGATCGAGCCGGATATGGACGCTGCACTCGTTTTCGGCAACCGGCTGCGCGGCAAGGATCGGGTGACGAACAATGCTGGCGAAAAAGCCCAGGTATCCCTGAACGTGGTTTCGGGCCAGCAGAGTTGAACGATTCGATTGGAGCGCGGACGCCCTCGTCCGCGCGAAGACGCGCCTTTGCAACGCGCGGACGAGGGCGTCCGCGCTCCATCAGTCCTTTGGCCGGTTCACCGGCTGGAGGCCGAATCCCTCCGGTCGCCAGCGAGCGCTGCCCCATTTCCACTCGCGCGCGTCCGTGACCAGCCCAGCCTTTGCCGGATTGTTCTCGATGTAATGCACTGCGGTGAGAAAGTGCTTTTCGTCGCGAATGTAGCGGTCGTGGTAATCAGCCTGCCACCATTGGCCCCGGCGGCCGAGGCGGTCATTCACAAAATCCGCGCTGAGTTTTTTCCAGCATTGCACGAGCTTGCCCATCGGCGTGGTGCCGATTTCGACGAGCACGTGGACGTGGTTCGGCATGATGACCCACGCGAGCAGGCGGCAACGGTGGTCATCGTCGGAAAGGAGAATTTGTTCCATGTGCTCAGCGACGGCAGGAATCGCCAGTTCGCATGCGCCGCAACCTTGGTCCAGGTAGTCCTCCAGCCGTATGCGCCGCGTGCGTTCATCCTTGATCTTAAGCAGCGGTTCCCATTCGTGCCGCCGCTCTTGCGGCAGTGAATCGGCGAGCCGGAAGCCGATCATCTGCAAGACGCCCGGAGCGTCGAAGTGCGGCAGATAACCCCGCGTGTGCCAGCCGCGAAAACCGAGCGCCTGCTCCTCGGGGTCTGGCGGATGATGCCACTGACGTTTCTGGGCCACGAGCCAGCGGATGTAGGCGCTCATGGCCGAAGATTAGCAAGCGGCAGTTGTCCACGAAAGTCTGAAAGCCCGAAAGATCGGAGCGCGGACGCCCTCGTCCGCGCGTTTCAGCCCCATTCCTTCGCGCGGACGAAGGCGTCCGCGCTCCAAACCATTGCGCATTTCCGCGCTTGGCCCCGTTTCGTGCCGGGGCAATGATCCAGTCATGCAGACGAAGAAACTCCTTCTCTGGATTGCGATCACTTGCCTGACTCCAGCCATTGCCCACGCCGCCAAAGTCACCGCCCACACCGGCGAAATCACTTTGCCCACTTACGGCTGGGCCGCAAACAAGCACCCCCACTTCCGCGGCACCGACGGCCGGAACATCTACCCGTATCCGATGCTCGACTTCCTGAGCCGCGACAAAACCAATCGCACCTACCGCACCGTCGTCCTGGAGAACGAGTACCTGCGCATCACCTTCCTGCCCGAACTCGGCGGCAAGATTCATGAGGTCCTCGACAAGACCACCGGCCAGCCGATGTTTTACGTCAATCACGTCATCAAGCCCGGCCTCATCGGCCAATGCGGCGCGTGGACCAGCGGCGGCGTCGAGTGGAACACTGGGCCGCAAGGCCACACCGTCAGTTGCATGCAACCGGTGGACGTTGTCATCCTGCCGCCGGAAAAGGACGGCTCGCGCTCCGTGGCCATCGGCGAGACCGAGCGCATCTACCGCACGAAATGGACGGTCGTCGTCACGCTGCGGCCGGGCCGCTCGTTCATCGAGGAACGCATCCGCATCTACAATCCCACCGAGACCATCCGGCCCTACTATTTCTGGAATTGCACCGCCGTGCCGAACACGCCCGGCTTCCGCTTCATCTACCCGATGACGCTCGGCTGCGATCACGCCGGCGAAAAGTTCTTCAACTGGCCGGTGGACAACGGCAAGGACCTCACGCGCGGCACGAACTACCAGGACGCCTCCTCGATCTTCGCCTGGCACTGCGACCAGGATTTCTTCGGCAGCTACAACGACGATCTGGGCCGCGGCGTCGTGGCCTTCGCGAACCACCATCAACTCCCAGGCAAGAAAGCCTGGACTTGGGGCCAAGGCGGTTTCGGCAAAATGCACCAGATGGACCTCACCGACGACGACGGCCCCTACAACGAAGTCCAAACCGGCCCGCTCCTGACGCAAGCCCAAGTTGGCCGCCTCGATCCGTGCGAAGCCGTCGAGTGGAAGGAATGGTGGTATCCGATCCACGGCATCGGCGGGTTCACGTTTGCGAACAAGGACGTGACGGTGAATGCGAAGCGTGACGGGGCTAACCTCAGTTTGCAGATCACCGGCACGAAAGAATGGAGTCCGGTCGCGGTGTGGGTATCGGCAACAGCCAACCCAGGTGAAATCATGGCCAAGAGCCGTTGTCGCATCTCGCCGGGGCGACCGGCAGACCTGCGGTTTCGACTCTCCGATATGGCCGTTAAGAGTGAGCGCATGGCCGTGCAGATTCGCTGGCACGACGAACGTCTCGCTTTGTTTTGGGTGCCTGAGAAACTCACGCAACGGTCGCCGCCTGAGAAAAGGCGATCCCCGGACACCGCGAGCGAACTGGCCGAGGGTGGCTGGCAGGATTTTCTATTTGCGAAGTTCACAGAAGCTGAAAGCCAGTTTCGCAATGCATTGACGAAAGACCCCAAGTCACCCAGCGCAATGATTGGGCTGGCATTCCTTCACCTTGACGCTGACCCGAAAGCGGCATCCGAGAACGCCGAAGCAGCCTTGGCGGTCGAACCAAGCTCCGGGCTCGCGCACTACGCCCTCGCTGTTGCCGCACACCGACAGGGCAACAGAGAAACGGCGCTTGCCGAAGCGTGGAAATCATCACTCGACCCGGCCACCGCTGTCGCTGCCCGCGCGCTGGTGGCTAAGCTCGAATGGCGCCGCGGAGTGGTGGATGCGCTCACCGAAGCCGGCCCCTGGCAGGCAGACCAACTTTGCCGGAACCGCCTCGCGTTTGCGTTGCACGGATTGGGCGACAACAAAGCGGCCGCCCAACTGGCGCGACAGAATCTTTTGGTAGATCCGCTGGACGGGTTTGCCTTGAGCTTGCTCTGGTTGACTGGCACCGAGAATTGGGACCGCACGCTTGGCGAAGCGATGCGCCGCAATCCTTACGTCATCACCGAATTGGCTTCCGAGTACGCCGAGTTGCAGGAAGACGGCCCGGTTTGGCAGAAGCTTCTTCTCCAAGCGTTCAGCGGGCGAGACACAAGACTTGCTCCCATTGACTGCTACTGGGGAATTGCCGCTTGCGGCTACCGCAGCGAATGGCCGCTCATGGAGCGGCTTCAGTCGATTGCCAAGTCATCGCCAACCGGCAGTGTCTTTCCACACACCTTCGAGAGCATCCCCGCGATTCGACACGCGATGGAATACGGTCAGGAGGACGGCAAGGCCGCGCTCTACCTCGGCCACCTGCTCTTCCACCTCGGCCGCCAAGCCGAAGGCCGCGAGCTGTGGAAACGCGCCGCCGAACTCGGCGCCGAACCCGTCATCGCCTATCGCGCGCTGGGCATGGCCGCCAAGACGCTCGACAACGATTTGCCGTCAGCCCGCGAGTGGCTCATGAAGGCGAACCAGGCCGATCCCAAGGACTCCATCGTCGCGCGCGACCTGGCCAACGTCCTGTTCGCCCTCGCCGACAAAGCCGAGTCGGACGCCGAGAAACGCGCGCTCGCCACCGAAGCCCGCGACCGCTTGCAAGCCGCGTTCGCCGAAGGCAAAGGCCGCTCGGATTTCGTCGCCCTGCTGGCCCGCGCCCAGAATCGCCTCGACGAATTTACCGAGACGGCGCGGATGCTCGACACCGTGCGCGTCACGATTTGGGAAGGCGCGCACGAAGTCCACGATTTGTTCGTGCAGTCGCACTTGGCTTTGGGTGAAGCGCACTTGAGAGCGGTCCGTGCGTCCGAAGCTCTAGCCGAGTTCAACCGCGCGCTCGAATAC
>CAIKLQ010000081.1 GCA_903828255.1 uncultured Verrucomicrobiota bacterium
ACGCAACGCAGAACGCTGGCTACAATGACCTGAAATTCTTAAAGCCGTTCCGCCGCAGCCTGTTCAAATCCTTCGGTAAAGCGAAGGATCACGCCTTGGTTTTGCCTCCTGTGGGATGCCAGTGGTTTGTTTTGCATATTGTTTTCACCAGCGCCAAAATTCACTTGTCCACAACGGCAACCACTTTGGTTGAGAGGTCGAGGACAAATTTCTTTCCGGCGGGCGGCACTGGAAAGGCTCGGTCATTGAACGCAGGGAAATTCGTTAGATCGTCAACCGTTCGAGGCGCGCCGGCGGGCGACATGGACATCATGCCCACCGCCCGATTCATCTCCGCCAGCGCCACTTCCCCACCCGGCGCGGACGCTTTGCCGCAACCGGTGAGGGCCAGCAAACCGAACCCCACCGCCAGAATTTGCGCCACCCGCACCTTAATCATCTTTTTCATGCAGTTATAGTTTCGTTCGCTGTTCAATGAGAGATGGCCCACCAGTCGCCTTCGGGCTGGGGTCGGGGGGCCTCGAACGACCACTGTCCGAGCTTGTAGAAGTTGTAACCAGCCTTGCTGTTCTTCATCGTTTCGGCGTGCCCGTCGAAAAAACCGAAGTTGCAACGCTTGTTATGCCGGGGCACCGAGCGGGAATCGCCGCTGGGATAATCACCGGGAAAGTTATCGCTGGGAACGCGGAGGTAGCTCACACCGCCGCCGGAGTATTGCATCGCGGCAGCGTCAAACGGGATGTCTGGCACCCAGTTGTCGGCATTCGGATCGTCTTTGGTGGTCAAAGTCACCGCCCCGGCCGTCGGCAAATATGATGGCCTGACTGGGCCAGGAAACCTGTTTTTCCCAACGCACATACGGTTGACCAGCTTGAACCACAAGTCCAAATTCCACATTCAAGCCGATCCCCAAGGTGTGATTGGTGCTTACCGATGCACCGACATTCTTGCTGGCCAGAAATTTCATTGAGGGACAGTCAAAAACGTTGCCGTTCTTAGCGTAGCCCCCCAATCGCAGGTGGTCTTGCCACCACAGCAGGCCGGCGCTTTGAACAATGAAGCTGGCAGGGTCGTAAACCCAACTGGCATAGCCCGGAGCACTCGAAGCCAGACCCAGCGGCACGATCCCACCCTGGTTGTCGTCCACATACATTTTATTGGCGAGCACAATCTGCTTCATGTTGCTCAAGCACGAGATGGCCTTCGCTGTTTCCTTCGCCTTCGAGAGGGCAGGCAACAACATGGCCGCCAGAATCGCGATGATGGCTATGACCACCAGCAACTCGATCCACGTGAAGGCGGCCAGGATGTTTCTGGAATCTCGGTTCATGAAAATTTGATTTACATCACTCTTGTAGGCACAAATTAGCAGTTGTAGCTTTTTCAATCTGCCTGTGATTTGACGATTCGCGACTGTTTTTTGACCGAGTTGGATGATTCTTGGATTTCCGACTTTTTCCCGGACCGAGAGGACACTGCTTGAAACGCGCAGGCGGAGCTTGCCACATTGCCGCCGAAACACCCCATGCCTGACCTGTTGTGGAACTCCCGACCGGAGGTAACCGATCTGCGTTAATGGATTTGCCGTGCTGAAAACGGCGCAGACCAGCCAAAGAGAAACCAAGCCCTAAAGAGTCTTCACGGCTGGCGCTTTGCGGATGCGATGGTGGCGAACTTGCGGCGGTATTCGCCCGGCACAGTTTTCATGATGTGGCGGAACTGGCAGTTAAAATGAGAGAGCGTATCGAAACCGCAACTGTAGGCGATTTCGGCGACGGTGCGATCGGTTTCCACCAGGAGCCGGCAGACCTGGGCGATGCGCAGCTCGTTGACGACTTGCATAAAGCATTTCCCCGTGGCTTTCTTGAACAACCGGCTGAAGGCGGACGCACTGAGCCGCACGCGCCGCGCAATGTCCGCCTGCGAGATCAAGCCGGTCAGGTTTTGATTGAGATACTGGAACACCCGGCTGATCCGCTCCTCCTCGCGCTGGTTCAAGCGCGCCCGGTTTGTATCCTTTCCCAAGGCACGAATGCCGGCATCCCGACTCAGCCGAAAAAGAATCGCGATGAGTTCCAGCAGGCGCTCCGAATTGTTCAGGGCGGAAAACTTTTTCAACCGTGCGGCGATCTCCTGACGAACTGCGGAATTGAAAGTCACCCCGTTGCGGGCGGCGCTCATCAATTCCCGAACCCCCTGCATCTCGGGAGCTTTGAAAAATTCCGGCCCCAGGAACTCCGGCGCAAATTGAATGTAGAGCGTTTCGGCTTCCGGACATTCCGGCGAAACCTGCCAGATATGGGGCACGTTGGGGGCGATGAAAACGAGGTCGCCCGGGCCGAAATGCTTGATCGAATCACCGACCAATCGCGAACCGCGTCCCCGGCAAATATGAATGAGCTCGTATTCCGGATGATAATGATAAGGGGCTGTAAACTGCTTGCAGACAAGATGGTGCCAGTGGAAAGATTGCTGTTCGTTCGCAACAATTTTCTCAAACTCGGCGCGGCGGGGTTTGATTTGTCGCATAGCAAACACATACGGCAATTTTTTGAGAAATCAACAACATCAGCAACTTCAGTCAACAAACAACCCGGCCGGCCCACGAGAATTAGTTAAAAAGCCCAGAAGATAGGGTCTTCTTGCTGCTCAACCTTAGGACCGCGGAATGCGCGCGCGCAGTTAACCCACGGGTACTGGACGACTTACGGTTTGATGCAAGAATTCCCTCGGAAATCTGTGGCGCGACTAAGTGATTTGACGCTGTGGGATGAAGCGGAGGAACTCCACTGGTGACTAACGTACCCTGCCGGGAACTTAGAAAGGTTCCGCTTTGACTCGAAAGAATTTGCTGCCCCCGACTATTGGCAGCGTGGCTTCCGTCAGCAAGATTGGCCAGAGATTCGTGCCGGCGGCCGCTTGCCAGCTCGGTGGCAGCCCAACGGATTCCTCAAGGGTGTAGCGATAATTGGATCCCTGCGACTGCCACTGGACTCGAAGTGAACCGGTGCCGCTTGGACCGGCGCTCGTAATACCGAACGGGCTGGGCGGGGTGGGGATCAGGCGGAATATTTTCTGTTCGTTCACGGCGAAATCCGACGCCCAACTCGTCACCCCGCTGCCCAACGCGACGTTCTGCGTTAGGTCAAACACGTCCACCGGAACACACCCGCTCTCGCGGACGGAGACGTGATCAATAAGCAGATTTCTGGCTGAATATGGGCCATACACCTTGAGGACAATGTCCAGTTCGTTTTCGTAGGGAGCGGCTACTCCGTTGAACGTGAAACTTCCCTCAAGAGGCGTCCACGTCTTGTTCGCAAGATAGGAGGTGCTCCCTTCGGCGATGGCGACCGTCCATGAGTCCGGCGTCCAAGTGCGGGGTTGGAAAGCAAAGTAGATGTAGTTCCCGCTGACCGCCGAGCCGGCGTTTAGTCCGTCAACATACAAGCTGCAGGAGACTTGATAGGTCTTGCCGCGCTGGGCCTGAAGTTTGATGGCCAACGGTTCGGAATACTGGCTGGCGCCGCTCGCAAACGGCCCGGTCGCGCAAGCGTTGACTCCCACCGCGGCATTGGTACTAACGACTCTGCAGGCCGGCAGCGACCCGGATTTGGGACTAATCCAGCGCCCGAAGCCAGAGGTGGGAAGCGCGCCCGTGAACTTTTCAAAGTTACCATTGGGCACTTTTTCCCCGGGAAGCTGGAAGCCGTGCCGGCCAGAGTTGCTAATGGCATACACATACATGTAGTCGCCGATGAAATTGACTGCGTTGGTGGCATAGAGTGTGTCCGCATCTGCCAGCAGGTTGACGCCCGCATAGCGGGCAATGCTGCGCAAGATCGGCAACGACGGCTTGGGGGCGCCACAGAAGACAGATTTCCAAGTGGCGTAATCCTTGGCCACGAGCGCTGGCTGAGTTTTCCCGGTATAGTTGCCCAGGAGCTCCGCGCCGCTGGGAACCGGGCTGACATAGAATGTGGGACTGATCGCGGTTTGGCTGCCGAAGGTGACATTGGCGAGGTCGGATGCGATTGGCGATGTGGAGCCGCTAACAATTGTGATGACTGGATTCATCGAAGCAGAATTCCGCGCAAACGTGAAACCGGTGGCGGCCGCCATGCCGTTCACGGAGAGGTTGGTTTCGTTGACATAACCCGGGGCGTACAGCCAGAGAAACGTGCGCCCGTTGGTCTTGGCCTGGCTGATAAGCAATTGTTCCGAGCTATCCAGGCGATGCGTGTTGGCGAAAACGAGCAGTTTGGCCGAAACCGGAACCTTCGCCAGATCCTCGATCAAATAGTAGCCGACGGAAGCGCCCAGTGACTGGAACGCACTTCGCAACTGATAGACATTCGCCAGGTTGAGGTTGTAAGAGTTGGCCGTCAGCCAGAAGAACGTTTCCTCGTCAAAAAAGACGGCGACCTGGGGCGCGAATGGTTGCAACTTGGCCAAGACGTTGGAACTCGTGCCAATCAGCAGCGCGTTGTTGGTCCAGATGCTGTTCGTGTTGAGCCGGCCATCGGCCCAAAGATCACACCACCACATGGCCTGATTGTGAGCGAGAACATTACCATAGTCCCGCCGATAGCAGTTCAGGGTGTCCCATTCGGTTGCATACCAGTTATTAAATTGGCCCGGGTTGCTGGCAGGATCGTTCAGGTAGGTGGTGGAGTCGTCTTCCTGAAACGCGAGCTTCCCGGCGAGTGCGATGCTGTCCACAACCGACATCATGTTGGCCGGGCCGCCGGGCTGGCGGTCGAAATAGGAGAGCGGGCTGCACATCATGTCAATATTGGTGCTCGCCAGGAGGCGCTTAATCGCGAGATGCCCAGAGTCAGCCATGCCCTGATTCGCACCATTGCCTGTCAGTTCACCAAGGTAGCCGTAGAAAGCGAACGTCATTGACTTGCGTGCGGTCAAAGCCTTGATGTGCGCGGCCAGTTCCGTGATCCGATCGGCGACGAGGTTGTTGTGGTATTGCGCGTAATCGGGCGCGGCCTGCTGTTGGGACGGATCCCGAAACACGCCGTCGTTCGCGCTCGACCAATCGGCGACCGAGGGAATCTGCACGGCCGCGAACGAGGCGTAGGCCTTGTGCCAGGCGGTGTTCAGCGCGCCAATGCTGGTGTAATTGGTTTGCAGCCACGCAACGAATTTCAAGCGATTCACCTCGCTGTAATCCCAGTAATGAAGGTTCATATCGGGATAAAACCACTCGCCGCCCGACAAGTATGCGGGCTGATAACCGACGATGCGCGACCGATACGGGGAGTTGTGGAAGTAACGAATGAGTTTATCCATTTGATCTTTGCAGGCGGCGATGTAGGAATCCGAGGCGAGTGAAGGAGCGTGTGTGAGTGGGGAAGCCCACGACTCAGTGTATGGTTGGCCGAGTTCGTTCAAGAACATCTGACTGGCGTTTTCCGCCTTCCACCAGTCGGGCGGATACAGATAAACCCGCAGCAAGAACATCACGTTCGTGTTGGCATGAATGGCTTGCTCCAGCATCCCGGTGCCAGTGCCATTCCAAGGAAGTTCAACCGGAAGTTCAATGACATTCACACCCGCCGCGGCAGCGAGCTTTATCTCGTCATAGATGACCGGGTAGCCGTAGTTTCCGAAGAAGAAACTCGGCACGGAAGGAACTCCGTTAATGGAGAAACGGGGCGTCCCAATCGTGTCCGGCTTGACTTCCGCCACGGGCAGGTTCGTGGAAACACTGCCCAAGCTCGCCACGCGCTGGACATCCACGTCGTCTATGTAGGCGGCGCCGGAAACGATGCCGGAGTTGAGCACCAGTTCGACCCACACCTGGCCGGCGCCGTGGGGCAGAGTGAAGAAACATTCAACCGGGGTGTAGTCCTGCGTGCCCAGGAAGTTGCCGTTGGCGTAGTAGTAACCGAGGACGGTACTGGCCGAGGCATCCAACACGGCCACAACAAAGCGAAGGGTGTCCCGCGAATTATTGAGTTGCAGGTTTTCAGTCTTGAGCCAGACGGTGGCACGGCACATCGAATCCTGCGGCCACGCGGAAACATTCGTGGTGTTGAAAAGGGTCAACGTGCTGTTGGTGTTGCCGCCAAAGGCAGTCAAGGACCCGGCGTAGGTGCCAGAGTGGACTTTCGCCGGATCGCTGGACACCCCCCAGACGAGCGGCTTGCCGTCCGGATTCCAAGCTGCCCAGCCCGACCCGACGGTGCCGGCTTCAAATCCGCCGTTGACGAGCGCGGACGATGCGGAGGGACACAGCGCAATCCAAAGACCCGCCGCCAGGCAAATAAACCAACGATACGACATCAACATAAATCAAATACATGAAACCAAGCCCCGCGCGAGTTCACCAAACGAAACGGACCTATGCCGCAGAAACTGGCTGGCAAATTCACCTCCCGACACAGAAATCAATTCCCCGGTGTTACGTCCACGAACACTACCCTTTGTTGCGTCCGGTCAACCACCAGCTTTTTGCCGGCGGTTGCCGTGGGCAGCCGTTTGCCATCAAGGCTCAGGAGATTGGTCAACTCCGTGACGTCTGAAGGACAACGCCCGGCACGCATCGTCACCATGGCCAATGTCTGGTTCAAATCAAACAAGGTTGCCTCCTCAGAACTAATCCCGGCCTTTTCTCCACATCCAACCACCATCCCGGCAACCAGCAGACAGTGGATTGAGTGTCTTAGCATAGGAATCACCCTCAACCGGTTCGGGCCTGGACATCCGTTAGTGGTACCTCGCCCACAGGCACTGTTCAGGTTGTGGAACTGACAGTCCTGTATTCAGATTTGCTGGCAGGCAAAATTGGTAACCAGCCTTGCTGTTCTTCAGGGTCTCGGCGTGACCGTCAACGAAGCCAAAGTTGCAGCGCTGGCCATGGCGTGAAACCGAGCGAGCGTCCCCGACTTGATACGCCTGATCGTTCGGAGTCCGGAAGTATTCGGTTCCGTAGCTTTTCTCGCCAACGGCTGGTTTTTGCACCCAATTATCTGGATTCGCGTCGCTTGCGCTAGCGGTCAACATTCCGGAATCGGCGAAAATGATGCACGCACTGGGACGGGTTACACTGCTGACCTTGACCAATGGTCTGTCAAGGCCGTCCACATACGCCGCGCAACCCAACTCTGTCCAGTTAATGCCGATGCCCAGAGGATACTTGCTGTTGTTTAGTGTCGATTTCCCCGTCATGGAAGGGCAACTAAAAACGCCGGCATTCTTGACGTAGCTCACCCGCAGGCGATCATTCCACATAAAAAGGCCATTGTTTCCGTCGAGATAGTTGGTGTCCCAATTGAAGTCGCCGGGCATGAACGGGCTGCCGACCACAAAATAGAGAGGCATTAAGACGCCTTGATTGTCATCCACATACATGGCGGAAGCCAAGCTGATTTGACGCATGTTGCCAACGCAATTAATGGTTTTGGCTTTCTCCTTTGCCTTGCTGAGCGCCGGCAGGAGCATGGCGGCCAAAATGGCGATGATGGCAATTACCACCAACAACTCAATCAGAGTGAACGCCGTCAAGCCAGCCGCACGGTGGGCGTGCCGCCCATGCTTCATGATCTTCATAATCGTTTCACAATCGTCAACCAACTGTTTTCAATTTCTGGGTCGCAGAGCGCCCCAACACACCGCCGCGGCCCAAACCCAGTCCCCAAACCGATTACGGGTAGCGCAGTCGGTAGAATACCTGCGGTAACGCCGGACTAATGGGGATGCTAAGATTTGTGACGGTTTGTGACCCAGCGATATCAAACCAGGAGCTCGGGCTGGCCACGTTCGCCGAGTTGGATTGCACATACCAGCCCAGGTGCGACCCCGGCCAAGTGAGCGTCAGAGTGCTTCCACTCACGCCATACACAATGTTCGTCGGCGTTGGGTCCACATTTCCCATTACCTTCAAAACACTGCCATTAAAATTCCACGTCAGACCCGCATCCAAACTCGGGAGGTTCGTGGCGGTGAAAGCGCCGCTCACGCTGGAGGCGCTGAAGAGCGGGAAGGCGTCACCGGCTTGCAAGGCATCGCCCACATTTGTCACCGTCAGCGTACCGCCTTGGGTCAGCGTGGTAATGCCGGAAATCCTGCTCGAGGTTTGGGCATTGGTCCGATCCAGCACCATCACCGTGGTGCCGGCTAGGGTCAGCGTGTTGCTGATGGTCAAAGTGGCAGTCAAGTTGGTGATGTCACCACTCCCTCCCGGCTGCAGGGTCGTCCCCGACGGAACCGTAACCGGCGTGCCGATGAAGCCGCTGCCGCCCAATGTGGTGCCGCTGATCAGCGTCACCATGCTGCTGGCGAGCGAGCCGCTCACCCGCAAGGTGCCGTTGCTTACGATGGTGGCACCGGTGTAGGTGTTTGCGCCGCCAAGGGTGAAGGTCTTGGCACCGATCTTGGTCAGACCGCCACCGGTGCTGGAAGGATCCGCTCGCAACGGGACTTGGATTCCACAGTCAAGGGTCGAGCCATCAATCACCAATCCGCCACTCTGGAGATAAACATTGTTGGCAGCGCCAGGTCCCCAAATCATATTCCCCATAGCCAAAACGGGCTGTAACACGCCAGCGTTGATGTTCATCCGCGCGGTAGCGCCACGCAATTCCACATAAAACGCATTCAGCGTCGCCGGCGTCGTGCCGTCGCCGAAATTGAACACGCCGTTGGTCCCGGTCGCCACAACCACAAAAGTCTTCAGCAGACCACCATTGCCCACGTTCAGGATATTGTTGGTGTCACCCGCATCGTATCCAATCCAGACTGGATTGGATCCCGTCAAGTTATCCACAGTCGAACCCTCCCCCGTGATAGTGAGGGTGTTGTTATTGTTGTCTTTGTTGCTGCTGCCGCCAATGCCGAGAAACATTTGGCCGGTGGTGATAACAGTGCCGCCGTTGGAAACTATCAAGCTGCTGTCTGAACCGCCATCGCCCACAAGGAAAGGCTGCGTGCCGACGTCTATGAGCGAGCCGGCACCAGTGACCAATGCATGACAGTTGTTGCCACTAAAGCCGATGCCCACTCCAGTAGAGGGGCAGGTAAACAACGCGCCATCCGCAATGGTCAGCGTGTTGTTTCCACCTTCTGCCAATAGAAAATAGCTTCCGGTGTTGTTCCAGGTGGAGCCGGCCCCCGTCACCAGAATCTTGCTATTACCGGCATAGCCGACATAAGTCGAAGCAAAGCCGCTGAGGCCGCCGAGGGAGGCCCCATTGCTGATCGTCAAACTGCTATTGTTGCCTTCCATTGTGATTGATCCGCCGACGTTCAAAGAGGAGCCGCTGTCGGTGACCAGAATGTTGCCGCCGCTGCCAGCCCATGAGAAGCCCATGAGAATGCCGACGCCGGCGACGGGGCCGCCAGTGCCGTTACAGTTGACCGTGCCGCTATCGGCGATCTTCAGGAGGTTGTTTTTTCCATAATAGCCAAAGGTTAATGCCCCGGCGTTCCAGGTCGAGCCGCCGCCGGTGACCAGCGCAAGGTTGTTGCTGGCACCAGCATTGACACCGATCCATGAAGCCGCGCAGTTGATCAACTGGCCACCGCTGTCAATCTGTAGTAGGTTGTTCGTGCCGGTATTGCCGAGATAGTAAGTGCCGGCGGCATAATTACTGATCGTGCCGCTGATGATGTTGGTGGTGTTGTCCTCGGCATAGGCGGAGCCAAGCGACAGAGTGACCAGCAAGCTCGCAAGGGCGATGATGGATTTCAGATGTTTGTTCATATACATTACCTTTGGGTTGGGGTTACTTTTTTGGAGCCCCATTTTCGCAAGTCCGTTTGTTTTTTCATTGTTCTACTAGCATTACGAGCGGCACGATAGCTCAAGTGGTCAGACCGGCGTTAGCCTCACACTGGCATATCTTTAGCACACGAGTGCGCGACATTCGCCTATGCCCAATTGCGGGAGCGGCGCGCAAAACCGGAGCCGGGTAGAGAGAGCGTTTATTAGTTGGTTGGACGGAGGCATTTGCACCACGCGACCCTGGCTACGAGATTTTGCCAACAACGAACTGTCGCAGGAAACCAGAAGAAACCAGATAGGAACGAAAATTTGGAGATGTTCTTTCAAAACCTCTTCGGCGTAGCGTCGTCTCGGCAGCGCGCAGCGCTTTTGACCTATAAAAACAGCGTGGAGACGCTCTGCCGAGACTACAAGGTTTTGCAATTGCCTCTGAATTCAGGTTTTCTTTTTTTGTAGCGCAGGTGGCGTTGTTGCCACCACCCACGCGAAACCGCCTAATACTCAACGCGGCTGACGGTCGGAGCCATTAGGCGGAGCGACGGCGCGCCCAACGGCCCGCACTCACCAACACAATTCCGAGACCAGCCAGGGTCATGGTTGTCGGCTCGGGCACCGGCGTCGGCTGGAGGATGACGTTGGCGAAATCTATGGCATGCGTATAATCAGCGCCAACGTTAAACAACGTGATCGTGGGACTGAGGGCCGACGCCGTCGTGGTGAATGTAAAGCTAACGTGATCGAACGCGAGATTGTTGGCCACAGCGGTGCCGTTATAATACGTCGTCGCGCCATCAATAAGACTAACACCCCAACTGAACGCCGCAGACGTTGCGGTCTGGGCCACATCAAAATCCAACTGGTATTCTGTATTGGCCGCCAGCGACAGAACCTGACTCGCATTTGCGGCTCCGGGATAAAGGAACATGTAGGTGAACCCGCCCGGATTGCTTGGACCCCACTGATTGGGAGTCCCCAAAGTCGTCGCCTCGCCGTTAAGTCCATAATAATACCACCCCTGCGTCACGTATTGGAGATCCCAACCCGTGATCCCGGCTGGATTGCCGCTCGGAACATTGGGATTAGTGCAATAACCGGTTGACGGCAAACCCGTCTGCTCATTGAATAACGAAGCGTTCGCCGTGAAATCGCCGTTGACGATCACGTTCGCGGCGTCCGCGGTCTCTGCCCCGACCGCAGTCAGGACGCCGACGAGGGCGAGGGATTTGAGTTTATGCATGATGCTGATTTGCGTTTTTGTTCTCATGTTATGTTTGTTTGTTTTTAGTTTTCTACTTTGATCCCGCCGATTCTTTTCAGGTTAAGGATTCTGTTTTGGAAGCCCGCTTTCACTAGTTCTTTCACAAGTTTGCTTGGTTTTTCAAGTAGTTACAGTCGCACAATACCTCAAATTGTCCTACAAGGGTTAGCCTTCCACGGGTTTATGATTAGCACGCGAGTGCGCGGTTTTCGCATAATTGGAAGTGCCGTCCCACAAGGTTCAGGCACAAAAACGTTCCTGGAAGCGGCGTTCCAAACCCATCCCAAACGCCGCGTGAGGGCACGCGGCCTAAAAGATTTCGGACCAGAATCCGCATTTGTAGGCCCACAGCCATCAGCAGGTGGGGTTTTGAATGAACCTCATTTTGTTAGACTTTCCTGCACTTCCTGTGAGGAAACCGCGTGCGCAATCGCGCCCCAGATTTCGTTGGCCGGATCGGGGATTGCGGTTTGACGCTTCGCGGTTCAAAACTTTCCTTACCGCTTCCAAACGGGCCGAGCCTTCGGACTTGGTTGGGGTAAGCCAAGCACCCTCACCGTTTTCATTCCACGCGTACATGAGCAACAAATTGCCCAGCACTTTGTCATTATTGGCCTTCGACCAACCGATCCCCTCCCGGAGGTGCTCGCCAATTTTTTCCGGAGTAACCCCCGTGTACCAATAGTCGGAGGCCGGCGTCTTAGGATGATCCATTGCCCATGGCCGCATATCGTAACCGGTCCCGACCGTTGGCACAAAAGGAAGCGAGGTATGGGCCGAAATGTCATTCCAGGCCTTCAAATCGCCGGTGAGCAAATCAGCATAATCGTTGGCACCGGCTGTTACCCTCCCATCATCCGCATTGTGATAAGTCGTTAAGAAATCAAAGCCGCATTGGGCATATTTTTTCTGAAAGGCCGGGTCGGAGGCTCGGGGACTGGTTCGGACGCCGATAAGCAACTCGCCCGCACCGGTGGCCCGGGCCTTTTGCCGATCTTGATTCAGCGCCAGGCGGGTGGCCTCCAGTCCGCCAGATCCCGCGATCACGTCATCGGTATTGAAGAATATCATGACGGGTTTGCCCGCCATTTTCAAATAATTGGAGGTTTTGAAATACGCGACGGTTCGATCACAGACCTTCCCCCAATTGATCAGGGAAACGGGAGAACAGGCAAAACTCCAAACGATTCTTATTGGGGGCGGCCATGAAATAATCCAGCGCATTATTCAGATTATCCATGGTTTTGGCATCACCGACCAAGGTGTTTTCGTACCAGCAAAATCCCCAAAAGGAGAGCCCGCTATTGGCCGCATAATCTATTTGCTCGCGCATCACCCCGGGCTGGTCTTCGCGCCAGCCCCAAACCGGTTCCCGGTCAGAAAACTCGGCGACCAGGCTGGGACTGATATGAAACGTATTTCCGTTGGCATCCGGAGGAAAACTCCATCCGCCAAAGTACCAGTCACCCACCTTAACCCCTCGGCACTTTGGTTTGGCACCGTGGTAATTATCCGAACGCGCCGGAGACCAACGCGTCCGTCAATGTGTTCAACTCCAGTGCGCTCTACAGCGGCAACGATCTGAACAACAACCCGGCCTTCGGGTCGTTGGGTGACAACTACGGTTCAGTTTTGTCCGCCTGGATCACGCCCACGGTGTCGGGAGATTACATGTTCTTCCTCGCCAGCGATGACGCTTCGCAGTTGTATCTCAGCCCCAGCGCCGATCCGGCTCTGGCGACACCGATCGCGGAAGAAACTAGCTGCTGCCATCCGTTCATGGAACCCATCTATGGGATGCCGCAGACCTCCGGCCCGCAGACCCTGACGGCGGGCGTGTCGTACTTCATCAAAGCCCTACACGCCGAGGGCAGTGGTGGGGACTGGGTTAAACCCAACGCCGTTTAGGGATTCAGGCATAGATGGCTCCAATGGCGCATGTGATCGCGCCTTTGCGATAGGTGTGTTTCCGCAGCCGTGGCC
>CAIKLQ010000082.1 GCA_903828255.1 uncultured Verrucomicrobiota bacterium
CGAGTTGTTCGGTGGGCGAAAGCGATTTGCGTTTGCTGCGAGCCATGGGGCGAGGCTAAAAAAGATTCGGGCGGGTGTCCCGCAAAATCGTCCAACCCCCTCTCCCACAAGCGGCCGCTCACTAGAATCGCCGCTGCGTAGTGATTGTCCGCGAGCAACTGAAGGCCGCGATCTCCTCGGTTTGCCAAAGCGAGATGAATCTGGCCAAGGCCCGGTGGCAGCAGGAGATCAACCGGCGATTGGCTACGTTGCCACAATACCGGCGAGATGTCGCAGAGATTCACCTTGAGCGTGTCATGCAGCGGTTTTTTGGCCAGGGCGAAACGGAGGAGCGCATAGGCGTTCTCGTTTCCCTGGTTTTGGATGCTTTTGAAAAGGATGAGTATTGGACGGTTTGCAGGAAGATCGATGAGTCCAGCGGTGCTGATGTGGCCCTGTTTGCCGAGGCCCTGAGCGAATTCGGCATTTGCGACTTGGCATTCATCGGCCAACAGGCAGTGCGACGGTTGCAGTTTCTCGATTCGCTGGACAAGCTCGTCAGCGACCCGCGGACACTTGAACAACAGGTCCAACGGTAGGAACCTTCAATGACGCTTGTGGACATAGAAGGTTGCGTCGAACACCACCCTTCGAAATGGTTCCACGGGCCATTCGGCTGGGTGCTGGGCAAGCCGCGTCGAGTCCCGTTCAAGCCCTGCAAAGGCCAACTCAAGTTCTTCAACCCGGGCTTAAAGTGTTGCTGCGCTCATGTGTAAATCCATGAACCTGAAGCACGTTCTTGCAACCATCCCGCAAGTGCGCGAGTGGGTCGAGGCAACGCTGGCGCAGCAGCAGGCGCAGGCCCGCCCGGTGGCATCGTTTGGCTTCCCCCGGTTGCCGCAGTATTTTTCCCCGGAAACCCTGGCCGGGACGTTCGTGGTGGAATTGCCCCGGGTGCCGGTGCCGCCACTGGTGGAGATGGGCCTGCCGGAGTTTATGGAATTCCAGAAAGTCGCCTGCGAGGGGATCACCTACCTGGACACATATTTCGTCCGGATGGATAAGCGGCTGGACGAGGCGCTCCACTTCCACGAACTGGTTCACGTTCTCCAGTGGCGGCATCTGGGGCCGGATCAGTTTCTTGCGGCCTACGCGGTGAACCACCTGTTGGCTGCCGGGTATGAGCGGAATCTACTCGAAGTCATGGCGTATCATTTCCAGGCGCAGTTCAGTGCTGGTGAACTGAACGGAAACGTGGAGTCGTTGATCCGGGGCCAGATTGACCGGCACATCGCTCCCCTGCTTGGGCGGGCCTTGAGCCTGGGCCGGTGATCCGGGAATCTGCGGACGCGGCAGAAATCTGGTTTCAGCCCCTGGCGTCGTCCCCGACCTTAAAATTCAATTGCACGGCGGGGCCCTGGCGTCGATCGCGCAGCCGGCCATACCCGCATTCGCCAGCGGGCTCCCCCGCCCACATTCGCGGCGGTGATTTTGTTATACCGCGTTGCTCTCATCTCACATCCCCTCAATCCCACGAAACACGCCGCCATCATCAACAAGCGTCGCAAACTCCTCGAACCCCATGTTGGCAATCGAAAGGTTGCTGTCTATCTGAGAAATCGCCGCTGCAACTGCGCGAAACTCGCGCCCGCGCTCCTCTCCTAAATCTACAACGAGCAGCGGATGGTCTGCCTGTGAAATCGCGACGCTGTCCGCAACCCCCATGAAACTATGCCGGTAGTCCTCTGGAAGCGCTGCCATCAACTGTTCCACTGTCATGCCGCTGTTCGCACGGTCATCAACGACCTCCATGTTGAACATGAAAATATCGCCGGGCTCACGGGCTACTCCGATGAGCCTGTCCCAGGCTGGCTGGTCGGAGAAACCCGTTCGGATTAGTAGCGCGTTCTCAGATGTGGGTATGCTCATAGTTTGTGGTGTGGTGTAGTGGCAACCAACGCCAGAACCGAGCGGCGCGGGCGGCCCATCGCGCCCGGAACGGCAACTGACTTGCCCCGCCCGCGTTCGCTCCAGTGATCTTGTTCGGCTGGGAAATCAGAGAATCGGCGGCTCCTTTCCAAAGAACTCAACGTGACCACACTGGGCGCAAGTCAACGTGTTCAATACCAACATGGGTGCCACACCGGCTGTGAATTTATCGTGGCCGCAACAAGCGCGCACAAATGCCTCGCCGTTAACACCATATTGCAGCGGCCCCATAGCTTTTTTCGCAGCCTGTGCCGCTCGTTTGAATGCTGCTAATTTCATGCTCATAAAATAATCTCCGCTGCGGCAACAGTCGAACGCGAAGGTCAATCGCCAACTCCAACTCTTGCCCAATGGACGCTTGCGCTGGCCCTTTCGCCACAGCGGCACGGGGGCCTGGCGACACATCGAACTGGCGCCCTTCGAGTTCCTCCGCCGCTTCCTCCAACACGTCCTCCCGGCCCACTACCACCGGGTCCGCCGCTTTGGCTGGCTGCACCCAGCCGGGCGCGCCAAGCTCAAACGGGTGCGCGCCCTGCTTAAAACCGCACCGTTACTCTCGGCCGCCGAGCAAGCCGCCTGGCAAGTTCCGCCCGCGGGCGCCCCCAGCACCGTAGCGGTCGCCCCCCAGGCGCCGCCGCTCCCCAAGCCCGGAGCACTCTATTGCCCGCGCTGTGGCCAGGCGTTGGTGCTGGTCGGTCAATGGCCGCCAGCACAAA
>CAIKLQ010000083.1 GCA_903828255.1 uncultured Verrucomicrobiota bacterium
GCGCAACGATACGCCGATCTTCACCTTCACTCGGAGGGCATTGATCCTGCACCGACAGACATCTATACTCGCCCGAAAATGCAGAAAATGTCCAAGCTCATTCTTGCTCTGGCCGGGCAGGTGCTGGCGCAACCGACCGAAAAGTCCAGCCGGGAGGCCGTTGCCGCCGCGCTGCTCCTGGCGCACGTCGCCTGGAATAGAGCCGTGGACCCCCTTGGCGGCGATCAAGTCGGGTATTACCGAAAGGTTCTCGGTGCGTTGGAAGCCGAAAACCCGAAGTGCCTGCGAGAACTGAAGGCCACGGACTGCGAGGCCCTGATCCAGGATTTGGTGAAGATCAAATCAACCCGTTACCCCACAGACGACCGGATCATCCGCGTGTGCGGCATTACCGCAGAGAACAATATTCATGTGGAATGGCATCAACGGGGGATTGAGGGTACGAACTGATGCCTCTTGTATTATCTTGGAGGAGATGATGTGGACCCTGGTAGTCCTTTCTCGGCGGAAGCCCGGCAGCAAAATGGAATAATTCGGCCAGCGTAACGGCGTTGGATTCAGCGGGGACTGCGAAGTCGCGCCGCGGTAATTCGGTGGTTCTTCTCCAGTCTGGCGCGATAATTCCCGGCGCACCACTGTTGGAGGAACTGGGCCGTTGTCCAAGCTGGCGCCTGAGCCCTTCGAGCAGAAAGCGGTCAGCGCGAACCTCGTTCGCGAAAGTTCCGACCAACGGCAGGTGGAGGCGCTCAGACGCAAAGTTTACGAAGCGGCGGCGAAGGAGTTGTTGAGGGTGTACGCGAGTTAGACCATTTCACACCCAGTTCATTCCAGCCCACGCTCAAACAAGTCGTCTTCGTCCAGCCCGAGATAGTGTCCGAGTTCGTGGAGGAGTGTGGTGTGGACTTCATCCAGATAGATTTCCTCGTCGCCTTCGGCATAATCCCAGAGGTTTTCCAGAAACAAAATGATCTGCGGCGGCAGCGGCACGTGGCCTTCCTCCGCGAACTCGGCACCCGTGAACAGTCCCAGCGAATCCGCCTCGATGCCGTCGGCGATCAAGCCTGCGTTCGGCACGCGCTCGAAGGTCACGGGCAGTTGTTTCGCGCGTTCGCGCAAGGGCGCGGGCAGTTCGTCCAGCGTAGCCTCGACTTCCACCAGCGCCAGTGCTTGCAGTTTTTTCCAGTCGTCTTTCATGAAATCGGAGAAATCAGCGCCGTTGGGTCGCCTCCAAAAAACGTCGGATGCGCTGCCGTTTGCCAACCTCGCAAAGCACTCTTGCTCAACTCAGCAAAATAGCAAAGGCGACGCTGCATGGGGGCCGTGGAATCTTCTTGACGGCTCAACGCCAAAGACCGGGCATCTTCCAGTAATTGCGGCGTTGATCACGATGCTCAGCTTGTTGCCAGTCGCCGGTGCGGAACCGGATCCGGCAAGCAACCTGCCTCTGCGACCGTCAGATCACAAAGTCCCTTCCGCCGCCGCTACTGAACACGGGGCCATCGGTGACGCAAAGACCCTGAACGCGGTCGGTTCAACTCCATCATGGACAACTCTCTACTCTACTGGCTCCTCCTGGGTTCGCGTCTCAACCGCCGTTTCTCGGTTGATACGGCTCAGGCGTGATGCCACGGCGCGCGGTATTCGCGCGTCAGCAGCTTGCTGGCTTCCGCGTCGCCGAGAATGAC
>CAIKLQ010000084.1 GCA_903828255.1 uncultured Verrucomicrobiota bacterium
AAGAACGATTTTTGGACGCGGCATCCTGCCAACGCCAAAGTCATCCCCGTCGGGCGCGTGGAGTTGAACCTCCCGGGCCTGCGAGGCGCGACCTATCGGCAGGAGCAGGATTTGGCGCTGGCCGAGGTGCGCGGAACGTTTACCAAGGACGATCTGACGGTCCGCACGCGGTCGTGGGTGGACGCCAACGAGAATTTGCTGGTGACCCAAGTGCGGTGTGAAGGCGCACCGGTAGCATTCTCGGTCCGGCAATCCGCTGGCGCTGCGGCCGGAGTGCCGTCGCAAGTATCGGATACCGGCAAGTTAAACGTCGGCCGCGAACAACACGGCGCCGCGCGCTGGTATTTCGACGGCGAGATCGCGGACCTGATCGTTACGAACACGGTCCTTAGCGGCAAAGTTAGTGGCCAGCCGGGGAAGCCGGAACGGTTTGATGGCCAGACGACCTGGCGCGAGATGACGGCCCCCAAGATGGGCCCGGCGGTCAGCGTGGCGGCGTGGATCAAGATTGCCCGCACCAGTCCCGAGGCGAACTACATCGTCAGCAAGGGCGAATGGAATCAGGCTTACAGTCTCGGGTTGTCGGCCGGCCGGTTGCGGTGGGCGATTAACGGAACGTGGTTGCAGACGGAACAGCCGCTGCCCAGAGACAAATGGTTGTATGTCGCCGGAACGTTCGACGGTCGGCAAATGTGCGTGTTCGTGGACGGGGCGTTGCAGGCGAGCCTCGGTGGGGGTGGTGTTTCGGCGACGAGTTGGTTCACGCGCAAGGCCGATGAGTTGCCCGGCCAAAGCCGTGAAGTGGCAGTAGCGACACGGGTGATCGGTAAGGAGGGGCTGGAAGTGGCGCTCCAGCCAGGCGAGATGGCCACGGTGGTAACGGCGATCTTGAGCGATTTGGACGCGCACGAATTTCTGCCGGCGGCGAAGCAGCTCGTGGGAGGATTGACACCGCAGAAGATTGAGGCGCTGGCGACGGCACACCGGGCGTGGTGGACGCAGTTCTGGGCGCGGTCGTTCATCGAAATCCCGGACAAGGAAATCGAGAAGCGCTGGTACGCGGCGTTGTATGTGATGGGGTCGTGCAGTCGGGCGGGCAAGGTCGCGCCCGGCCTGTGGGGCAATTGGGTCACCACGGATAACCCGAACTGGCACGGCGACTTTCACCTGAACTACAATTTTGAAGCCCCCTTCTACATGGTTTACTCCGCCAACCACGCGGATCTCTCCCTGCCGTTTTATCAAGCGATAGGGGAGTCGGTAGCCAACGGGCGCGCGATGGCCCGGCGGCATGGATGGAAGGGGGTCCATTTCCCGGTGTGCATCGGGCCGTGGGGGTTGTTTCCAGAAAACCCGGATGGGGACTGGGGCCAGCGCTCGGACGCGGCCTTCGTCGCGCTCAATTTCATCTGGCAATACCAGTACACGCAGGACGCGGAGTTCCTCCGGCAGACGGCCTATCCGTATTTGCGTGAGGTTGCCGATTTTTGGGAGGATTACCTCAAGCTGGAAAAGGGCCGGTATGTCATCTACAACGACTCGATTCACGAAGGCTCCGGCGCGGACTTCAATCCTGTGCTGTCGCTCGGCCTCGTCCGCACCCTGTTCAAGAACATGCTCTTGATGAGTCAAGACCTCGGCGTGGACGCGGACAAGCGGGCCAAATGGCAGGACATCCTCGAGAAGCTCAGCGCCTTCCCGCTGCAGGAGCGCGGCGGCCAAACGGTATTCCGTTACTCCGAGCAGGGGTTTGCCTGGCATGACGGCAACACGCTTGGCATCCACCACATCTTCCCGGCCGGGGCCATCGGACTCGACAGTGACCCGAAACTTCTCGAAATCTCCCACCACATGATCAACGCCATGCACCGGTGGGCCGACTACAACGGCTTCTCGTCCTGGTACACCGCCTGCGCCCGCGTGGGCTACGATCCCAAGCTGATTCTGGCGAAGCTGCGCACCGAGTGCGATACGCACTCACTCCCGAACCTGTTGCAGTACTACGGCGGTGGCGGCATAGAAAATTGCGGCGGCTTCCTCGCCATCAACGAAATGCTCCTGCAAAGCCACGAAGGGGTGCTGCGTTTCTTCCCCTGCTGGCCGAAGGACCAAGATGCCCGGTTCGGCCGCCTGCGCGCCGTCGGCGCGTTCCTCGCCAGCGCCGAACTCAAGGCCGGGACGATTCAGGCCATCCGCATCCTCAGCGAGAAAGGCAAGGCCTGCACGGTGCAGAACCCGTGGCCGGGCCAGAAAGTCCAACTCGTGCGCAGCGGCGCGACGGCGCAAACCTTTTCCGGCGACCGGTTCAACTTCAAGACCAGCCTTAACGAAACGGTCGAATTGAAACCAGAGTGAATGACTGTTCCACGGCGACATCGGCCAGCCAGATCGTGAAAATTGATCCCGTCGAAAAGCAGATCATGAGTCGGTTCGACCAAGGGGAAGTCGTTTACGATTTCGGGACGGCCCGCTGCACCGAGGAAATCCCCGAGAACACCAAGGGCTGGAGCTACCGCCGATTGTTCGCCAAACATCTCGCCGGTGCCCGCACCATCACCATCCA
>CAIKLQ010000085.1 GCA_903828255.1 uncultured Verrucomicrobiota bacterium
CGTTTGACCGCCCCCATCCGGCAGCCCGCAGCTTGAGCCCATGAACATCACGATTTCCATTGTGGAAGACAACGAGCAGTTGCGCGGCACGCTGGCTCGCGTCATCAGCCGCACGGAAGGATTTGTCTGCCTGGGCCAGCATGCGACCGCCGAGGCGGCATTGGAAAATCTGCCCAAGGAGCTTCCCCAGGTCGTGCTCATGGACATCAATCTGCCAGGCATGAACGGCGTGGAATGTGTGCGGCGGCTGAAACAGATTTTGCCGGAGACGCAAGTGATGATGCTCACGGCCTACGAGGATACGGAGAATATTTTCGCTTCGCTCGCCGCCGGGGCCAGCGGTTACATGCTCAAGCGCACGCCCCGCGCCGAGTTGTTGGACGCCATTCGCGAGGTGCGGAACGGCGGCTCCCCCATGACCACGCACATCGCGCGCAAGGTGGTGCAGTCGTTCCTCAAGCCGGTTGCCGCGCCGGGCCCGACCCACGAACTTTCCGAGCGCGAGCGGGAAGTGCTCGACTTGCTCAGCCACGGTCTGATGTACAAGGAGATTTCGGAAAAACTCGGCATCAGCTTCGAGACCGTGCGGACCTACATCCGCCGAATTTACGAGAAGCTGCAAGTTCGCACCCGCACCGAAGCCGTCGCCAAAGCCCTGCGGCGGTAAGTGGCAATGGTTTTGGGTATTTGGTTTCTTGAGTGTTTCCCCTCCCCCTTATCTCCGGAAAGGTTTGGCGCTTCAGCGCTTTGGCTGAAGGCTTGTGTCGCCCGGGAATTTCCGGCATAAGGCAGGCGATCGACCAAAACCAAAATGAAACCTCCCCTCACCCTGGCCCTGCTCGCCACGCTGCTCCTGACGGGTTGTGCGCGCCCTTACACCATTACCCTCAACAACGGCAGGGGCATGACCACCCAGGGCAAGCCCAAACTGCAAAACGGCAGTTACATTTTCAAGGACGCCAGCGGCCAGCCCGGCTCCGTGCCAGCGAGCCGCGTGCAGGAAGTCTCGCCGTCGAATATGACCACCTCCCGCACCAGTTCCGGTTTCAAGGCCGAGCCGACGAGGTAACAACGGGAGACTCCTTGGGGTTGCCAGCGAACCGGGCCGCTAGGGCCGGGGCTTTGCGAGCCAAGGCTTTCATCGCTGTTCCTTTCGGGCCCCAGCGCGGCCGCGCCGTAATCTGCTGGACGGCCTCAATCACCGCGGCGCACGACGCCAGCGCCTCACCGATCAACATGGAGACAGGTGGGTTCGGCGGGCCGGAATCCATCACGAACGCATAGTCGAGCGGGATCGCCAGACCCCTTTCGTTCCCGCCATCCGTCGGGAGTTTCCTTGCGGAATCCCTTTGCCTAACCCGCCTGCCCCGCACTACGCTACGTGCCCGACTCATGAAATTGCTCCAGCTTATTCTCGTTTCGCTCTTCCTGCTGGCTGCGCCGCCGAGTGCAGTCTTTGCCGCCGAAGCGACGGTTCCACTCAAGCCGATCCGCGGCGAAATCATCATCAACCGCACGAACGCGGCGTGGGAGTCGCAACAGTTGCAGGAGCCGTGCATCCTACCCAACCCGAAAGACCCGGAGCGACTGGTGATGTTTTACTCGGGTGTGCCGGCGACGAACCGGAACTTATGCTTCATCGGCAAGGCGTGGGCGCTCAAGTCTGACCCGTTCACCTGGCATCAGGACGAACACAATCCCGTGTTCAGCCCCGGCAAATCGGGTTGGGATTCTGGAAGCATCCGGCTCGACGCGGTGCTTTACCTGGCGGAGGAGGGGGCCTACTACATTTACTATTCCGGCACGACGGCCGCGGTGCAGGACCGCATCGGGCTGGCGATCTGCCCGGCGGGGGCGGATGGTTATTCCGGCATCACGCCCGAGGCCGTCCGGCGCGTGGGCGCGCAACCGGTGCTCGCGCCCGAGCCGGCCGCGCCGTATTTCGAGCAGATGGCATCGCAGGCGGCGGTGTTGCGCGAGTGGAATGCGAAGGAGCGGTGCTGGAACTGGTTCATGTATTATTCCTATCGCGGCAAGGACGGCACGCTCCCCGGCCTCCGGCTGGCGACTTCGCGCGACGGGAAAACCTGGATGCGCCACTTCAACGACAAAGACCCGCGCGGCATGGGCCAGATTTTCCCGTCCACGCCCGGCGCTTACTACGAGTGGCATCAGGTTTTCAAAATCGGTGGCACCTACCTGCTCTCGATTGAAGTCGGTATCGCGGCGGGCAAACGCTGGCGGCCCGTCATCGCGGTGAGCAAAGACCCTGCGGCTGGTTGGGCGCAGGCGGATGTGGACGCGGTGCTCCAGACGAAGTGGGCGGGCCTGTATCGCGACGACACGATCTACCACGTCGCCACGCCGGCGTTTTACCAGATCGAGGGCAAGTGGTACCTCTACACGCAAGCCTGTCCGCTGCCCGGCAACGGCAACTACATTGATGGGCACTGGGACCTCTGGGGCTTCGCGTGCGACCGGCTGATCCCCACGTTGCCTGGCTACGAAAGTATCTACATCCCTGGGCCACCGGCGGCGGCGGCGGGACCGGGGCGCTGAAGGCGGGGCAGGTTCCCCCCGAATCCCGAAACTGGAAACGAAACCAGAGGCTTGGCTGGAGGAGAATACGGGATGGGCGGATGGTATTCGGCGGCGGGCCGAAAACTTGTGGGGTGATTAACGGCGGGTGAGGTCCCCGTTGGCGTGGGGGCGATTGGAAGTCGCGGTCAATGGGCGTTTTCCAACAGGCTCTAAGCCATAACCGGCGCCTGGGCCCGCTGTCAGCGCGGGCCGATGGCGGTGAAATGGAAGGGGTTTACAAACAGCGACCCATCCGCTCGCCGTGCTGTGACCGTAACGCTGTTGAGGGCCACCACCACGCTGAAATGCCAAGCTTCGCGAGCGTTCTCGGCGGTCACTGTGACCGCAGGTAGGTCTCTAAAACTGCTGGCGAATTTGATCACGGTAATCCCGCCATAGGTATCTACCGACCAGCCGGTGCCTTTGTTTAAGCCGGCGGCCGTGGTTCCCCGGACAATGCCTCTCACTAGGCGGAGGTTTTCATCGCCGCCGGGGACAAAGTATTGGCCGCTGCCGCCCAGCTTGACGTCGCCCATGACTTGCTGGCTACCCGTGAAGGTGTTGCCACCCGTACGCAGGGCCACATTGGCCGAGAGCCGCGCATCGGTCACCAGGCTCCCGAGCTTCGTGGGGTTGAGGTTGGTCAACCCGCTACCGTCGCCGGTGAAGGTGCCGGCGAGTGTCAACCCACTCGCGCCATTGGTCACGACTGCGGCCGGGAGTTGCGCCAGCGGCACGGTGCCAGTCAGGTTTCCCGCCGGAACCGCAGTCAGTGCCGCGGCCGGAATAGAACCCATGAGGTTCGCCGCGTTGAGGGACGTCAGGCCGTTGCCGTTGCCGGCAAACACCCCGGAAATCGCCGCCGGGAACACCGCGACCAACAGCATGTTTGTTTGCGTGACGCTGGTGCTAAAGACATTGGTGAACGTCGCAATGTTCATCCCCTTCCAAATATCGCGGACGATGTAGGCCGTGTTGCTTGCGCCGCCCGACCAGTTCGTCACGTTAAAACTCACTGTGGCCGTGCTGCCGGTGGCACTGTTGATGAGGAGGAATACATTCGTGCCACTGCCTGGATCGCCGATAGGCCGTTGCCATACCTCAGCCAGCGAGTTGGAGTAGATGGCAAACCCGCCATGGCTGGCCGGATCGTCATACCAAGCATAGAACTCCGCGTTCGTGAGATAGGGCAGAAAGTAATGCACATCGCTGGTGAACATCCACCAGCCGGCGTCGGCCATCAGGGAGGCGCTCAGGTATTGCCGCACGAGGTTGGTGTCGTAATTATTGAACTCTCCACCCTGCCACAAGTTCTGGTGCGGATAATGCCCCGGACAAGTCCACCACGAAAAGTTGAGGGCGTTCGTGCGCACATGGTCAGCAATTTCTCGGGTGCTGGATTTGGCATAGCCGGGGTCATACCCAAAGAAATTAACGAGCGCCATTTCCGGCGGCATGAACACGGTGGTGTCCTGAAGTAAGTTCACCGAGGTCCAGAACGCGGCGTTGTGGTTGATGACCACCCCATTGTATTGCGCGTTGGCTAGCCAGCGACCCTCGTTGCCCATCTTGATGATCTCCCGCAACTCCTCCATCGTGATGTAATTGCCGGGGCTGGAATGGTTGATGTCGTGGAGGATGCCAACGCCATCAAAGCCCAGGCCAAGGCAATCCGCGACAGCTTGGGGAATGGCGGTTTTCTGAGCGGGATAGGCTCCATAAAGCAATTCGCCCTGGACCTTTATCCCCAAGGAGTGCGCCAACGACGTCAGGTAAGGCATTCCGGAAGGGAACTTGCCAGCATCGGCTACGATGGGCGACTCTCTGGAATAGGTCCACCCGAAGTCGAGCCGCACCCAGTTGTTGTTACACGCGATCAAGCCGGCGTTGGTTGAGAGACAAAGCAGGGCATTGGTCATCACCTGCTCGCCCGGCTCGTCCGGGCCGGTGAAGGGGGTGCCGCCGGGCACCAGGTAGTAGTCATTGTAGTTCGCGATGCCGCGCGGCGCGTGGGTGAAAGGGATTTGGGTGCCTTGGAAGCCAGTGTTCGTCAACGTGGACCCACTACCGCGAATCTTTACCACGTCAATTTCACCGGGTTGCAATGCGAGAACCATGTTCGTCTTCCGATAAAAAGTATCCCATACCGCGAACGCCATTCCGTTGCTGCCCAGATTTCCCAATTGAAAGATGGAGTAGCCTCCCAAGTCAAAAACAGCCTGTTGATTGCTGTAAAGCGTCATGTACTGTCCGGCCTGCAACAACCCCGCCAGGTTCGTACTCAACACCGCGATAGTGTAGGGATACTGAATCAACGCTCCGGTAGGAGCGGGCGGGGCCCCTGTGTCAACTGTCCAGTTGATGGCATTGCCGCTATGATACAAACGCACGCCCCCATCGGTCAGCGTCCATTTGGCCGAGTTGGGGTTGGTTGTGGTATAATTCAACATGAGGCCATTGGCACTGTTGGTCCAGATACTATTGGTGCCGGTGAGCGCCAGCGGGTAGAAGTTTGTATTCACCGCAACGGTGCCGGCACCTATAAAAACATAGTTGTTAGAAGGCGCCGTCCGCACGACTTGAGTAAACGTCAGCAACGGGCTTAGGTTCGTGCCGATGCCATTCTGCGCGGTGACGACGCCGGGTAGCCCGGTAGGTTCGTTGGTATAGGTCGTGCCGCTGCCGCCCGGGAGATTGGTCAAGCCGGCGCCGTCACCAGTAAAGCTGCCCGCGAGCGCCACGTTCCGCTGCCCGTTGGTCACAAGGTTGGCCGGGAGTTGGGTGAAGGCGAGCGCGCCGGCAATGTTTGCCGCCGCCACAGAGTTCGCTGTCGTAGCCGTGGTGGCGGTAGTCGCGCCGGCTGCATAGATGGCATAAGGCGTGGGGGTGATCGGCTGCCGTGGGGTCAGCGGGGTGAACGCCCCACCGCCATTCGTACGCACGCCGAGTTCTAGCCAGCGGGCCGCGCCCGGGAACTCGTTGCCGAAATCCAATGTCACGGTGAACCGCCCGCTGCTGACGGCCGTGGCGAAGTTGGTCAGCGTCGGGCCCTGCGGCGTCCCGGTACTGGCCGCAGCGTAAAGCGCGAAGGTTAGGTCGTAGCTGCCGTTGGCCACATTTCCACCGGCGGTCAAATGGCCCTGATAGGTGAAGGCTGTGGTTTGGGCGTGGAGGGGGGAGAGTGGCGGGTGGAGGGCTGCGAGCAATGCTAGCACCGCGCCTGCCATCAGTTTGTTTTTCATGTTTCGTCTGGCTGGGAGTTCACCTGTTGCGGCGGATCAGCGCACGAGGGGCACGATGCGATAAACCTGTTGCGCGTGGACATCCATGCCGGCCTCAGTCCAAACGACGTAATTGGCCCGGGCCATTTTTGCCTCGACCGGCAGTTGGGCGGCGTTGCGTTGCGCGCTCTGTTCGGGCGACCAACCGCGCTCCCGCAGGCGCTCCCACTGGGTGGCCGCCGAACAAGCCACACAGATGATCGCGTCGAACTCGGACTCGACCTCCGTTTCGAACAGCAGCGGAATCACCACCACGGCCACCTGACAGCCCTCGGCTCGCCAGGCTTCCACTTGCGTCCGCCACAACTCATGAATGAGCGGATGCAAAATCCCCTCGAGCTGTTTTCGCGCCCCGGCATCGGCGAAAACCAACCGGGCGAGCTCTTCCCGCTTCAGTTGTCCGTCCGGGCCGACGATTTCCGGCCCGAACGTGCGCTGTAATTCGGCCAAAACCGGCTGCCCCGGTTCGACCACGCGGCGCGCGAGATCGTCGGTGTCCACCACTTTTGCGCCGCGCCAGCCGAGCAATTGCGCCGAAGCGGATTTGCCCATGCCAATGCCGCCCGTCAGGCCAAAAAGTTTCATAGCTTATTCATGGGCGGAGATTCGTGCCGAGGCAAGCCGGAAAACCCGGCAAGCATCCGCTCCGGCGCCTTTCGGTTTCCAGCAACCATTCTCTGTGTTGTGAATCTTCGACCACTGGAGCACCAGCTTCTTTGACCCGGCTGGCGGCGAATCGTCGCCAACACGCCGGGTGGGGGGCTGGAGCTCTGCGATTTCGCGCAAAAACTCCCACGGCTCTGGAGCAAGTTGGGCGGCAGCCATTGAAGCGGGTGGGCGTTTTTTTGCAGTTAGTGCTTGCATTATTGGCCTAAACCGTCACGCTGACGCGCGTCTGTAGATAGCGTGTGGCTTTCAAGTCATGGTAAATCTTCAAGTGAACATGGTTCAGTGATGATTTGAAACCCGGTAGTCGGGAACAGTCTGAAGAGAGCACATTTGAGTCTAGGACAGATGGACATCACATGAGCAGTAAATTGTTTGTTGGAAACCTTTCCTTCAACACCACGGAAAACGACCTCCAGGACGCGTTTGCGCCTCACGGCACGGTCGTGGAAGCCAACCTGATGATGGACCGCGTGAGTGGTCGCTCGCGCGGGTTTGCCTTCGTCACCATGAGCACGCCTGAAGAGGCGGAAAAGGCCATTGCCGCCATGAACGGTGCGCAAATGGATGGGCGCGCGTTGACGGTGAATATCGCCCGGCCACGGGAAGAGCGCCCCGGCGGCGGTGGTGGCGGCGGTCGTCGTGAGTACGGCGGCGGTGGTGGTGGTGGTGGTGGTGGCGGTCGTCGTGAATACGGCGGCGGTGGTGGTGGTGGCGGACGCGGCCGATACTAATCAGGATCAGCTTTTACGGCGGGGTTCGGGAGAACCGGGCCTCGCCGATTTCTTACGGACGCCCCCGAATGAAAGAAGAACCGATCGAGTTGGAGGGCCGAATCCACACCGTGCTGCCGGGCACGATGTTCCGGGTGGAATTGGATAACAAACACCTCGTCCTCGCGACCATTTGCGGGAAGATGCGCAAACGGTTTGTGCGCTTGACGACCGGCGACCGGGTCAAAATGGAGATGTCCCCCTACGATTTGAACAAGGCGCGCATCACTTGGCGGCTCAAGTAGCGCGCGGAGTGCGGCGGGTTTTTCCCCGGTGCGAAGTGAATTCACTTCGCGCCTTTTTGCTTTCTTGGGGAATGCCGTTCTTCATGTCGGCGGGTGTCGCGCATACCAACGACATTGTCGGTTCGCGTGCTAATCCCGGCAGGCGCAAGGCTGCAAACAAAGGAGCACGACTGGTCGCAGCGGGCGAAACACAGAAAACGCGGCAGAAAATTCGGGCCGCTGTCGCGCTCAGCGCCAGTACGGATTCACTCGCAAACAAGGCGGGCCTTGAAGCTACGGCAAGTTAGTCGCACCCATCAAATAGCGGTCGCACTCGCGCGCGGCCCCGCGGCCTTCGTTAAAGGCCCACACCACCAGGCTCTGGCCACGACGACAATCGCCACAGGCAAACACGCCTGGGAGGTTCGTTGAGTATTTCTCAAACTCGGCGCGCGCGTTTGTGCGCGGGTCGCGTTCGACGCCGAGGGCTTCGAGAAGCGGCTGTTCCGGTCCGAGGAAACCCATCGCGAGCAACACGAGTTGTGCGGGCACAATTTTTTCGGTGCCGGGCAGGTGCTTGGGAATGAACTGGCCTTTGTTGCTCTTAGCCCATTCCACCTGAACCGTGTGGACGGCTTTGACGTGGCCGTGGGCGTCGCCTTCAAACTGGGTGGCGGTGGTGAGATAAACGCGCGGATCCGCCCCAAATTTCGCGGCGGCTTCTTCCTGGCCGTAATCCATCTTGTAAATCTTGGGCCACTCCGGCCAGGGGTTGTCCTTGGCGCGGTCCAGCGGCGGTTTGGGCAAAATCTCGACCTGCACCAGGGATTTGCAGCCGTGGCGCATTGAGGTGCCAACGCAATCCGTGCCGGTGTCCCCGCCGCCGATGACGATCACGTCCTTGCCCGCCGCATCAATGAAGCTGCCGTTTTTTTGACCGGCGAGAATGCTCCGGGTGTTCGCCGTGAGAAACTCCATCGCGAAGTGAAGGCCTCCCAGTTGGCGGCCTTCGATGGGCAAATCGCGCGGCTTCGTCGCGCCGGTCGCGAGCACGGTCGCATCAAATTCCTTCAACAATTTTTCCGCCGGATAATTTCTCCCAACCTCGGTGTTGCAAACAAACTGAACGCCTTCAGCTTCCATCTGCTTGAGCCGGCGCAGCACGACTTCCTTCTTGTCGAGCTTCATGTTCGGGATGCCGTACATCAGCAATCCGCCGGGACGATCGGCGCGCTCGAACACGGTGACGAGGTGGCCAGCGCGGTTCAACTGGGCGGCGGCGCAAAGTCCCGCCGGGCCAGAGCCGATCACGGCCACCTTCTTGCCGGTGCGTTTCGCCGGAGGTTCGGGCGGGACCCACCCACTTTCCCAACCGTGATCAATGATGCTGCACTCAAGGTTCTTGATCGTGACGGGCGGGGCGTTGATGCCCAGCACGCACGAGCCTTCGCACGGCGCGGGGCAGACGCGGCCGGTGAACTCGGGGAAATTATTCGTCTTGTGCAGCCGTTCGAGCGCCTCCTGCCACAGCCCGCGATAGACGAGGTCGTTCCATTCGGGGATGAGGTTGTGAATCGGGCAGCCGCTGGCCATGCCGCTGACGAGTTGGCCGGTGTGGCAGAACGGGATGCCGCAATCCATGCACCGCGCGCCCTGCTTGCGTAGATCCGCCTCCGGCAGGTGCTGATGGAACTCGTTCCAATCCTGAATGCGCTCGATGGCCGCTCGGTCGAGCGGCAGTTCGCGCAAGTATTCGATGAATCCTGTGGGTTTGCCCATGAATCAGTGGTGGTTAGACGCCTTCAAAGATTTTTGCCGGCGACACGCGGAAGCCCGGCAATACGGAGTTGCCGGACAGGAAGCCGTCGCCACGCAACAATTCAAAACTCTCGCCAGGGCGATAGACGCGGACGGTCTTGTTCTTCGGGTCAACCAGCAACGCCAGCCGCGAGCCGAAGGAAAGGTAGATCGGCATCCGGCGCTCGGTCTTGGTGATCGAATCGGAGGGTGAAAGCACTTCCACCGCGAGGTCGGGCGCGGCGTGAAACAACGCGCCCCGTCCTCCCAAACTCCGGGCCTGTGGCGAGAGGTCGGCATTGTGGCGGCCCGTGAGCGGCGCAGCGGAAGCGGAAGTCCTGTGGGAGCGAGCGATTTCATTTCGTGTCAACGCCAGGGCATCATCCCCCGCCCACGCGTGCCGCGTCGCGGACGTTTTCCTCGAACGCCGCCATGATCGCCTGGTCGCCGGTCAGGCCCTGGGACTGCACTTTCTTGAGCGACTGCAACACGCGCTGGTAGTCCTTCGGCATCACTTTCACGAACTTCGATACGAAGGATTTCCAGTCTGCCAGAATCTTCGCCGCGCACTCGCTTCGCGTGTAGGTCTGATGCCGCTGGATCATTTTCCAGACCTCCTCCATCTCGTCCGTGGCTTCCAGTTTTTCTAGGGCGACCATCTGCTGATTGCAGCGGCCCGGGAAGTCCCCCGTCTCGTCCAACACGTAAGCCACGCCGCCGCTCATGCCGGCGGCGAAATTCCGCCCGGTCGGACCGAGGATCACCACGCGCCCGCCGGTCATGTATTCGCAACCATGATCGCCGACGGATTCCACCACCGCCGTGACGCCGCTGTTGCGGACGCAGAACCGTTCGCCCGCCATGCCGCGAATGTATGCCTCGCCCGCCGTTGCGCCGTACAGCGCCACGTTGCCGATGATGATGTTCTCCTCCGGGACAAACGTGGATTGCTCGGGCGGATAAACGATGATCTTGCCGCCGGACAAACCCTTGCCCACGTAATCGTTCGCGTCGCCTTCGAGCATGAAGGTCATTCCCTTCGGCATGAACGCGCCAAAACTCTGGCCCGCGCTGCCGGAGAAATTGATTTCAATCGTGTCCTCGGGCAGGCCTTCCGCGCCCCAGCGCCGCGTAATCTCGCTACCGACAATGGTGCCAACGACGCGGTTCACATTACGGATGGGCAGTACGGCCAAAACTTTTTCCTTCCGCTCGATGGCCGGCTCGCAAAGCTTGAGGAGCACGGTGTTGTCGAGCGCCTTGTCGAGGCCATGATCCTGCGGCACCGTGCAGAAACGGCCCACGTCGGTCGGGACTTCCGGTTGGAACAAAATTTTGGTGAAGTCGAGGCCCTTCGCCTTCCAATGCTCCACGGCCGATTTCGCTTCGAGCCGGTCGGTACGCCCGATCATCTTGTTGAGTTGCGTGAAGCCCAGTTGCGCCATGATCTCGCGGACCTCCGTGGCAATGAAGCGCATGAAATTCTCCACGTCCTCCGGCTGGCCGACGAATCGCTTCCGTAACTCCGGGTCTTGCGTGGCGACGCCCACCGGGCAGGTGTTCAAATGGCAGACGCGCATCAGCAGGCAGCCCATCGCCACCAGCGGCGCGGTGGCAAAACCAAATTCCTCCGCGCCGAGCAGCGCGGCAATGACCACGTCGCGGCCGGTCTTCAACTGGCCGTCCGTCTCGACCACGATGCGCGAACGGAGATTGTTCAGCACGAGCGTCTGGTGCGTTTCCGCGAGACCCAGCTCCCAAGGAATGCCCGCGTGCTTGATGGAGGTTTGCGGCGACGCGCCCGTGCCGCCATCGAAACCGCTGATCAGCACCACGTCGGCGTGCGCTTTGGCGACGCCCGCCGCGATCGTGCCCACGCCCACCTCGGCCACGAGCTTCACACTGATTCGCGCGTGATGATTCGCGTTCTTCAGGTCGTGAATCAACTCGGCCAAATCTTCAATCGAATAAATGTCGTGATGCGGCGGGGGCGAAATCAAACCCACGCCCGGGGTCGAGTAGCGCACCTTGGCAATCCACGGATAAACTTTCGAGCCGGGCAATTGCCCGCCCTCGCCCGGCTTCGCGCCCTGGGCCATCTTGATTTGCAGCTCCTTCGCCTTGACGAGGTAGAGGCTCGTTACGCCGAACCGACCGGAGGCAACTTGCTTGATGGCGGAATTTTTCGAGTCGCCATTCGCTTCGAGGTTGTAACGTTCGGGGTCTTCGCCGCCCTCGCCGGTGTTGGACTTGCCGCCAATGCGGTTCATGGCGATGGCGAGCGTTTCGTGCGCCTCTTTGCTGATCGAGCCGTAACTCATCGCGCCCGATTTGAAGCGGCGCATGATGCTTTCTACCGATTCAACCTTTTCAATCGGCACTGGCTTGGCGGCCTTGAAATCCAGCAAGCCGCGCAACGTACACCAGTGCTTCGTCTGCTCATCCACGAGCTTCGAGTATTCCTTGAACGTCTGGTAGTTCGAGGTGCGGACGGCGTGCTGGAGCTTGTGGATCGTCTGCGGGTTGAACAGATGATATTCGCCATCGTCGCGCCACTGATATTGGCCGCCGGTTTCGAGCGTGGGGCCGGTGACCTGCCGTTCGGGAAACGCGCGCTGATGCCGGGTCAAAACCTCCTGCGCAATGACCTCCAGCCCGACGCCTTCCACGCGCGACGGGGTCCAAGTGAAATACTTGTCCACGACCTCTTTCTTCAGGCCGATGGCTTCGAAGATTTGCGCGCCCCAGTAACTTTGAATCGTGGAGATGCCCATCTTCGAGGCGACCTTCACGACGCTCTTCATTGCGGCTTTGAGATAATTTTTGCACGCCGTCTTGTGATCCAAGCCCGGGAGCAACCCCTGGCGGATCATGTCGTCGAGCGTCTCAAACGCCAGATAAGGATTGATCGCGCCGCAACCGTAACCGATGAGCAGCGAGAAGTGATGCACCTCGCGCGGTTCGGCGGATTCGAGCACCAAGCCGACCTGGGTGCGCGTGCCTTCGCGGATGAGATGATGATGAACGCCCGCGACCGCCAGCAGCGAAGGAAGCGGCGCCCATTCCGGGTTCACGCCGCGGTCGGAGAGAATGACAATGTTATTTCCGTCCGCAATCGCCTGGTTCACCGCGCGACATAAATCCTCCATCGCCGATTCCAAACCCTTCGGGCCGGCTCCCGCCCGAAACAGGATCGGCACGGTGGCGGATTTAAAGCCGGGCAGGGTGACGTGCTTGAGCTTGTTGAATTCCTCGTTGCTGAGGATGGGCGACTTGAGTTCGATAAGCCGGCAATTTTCCGGGCCGGGCTCCAACAGGTTGCGCTCCGAGCCAATGGCCGTTTCGGTCGCGGTGATGATTTCCTCGCGGATGCAGTCAATCGGCGGGTTGGTGACCTGGGCGAAGAGTTGTTTGAAGTAGTTGAACAGCGGTTGCGATTTGTTGGAGAGCACGGCAAGCGGCGTGTCCGTGCCCATCGAGCCGATGGCTTCGTTCCCATCGCGGGCCATGGGGGCGATCAACATCCGCAACTCCTCGAAGGTGTAGCCAAACGCAAGCTGACGTTGCAGCACGGTCTCGTGGGCCGGAATCGTTGCGATGCCCGGGTCCGGCACGTCTGCGAGCTTGACCAGGTTTTCCTTCAGCCAGCGCCGATACGGTTGCGCGGTCGCGATCTGTTGTTTGATTTCCTCGTCCGCGATGATGCGGCCCTGCTCGATGTCCACGAGAAACATGCGGCCCGGTTGCAGGCGGCCCTTTTGCAAGACGCGATCCGGCGCGATGTCGAGCACGCCGACTTCGCTGGCCATGATGACCATGTCGTCCTTCGTGACGTAATAGCGCGAGGGGCGCAGGCCGTTGCGGTCGAGAATCGCGCCAATGCACTTACCGTCGGTGAACGCGATGGACGCCGGGCCATCCCAAGGCTCCATCAAACACGAGTGAAATTCGTAGAACGCCTTCTTCGCGTCGTTCATGCTCTCGTGCTTCGACCACGGCTCTGGGATCATCATCATGATCGCGTGCGGGAGCGAACGGCCGGCAAGGGTGAGCAGTTCCAAGCAGTTGTCGAACATCGCCGAATCACTGCCGTCGGTGTTGATGATCGGCAGGATTTTCTTCATGTCGGCGCCGAACAACTCGCTCTCGAACATGGCCTGGCGCGCCTTCATCCAGTTGACGTTGCCGCGCAGGGTGTTGATTTCGCCGTTGTGCGCCATGTAGCGATTGGGGTGCGCGCGATTCCAGCTCGGGAACGTGTTGGTCGAAAAGCGCGAATGTACCAGCGCCAGCCCCGAGGTCATCGCCGGGTGCGTAAGGTCGGGGTAATAGGTGTTAAGCTGCGTCGTCAGCAACATGCCTTTGTAAACGACCGTCTTGAACGACAGGCTGGAAATGTAGAAAAAGTCGCCGCCGGCAACCGTGCCGGAATAACGAATGGCGTTTTCCGCGCGCTTGCGGATGACGTAAAGCTTGCGCTCGTAGGCCAGATCATCGGCGAGCTTGGCATCGCGCGCGATGAACACCTGCCGCACGAACGGCTCGGAAGCTTTCGCGGTTTCGCCCAGCGAATTGTTGTCGGTGGGCACGGTGCGCCAGCCGAGCACTTTCTGGCCTTCTTCGGTGGCGATGCCCTCAAAAATCTTCTCGCAGTTGGCGCGCTCCTTCTTGTCCTGCGGCAGGAACATCATACCCACACCGTACTGGCCGGCGGGCGGGAGTTTGACCTTGGCTTCCTTGGAAACCAGCTTCAGAAATTCGTGCGGCGTCTGGATGAGAATGCCCGCGCCGTCACCGGTGTTTGGTTCGCAGCCACAGGCGCCACGGTGATCCAGGTTCACCAGGATTTGGGTCGCTTGCCGGATGATGTCGTGGGATTTCTTGCCCTTCAGGTTGACGACAAAGCCCACGCCACAGGCTTCATGCTCGAATTGCGGGTCGTACAAACCCTGTGCGCCGGGGGCGACTCGTCGGACTCGCCCGCCTTTTTGCTTCGTTGCTGCTCTGCTAATCATCGCTTTCGCTTGCTCTTCGCCCGGCCGAATTTTGATTGCCGGAAATTTTGATAGTTTTCGCGCAAAGCCCCAGTGGGCGCAATAAATGATTTTTAAATTCTGCGGGTGGCGAAGATAAGCGCGGAGCCGCGCACGCGAAATCCTCCTCGTTCTCGTCCTCGAATCCGCAACCAAATTGAGGAGGAGGCCGCGGAGAAAAAGTTAGCGCCGCGGCTCGAAGTGGAACAACTGCGCGCCGTGTGCCGCCACATCCAGATAAAGCCCTTGACTGGCAAGGTCCGCGCCGAAGCGTTCGTAAGTATCCGGGCCGAGCCGATCCCGCAGCGACCAGTTATGCTCGGCGAGTTCCGGCCCGACCAGCGGCACATAACACTGGCTGCGATGCGGCGCCAGGTTCACGACCACGAGATCAAAACCTGGTCCCTGCATCCGCCATTGCACAATGATGAAATTCTGCGCGGTCGGATTTTCCGGCCAGGCGGCGCGCGGCGCGAGAAGTTGCGCTTCGCCACGCCCGACCGCCGTGCCAGCCAAGTTGGCCAGCAATTGCTCGTAAACCTTCGCCACGGCTTCGTCCGGCGGTTCGGCGCGGCGGCGGGCGAGTTGGACGGGGAGCTTCACCCGCGCGCCGGTAAGCTGGCCCTCGTGGAGAAATCTCATGCCGGGCAGGCCAAGGATGACCAACGCCGCCGCGCGTTGTTCAGCGGGCGAGAGTTGCGCGGCGATGCGCGGCTCGTCGTGGTTTTCGAGGAAGTGCGCACCGCGAGCGCGGGCTTCGCGCGACAAGCCGAGCAGGTGCCGCTGCACGCCCGCTCCGTCGCGCCAGAACAACTTGTCGTAAAGTTCCTTGTCGTAGGTGAAATCGAAGCCCAGTTCCTGGAGGCGACTTTCCAGACCCCAATAGACTTCTGCGAGAAACAAAAAACCCGGTTGCGCGGCCTTCACGGCCGGGATGGCCTCCGCCCAAAACTCGCGCGCCGGAGTTTCGGTAGCGCATGGCAAATGCGCCCAGGTCTTGGCGAAGACTTCGCTCAGCAGCAGCATCGCCATGTCGCAACGCACGCCGTCGCAGCGCGCGGCCACCGAGAGCAGCAGCTCCTGCATGGCGCTGCGGGTGGCGGGGCGGCGGTAATCCAACTGCACCGTGTCCGTCCACGGAGCGAAGTAAGGGTCCTTGCCCTGCGCCAGCCAGCGTATGCCGGCGACGGTAGCTTGCGCAAACGTGCCCGGCGCTTCCCCCGGACTTTGCACGAACAAATCCGGCCGTTCGCGCAACCACGCGTGGTCCAGCCCGAGATGGTTGGGCACAAAATCCAGAATCAATTTCAAACCGTGCGCGTGAAGCTGGTCGCGAAACTGTTTTAGTCCAGCGTCACCGCCCAAAGCGGGCGGCACACGGTAATCCGCAATGGCATACGGCGAGCCGCCGACATCGTCGTCCCGCCAACCGGGAAGGGCTGCGTTGTAGGCCCGGCGTAGATCCGGCTCGTTCAGAGCCAGCGCGCGGCCTTTGGGTCCCGGGGTCCAGACCCCCATGAGCCAGAGATGCGTGAAGCCGAGTTTGCGCCAACGCGCGAACTCGGCGACTGGCACGTCGGCAAGGGTGACGGGGTTGCCCGCCGCGGCGGAAAGCTCACGCAGCCAGCAGCGGGTGTTGATTTGGTAAAGGAGGGGGTTCAACGGTGTCAGGTGCGAAGCGGCAGGGGGCGGGATGCGGGATGCGGAATGCGGGAATATACTTGCGGACGATTCCGGTTCACGCTTCACGTTTCACGCCTCCCCTATTTCAAGTATTGAGCGCCTTCAACGCTTTCTTCGCATCGTTCACCCGCAGGATTAGCAAGCCCTTCTTCGCGTTGGGCGGCGTGGCGCAATAGGCGTATTCGATGTTCACCTTCGCGGTGGAAAGTTTGTGCGCGATCTTGGCGAGCGAGCCGGATTTGTTGTCGCCCTCGATCATCACCACGTCGTCTTCCACGACGAGGGTGCCGTGTTCCTCAAAGATTCTTAGCGCCTTGCGGTAATCGCTCACGACCATGCGAATGACCGTGTGGTCCACGGTGTCGCTGGTCGAAATGGCGTAGATGTTGATTTTTTCCGCGGCGAGCGCGTCGCACACCCGGGCGAGCGTGCCCGGGCGGTTGTCGAGAAAGATGGCGAGTTGTTTGGTGATTTGCATGGGGTCAGGGGGTCAAGGTTTGGAACGATTTGTCACACGCACGCCGAAGACTAGCACGCGGACGGCACCAGGCCAAACTGAATCCTCGACCGATCAGCGCCCGACCTTGCGAAGCGTGCCCAAGCCATTGAGCCGGGCCACTTCGTCATTCGCGAGCGCCCGCGACCAGAGCGCAGCCGCATCCAGTTCGCCGTGGAAATGCCGGACTACTTTGCCGCCATCAGTCTCCGCGCCGATCAGCAGCGGTTCGCGATTCGGCTGCAAAACCCCGGTCCACGGCTTCCCGGCCATGCGCCGGCCGTCGCAAAAAAGTTCCAGCTTCTTGCCGTCGTAACGGCCCACCAAGTCATGCCAGGCGGTCGCTGCGATCTGCGAAACCGGAAAACTGACCCCCGCGAAGCCCTGGTCGGTTCGGATTTCAAAGCCAATGTCAGTGCCGGTGGTTTCCGGCAGGTCC
>CAIKLQ010000086.1 GCA_903828255.1 uncultured Verrucomicrobiota bacterium
CGCGCTTGATTGGCCGAACTCCGGAAATGGATGGCCGCAGCTTCGGCGACGCCACATTCGGCGGCCAGGGCACGACGCTGGGCGGGAGTTGTGCCTGGCTCGTGGGCCATCGCCGCTTGCAGGTCTGCGAGGGCGCGATCAAAGCCGTCGGCGACTTTCTCGAATTGCTGCACGAAAATCTCCGGCGGATAGATCGCACGCCAGGCGTTCAAGTCGTCGTATGGGAAACCCACCATCGAGGCGGCGTAGCCGGTGGGTTCAGCCCAGAACAGGTTCGCCGGGCCCATCTGCTGCGGGCCGGAATAAACCAAGCCGCCGTGATATGGAAACTCGCGAAACGCCGCGCTGAATCCGCGCCAGGCTTTCACCACTTCTGGGCCGAGCGTCGGGCCGAAGCGACGTTGCGCCACGCGCTTCATGGCTTCGTCGCCGGAACCGCAGGCGAGCGTTTCGGAAACGACTTCAAGATTCGGCGAGGGGTAACCGCCCAACGTCCAGCCCAGCATCAAACCGTCAACGTGCGCGCCGCGAAGATTCTCCGCGTGGCGCGCGACATTCTCGACCGCGGGAATGTACGGCACGGCGGAAAGTTCCCACGTGCAGCCAGCCTGGATTTTCGCAATCGTCTTCAGCCCGCGTTCGCGCGCGATCTTCCAATGCCGCTGCGCCCGCGGTCCTGGCCCGATGGAGGAGATCGAGTATTCGCCGACCTCGGACTTCACGCCGCCGCGCTCGATGGGCAGACTCCACTCGCTCACGCTTTGCAACGTCGCTTCCGCCGGCAACTGCCGGATCACGTCCCCGGCCCACGCATCGTTCCAGCCCCAGTCCCACGCGATGAGTTGCGCCTTCGTGCCGGCCTTCTTGATCCCATCCACGAACAGCCGGTTGACGCCAGCCACCACGTCCGCCGGCGGGCGTTTGCCGCAGCGCGGGCAACCCGCGCCACCGCCGTGCGACCAGCAGTTCGTCAAGTTCTCCGAGCCGCTGATACTGAAAAATCCACCCAAGTCCGGCACCGCGCGACAGATGGTGGCGATGGAATTCACGATGAAGTCCTGCACCTCGGGCACGCTGGTGCAAAGCGCGGCGTGGTCGCCTTCCACGACGCCCTTGAGCTGCGGGCGACTCTCGAAGAATCGCAGCGGCAACGCGCGGGGCTCATTCAAGTAGAGCAGAATCCGGATGCCGTGCTTCCGCGCCCGCGCCACGAGCGCGGCCAGGTTTTTCAAACGCTCCGCATACCGCGCGCTGCGTTCCGGCTCGAACGGACACGGCGCGAGCTTGTGCAGCACCGCTTGCAACCACACGCCGTTGACGCCGGCCTGCGCGAGTCGCGCCAGCAAGCCTTCCGGATAAGGATCGGCGTGTTTTTCGAGCAAGGGATCGCCGTAGAGCGCGAAGTAGGAGTAGCAGAAACGGAGCGAGTCGGTGGCGGCGGGCTTGATGGCGGATGCGGCGGGCATGCTCGAAAGCTGCGCCACGAAACCAAACAACGGTTCTTCCGCATGGGCCGCGCCCTTCGGAAATTCCTCCCGCACGATCCGCGCGATCTCGCCTTCGCGCCGCAGCATGGCTTCATCCGGCGGCTGATACCGCAGCGGCTCGCATTGCGGCTTTAGATTGCCGAGCTTGACCCAGAGGAAATCATCTTCGCGCAAGGTGAAGGCGAGTTGCTCCGCGTTCCAGTCGAGCAGGTTGAGCAGTTGCTCGTAAGGCAGCAAATGCCAGTTGCGCTTGATGACGGTGATGTAGGAACGCGCCTGCTGATCGCGGGTGATGCGCGGCGGAGCGCCGAGGCCCATCGTGCGGCCCAGGCGCTTGATCTCCGCCGGTTTCGCGCCCACGACGCGCGCCATCCGATCAACGGTGACCAGCGGCCAGTTGCGCCACACGAAAGCATGCAGGCGACTCGGGAAATGCGGAAACGCAACAGGCTTGGGCGCGGTACCTTTGGGCAGATCGGCAACGGCGAGGCCGGAGGCTTTGCCGCCAGCTTCCGCCAGCGTTGGCCAGCCGAATCCGCCCAGCGCCAGTCCTCCGGCCGCCGCCGAACTGGCTTTGAGAAAGGTTCGCCGGGAGAAATCGGTGGGGAGGAGTTTCGTTGGGCTCATTTAGGATTTTAGTTTGCGCTCCAGAATCTCACCCGCGACGGCAGGATTTGCTTTGCCCTTGCTCAGTTTCATCACCTGGCCTTTGAGGAAATTCAGCGCAGCAGGTTTGCAGGATTTGAAATCGTTCGCCGGGCCGGGGTTCGCGGCGATGACTTCGTCGCAGAATTTCTCGATCGCGCCGGTGTCGCTGACTTGCGCAAGGCCCTTTTCCTGCACGATCACTGTCGGTGACTTTCCGGTGTCGAACATTTCAACAAACACCTGTTGCGCGGCGGCGCTGCTGATGGTTTTGGCTTCGACGAGGCTGACGAGTTCGAGCAGCGCGGCGGGCGGAAACTTCAGGTCCGCGAACGTCCCCGGTAGGACAGGCGTCGCGCCTGTCTCTAAATTTTCCGCTCCACGGTCTTGAATGGAGACAGGCGCGACGCCTGTCCTACGTTCGCTAGCCTCCGCCAACTTCGCCCGCAGGTTGTTAATGACCCAGTTGGCGATGGCTTTTGGGTTCTTCGAGTTTTTGGCGATGCCCTCAAAGTAATCCCCCAGCGGCACGTCGTTCTTGAAAGTCTCCGCATCCGAAGCCGGAAGACCGTAGTCGCGCATGAACCGCTGCTTGCGCGCCAGTGGCAACTCCACCACGCGCGACTTCACTTCCGCCAGCCACGCGTCATCCGGCGCGGAGGGCATCAAATCGGGATCAGGGAAATAGCGGTAGTCATGCGCATCTTCTTTCGTGCGCATCTGCTCGGTGATGCCGGTCACGTCATCCCAGCGGCGGGTGGACTGGACGAGCTTTCCGCCGCTCTTCACCACGGCGATCTGGCGCGGGATTTCGTACTCCAGCGCGCGACGGACGCCGGAAAAACTGTTCATGTTCTTGATCTCAATCTTCGCGCCGAGTTCCTTCGCGCCGACAGGCCGCACGCTGACGTTCACGTCGCAGCGCACCATGCCCTTCTCCATGTCACAATCGCTCACGCCGCCGTAGATGAGAATCTCCTTAAGCGCGTTCAGATACTCGTAAGCCATGTCCGGACTGGTGAGGTCCGGTTCGGAAACAATTTCCATGAGCGGCACGCCGGCGCGATTGAAATCCAGCCCGCTGGTGCGCTCGAAGTGAAAACTCTTGCCCACGTCCTCTTCCAGGTGCGCCCGGGTGATGCGCACCCGCGACCGGCCATCGGTCGAGCCCGCGCCCGCAAACTCAAACTCCACAAAACCGTTCGCCGTGGAGGGCTTGTCGTATTGGGTGATCTGGTAATTCTTCGGCATGTCCGGATAGAAATAACTCTTCCGGTCGAACTTCGCGAAGCGCGGAATCTCGCAGTTGAGCAGCAGCCCCGTCAGGACCGTGAGGCGCAACGCCTCGTCGTTCGGCACGGGCAGCACGCCCGGCAGGCCGAGGCAGACCGGACAGACATTCGTATTCGGCTCCGCGCCATACGCATTGGCGCAACCGCACCACATTTTCGATTTCGTTTTGAGCTGGACGTGGGTTTCCAGACCGATGACTGCTTCGTATTCCATATTGAGAGGAGAGTTAAACAAGACCGGGAGGCGGAGTCACGTCAGCTTTCCCAAGCGCTGGAGTTCCAGCAAGAACTCGATGTCCGCCTGATCCTGGGGCCGGTTGGCGGCGCGTTTGGCGGCCAGCAGGTGCCGACCGCACATACACTTCACCGCTGTCCCGGTTTCCGTGTGACAAATGACCGCGGCGGCTTCCGCTTCCTCGAAGCGTGGCACGCCCGGCAAGCCGAGATGAAACTGCAAGACCCCCCAGCGGGTTTGATATGTTTGGATGAAATTCTCGCCAACCGGCCCCAGCGCGAGCAGCGGCATATCCAGCTCCGCTTCGAGGATTTCGTTCAGTCTGGCCAGGTTGGATTCATCTCGAGGGGGAATGAAAAAATCCCAATCCATCGAAAACCGCGGCATTCCGGCCAGACGCATGGCTTGTCCGCCGATCAACAGATAGCGGACATTTTTCGCGCTGAACTCGGAGAAAAGTTCATTCATTGCCGGGCGCGCTCTGGGCCAACTGGCGGAGGAGCGACTGCTTCCACTGATTCATTTCCGCATGGGAGGTGAATCTCCGACTCTTGAAGCGCGGCAGCCGGGGTGGAGCGGGCGCCGCGACGACGCGAGGGTTCTCAGCCCAGAGGCGGTACTTGGCCCGGTAATCGTCGCTGATCTTCATGCGCAGTTGTTGCTCGACCCCACACTATCCGCCCCAAGCTGTAATGGCAACCGCGCCCCACCTTCGATTTCGTTTTGAGTTAGACGTGCGTTTCCAGACCGATGCCGGCTTCGTATTCCATAAAGTGCGGGAAGATTTAACCACGGAAATGCACTGTTGAACATGGATTCCTATGGCCAGAGCCGCGCTCGATAGAATCGCACGGGGAATTGCGTCGCCGACGAATCGCTGACGATGACCGGCGAAACCGAGATGAGGTTGGTCGCAATCGGCAACCAGGCGGTTAGGTTCGTGGAGCCTTCGGTCACCACGATTTGCCCGGCGACGCCACTCAGGACCAACCCAAATGGGTCGGCTGGCGCTGCCGGGTAGCTCGCTGAGAGAATTGGCGGGATCTGAGGGAAAGTGGCGAAGGCTTGCTCAGCGGACCAACCGGAACTGTTCTGCGCGCCGCCCGTCAAATAGCCGCGCGTGCGCAGCACCGCATTCGTTGGTCCGACGAAGTTCGTGAACTGCCAGCCACCGGGGATCCTCGCGCCGCTTCCCAAACTCGACCAACTCACCGTGTTTGTGGTGATCTCAAGTTCCGTTCGCCAGACCTCGGGACTGGCCCCGCCCCGCAGCCAGGTCAAGGTGCTGCCATCGAAAGCGAGATTACTGCTGGCCTCGGCGGTGTTTTGCAAGCGCCCGAAGCGGGAGCGAACCTGGCCGTTGACAGTCGTGAAATCACCGCCGACAAGGATTCTACCGTCGGTTTGAACCGCGAGCGCCCGGACCATGCCGTTTGCCGCGGGGTTAAAGCGCGCGTCCAAACTGCCGTCGGGGTTGAAGCGACCGAGTTTCGCGCGTGGGATGCCATTCAGCGCACCGAAGTTGCCCGCCGCGAGGAAGCTGCCGTCGGCTTGCAGCGCGAGCGTCCAAATGAGGTCATCGGCGCCGGCCCTGAAAGCCGTATCCAAGGAACCGTCAGCGTTCAACCGTCCGAGATTCGTGCGCGTAGTAGAATCGAGGGAACTGAATGCTCCCGCGACCAGGATCTTGTTATCGGGCTGGACCAGCAGCGAATAGACCCCCGGCACACCGCCGCCTCCGACCTCAAGCACCGCATTGAAAGCGGAATCCACCGCGCCGCTGGAGGTCAGGCGCGCAATGTGACGTCGCGACGCGCCATTGAGCGTCGTGAACGCGCCACCGACGAGAATCTCGCCATCCGGTTGGACGGTCAGGGTGTTCACGGGGCTATTGGCGGCCGCGTTGAAACTCGTGTCCAGCGCGCCGGTTGCTTGCAAGCGAGCAAGGTAAGCTCTGGACTGTCCGGCGAGACTGGTGAAGTGCCCGCACGCCAGTAACTTTCCGTCCGGCTGAAGCGCGAGGCAGGCGACGATGCCATTCGCATTGGGGTTGAAAGTGGAGTCGAGGGAGCCATCGGCGTTGAGGCGCGCGAGCCGATTGCGGGTGACGAGCCCTACTGTGGTGAAAGCTCCGCCGAGAACAGTTTTTCCTTCGGGCTGGAGGAGGATTGCGTAAACGCCGCTGTTAGGATTTGGATTGAACGAGGGATCGAGCGTGCCGTCGGCGTTAAACCGTGCCACACCACGCCGGGTCACGCCGCCCAGCGTGGTAAAATCACCCCCGATGAGAATCCGCCCATCTGGTTGGACGGCGAAAGCGCGAACAGAATTATTCACGGTGGAAATCAACGTATCCAAGCCAGCTTGATTCACGCTCAACATCGCCGGGGCGCTGGTGACGCTGCCAAATGAACTCGTGACGACGACATCGTAACTGCCGGCATTCGTACCTTGCACGCCAGCAAGGTTGAGGGTGGCCAAGTTCGCGCCGGGCAACGGCGTGCGCTCTTTGCGCCATTGGTAGGCGAGCGGCTCGGTGCCCAACGCGATTACGGAAAAGGTGATGTTCGACCCCGGATTCGATGCGAGGTGGGAAGGCTGGGTGAGAATGATCGGCTCCCGAACCGTTAGCGCCGCGACCGAACTGGTGGCGACTCCGTATCCATTGCTCACCACCGACGAGTAGAGCGCCGCGTCCGCGCCCAAAACATTCTCAAGAACCAGCGTGGGACTTGTCGCTCCGGAAATGTTTCCCCCATTCGGAAGGTTGGTTTCGTTCTTGCGCCACTGGTACGAGGAAGCCGGGCCGCCCACAGTTGAAACGGAAAACGTGGCGGTCGTCCCGGCGTTGTTCGTGCGATTGGTGGGCTGCGAGATAATGAAAGGCCTGCCGAGGATCGTTTCCACAAACCAGCTCGAGCCTTCAGAACTCCCCGATACAAAGCCACGCCCGCGCACGATACCGTTGGTCGGCAAGGCTGCGCCGCTCAACTGCCATCCGCCTGGAATGCGATTGCCCGCGCCGGCTTCGCTCCAATCGAATCCGTTCGTCGAGTAAGCAAAGGAAGTCCGCCACACCTCGGGGCCGGTCCCGCCACGCAGCCATGTGGCGCTGGTCCCATTAAATGTCAGGGACTGGGCCGCCGGGCCGGTGTTTACGAGCCGCCCGATGTTGGTCCGCCATTGGCCGCCAAGCTGATCGAAACGCCCGCCCACGATGATATCGCCATTGTCCTGCAACGACAGCGTATGAACTCCGGGATCTTCGGTACCGCTGATGCCTGGATTAAACGTGAAGTCGAGGCTCCCGTCCGGCTGGAGCCGCGCTAGACCGGCGCGGGGCTGACCGGTGACGAACTTGAAATTTCCGCCGATCAAAATCCTGCCGTCGGCCTGGAGGGCGTGACAAAAAACCAACCCATCAGGATCCACATTGAAAGTCTGGTCGCGGGAGCCGTCGGGATTCAAGCGGCCGA
>CAIKLQ010000087.1 GCA_903828255.1 uncultured Verrucomicrobiota bacterium
ATCCGTCGTCTCGATGTCGAGCTTGCCCGCCTCGATCTTGGAGAAATCCAGGATGTCATTGATGACGCCCAAGAGCGACGTGCCGGCGTTGTGGACTTTGCTCACGTAATCGCGCTGCTTGGCGTTGAGCGGCGTCTTGAGCGCGAGGTGCGAGAGGCCGATGATGGCGTTCATCGGCGTGCGAATCTCGTGACTCATATTGGCGAGGAAATCGGACTTGGCTTTGGTGGCGTCCTCCGCCTTTTCCTTGGCCAGAGCCAGTTCCTGCTGCTGAGCAATTAACGACTCCTTCTGCGCCATCAACTCCTCCTGCGACTGCGTTAACTCCTCGGTCTGCTCTTCCAGTTGGCGGGCCTGCTCCTGAGTCTGGCCGAGCAACTCCTGCGTGCGCAGGTTGCGCGCGAGAATCTCCAGGCTCATCGCGACCACCGGCAACAACTCTTCCAGCAGCGCCAGCTCGTTCGGTTTGAGCGCGCGGAACGAGGCAAACTCAATCACCCCCAACAGCGTGTCCCGGGACAACAGTGGCCAGGCGACGGCTTGAACGGGCGCGGACTGGCCCAACCCGGAGTCAATTCGGCAGTGGTCCGGCGGCAAGTTGGCAAGGGTGATCCGCTCGCGCTCGCTGGCGCACTGGCCGACCAAACTCTCGCCGGGGCGGAACGAATCCGCCACGGGGCCGCCTGCCGCCAGTCCATAACTCGCAATCCGCTGGAGGCGCTCGGGGCTGTGCTCGAATAAATAAAAGCCGGCGACGCCGCCGCCCAGCACGGGCACGAGGCCGGAGATCAGCCGTTGCCCGAATTCCGGGAGGGACGCCGCGCCCTGCAAGTTTCCCGTGAGTTTGGCGGTATGGGTTTTGACCCAGCGTTGTTCCTCCCTCGCCGCCGCGCCTTGCTTGAGAACCTCCACCGAGCGGGCCAGGGCGCCGGTTTCATCCATCGACTTGGTGAACGGTACCGTCTGCGCGTAGTCGCCGCCAGCAATGGACTTGACCGTTGACTCCAGCGACCGGATCGGGTGGACGATGCGGCGGAAGGTCATCAAGCCCAGTCCGCCAGAGAGCGCCAGGGCCAGCCCGACCGCAATGAGCAAATTCCGGCGCGCATCCTGAATGGCTTCGGCGGCGGCCTTGCCAGCGGTGTGCGCCAGTACTTCATTGTGCTTGATCCATTCGCTCGATGCCTTGCTGAGACGCCCGCCGAGTGCCGCCGCGGAACCGTTCAATAAAGCCACCGCGTCTGGCCGCAGGCCGGCGTCCACCTGGGCCATGATATCCTCGGCCGCAACGATCCAGTCGCCACTCGCGTTCCGATAGTCGTCCAACAATCTGCGATCCCTGTCCCCCGTGACAAGAGAGTCGGCGTATTGGGCGAGCAGGCGGGTCACGTCGGCCTTGTCCGCATCAAAGGTCGCCCTGGCCTTGGCCTGTTCGGCCTTGTCCTCGCTGAGCAGGTAACCCCGAACATTCACCCGCAATTCGGTGAAGCTCCGGGAGATGTTGCCCAGCGTCGCGAGACTCTCAACCTGCGTGGCCTGGAAGGCGCTTTGCGTCTCGATCCAAGCGAGCTGGGTTCGGACAAAGATGCCGAGTCCCACCAGAATCAGCAGCGGCACGGCAAGCAAGACTAGCAAGCGTTTTGCGATGGTCATAAAATTTCAGCACCTAACCGAGGGGGGACAGTTGCAGGCCAGTGAGTGACCCGGATAAACGCCGCCCGTCCCCCGGCCCAGATGCTCCGCGGGATCCAGAATCAACAAACCATCCGTTGCCAGCACCGAAGCCAGGCGCTCCAGCACCTCGGAACGGCGATTCGCTTCCAAATACATCAGCACGTTGCGGCAGAAGTTCACGTCAAATTGTCCCTCAATCGGCCAGACCGGGTCAATCAGGTTCAGCGATTGGAAATCCTCCAAGCGGCGCAGCGACTCGGCAATCCGCCAGCGCCGGGAGCCGACGCCTGGGGTGCAGCAGCGCTCGCGCGGGTGCAAATCAGGTTAGGTGGTCAAACCGCAGTCGTTGCCCGAGTTCAGTTGCCGAAGGGTTGGATGTTTTCATGTTGCTGGGTAG
>CAIKLQ010000088.1 GCA_903828255.1 uncultured Verrucomicrobiota bacterium
GTCGGCGTGGGTGTTTACCTCCATCGGCGGCGGCACGCAGACATCGCCCAACCAGGCCTCGGACACCGTCCTGATTGATCGCTCTGGCGGGGGTACGATCAACACGACCATCTCTCGCTCCATCAGCACGATTACCGTAGGCACGACGAATGCGGGCAACCGGTTGAATGTCGGGTCGGCAGGCGCGAACCCCGTTACCATCGGTGCGGCAAACGGGGTCACGGTGGGATCGGGCGGCTCCATTTACGTCGGTGCCGCGACCACGGCTGGCCGCCTAGCCTCAGGTGCTGCGGTCAACAATAGTGGAACGATATTTAACGGTAATCTCGGGGTGGTCACGATTGGTGGCAACTTGATTAACTCGGGTACTTACACTTCTTCGTCGGGTGCGGGTTCCTTGATTGTGGCTGGCATCACCACCAACTCCGGGGTACTCAGCAACACCGGAACCGCCACCCTGACGGGCGCGGTCAACAATACCGCCTTTGTAACCAACATCGGTACACTGACCACGGGTAATTACACCAACGCGGGTACGACCACCAACACCACCAACAGTGGCACGATTGGCGCGGCCACCATCATTGGCGCACTCGCCAACAGCGGAACCTTCGCCAACAACTCTGTCGCGAACTTGGTCGTGACAAACACTACGACTAACTCGAACTTTGGGGTTCTGACCAACGCCGGGACCGCCACCTTGACGGGCGCGGTCAACAATAACGCAGGTGGCTTTGTAACCAACACCGGAATTCTATTGACGGGTGCGTACACCAACGCAGGAAACACCACCAACCAAGGTTCGCTTGTTGTGACTGGTTCGCTTGTCAATACGGGTGGCTTTACCACCAGCGGCACGTTGGCTACGACTGGCAACATCACCTCCGGCGGCACGTTTACCGCCACGAATGCGACGGTCACCGTTGGCGGTGGCACCGTGTCGGTGACAGGCGGTCTCTTTCAGTTGAACAACACCACCGTGAATGTGGCCGACTTGAAACAGTCGGGTAGTGGTCAAGGTGGTCAAATCGGCTTTAGCAATGCCGGCTCCATCGTCGTAGCCAACGACTACACGGGTAACTTCGGCTCGGGCAACACCTTTAACCCTATAGCGTTTGTCCCGACCCCGTCGAACGCCGGCGCGGTCATTGCGAAAGGCTCCGCCGACCTCAAAGTGGCTGACGGTGGGCAACGCCAGACAATCAGCGGCGATGTCGAGGGTGGCGGCGTTGGGCAATATACCTGGATCAAATTTACCAACGTCCACGTTAACGATCCGTCGCGGACCAAGACCTACGCCATCAACAATATCCTAGGCGACACGGGTCCAATCTTGCGCGGCGCGATCCAAACCCCAATCAATCTGGATGGCCGCCTGTCCGGCTCTGGCGTTGACCCGAATAGTGCGAATTCAAATACTTATACCAACACTGGTCTAACCCATGGCGGCTCGCTGACCGGCAATGACGTCACGTTAACTCCGACCTCCTCCGGTCCGTTGGCTGTCAGGCTGAACGTGGTCAACAACTTTGACCGTTATCCTAGCGGGTATGGCCAAATTATCGACATCACCGGTGCGGCCTATGCCTATGCCGCTCCCAGTATGCCCGGTGTGTTGCAGGTTGGGCCACAACACGTCTTTAATAACAACGTGGGCCTCGCCACAGCCATTGCCGTTTCCAATACGGCGACGGGTGCAACGGGTTACGTTGAAAACTTGGGTGCCTCGGCTTCGGCCACCCCGAACGCCGTCGTCGTCGGCTCCAACACGATCTCCGGCATCGCGGCGGGTACGACCAACACCAGCCTTCAAGTGGGGGTGAACACAAGCACTGCGGGTGTAAAGACGGGCAGTGTCCAAGTTGCATTGACCTCTGAAGCCCTCACCGGGTCTGAACTCGCCAACTCCAGCTTGGGGACATCGACGGTCAGCGTCACGGGCGACGTATATGACTACGCCAATGCCGTGTTCGAGAAAGTCTCTGGTTCCGGTACCTTGGCCCAGGTTGGCACAACGCATAACTTCACGTTGGACTATGGCAATGTTATCTTGAATTCTGCGACCAGCACCGTCGTGGATGTGAAGAACCTCGCGGCGGCCGGCTTCGCCGACCTGCTGGGCGGCACGTTTAGCATCACCTCCACGGGTAGCAAAGTTTCCGATACGGGTTGGGGTACGAGTAGCTTTGGCAACAGCATTGCTGGCGGTTTGACGGGTGGACCCTTGGGCATCACCATTGACACCTCCACCACGGGGCTGATCTCCCGGACCTACCAATTGGTCTGGAATGGCCTGCAAACCAACTTTGCCGGTGGCAACTGGTTCGGAACGGCGAACGGTCAAAACTCGTTCATCACGGGCTTGTTAACCATCAGCGGTAATGTAGTTCAAGGCACTGGTATTCCTGAACCCGGTATCCTCTGGTTGTTCGGCAGCGCCGGCTTGGGCTGGTACATCAACCGCAGAAAGAAATCTGAAAAGGCATAAGCTGCCTGAATAATCAGAAACACTCAAAGTAGCTAACGAGGGGCGGGCAACCGCCCCTCTTTTTTTTGCTTGTTCCTACGCCCCGGCATCACTGTCATTAAGTTAAGAACCCTCTCCCCTTGGGAGAGGGCAGGGTGAGGGGGTCAAAACAGGATTTTTCCTTAAAAGTCGTTA
>CAIKLQ010000089.1 GCA_903828255.1 uncultured Verrucomicrobiota bacterium
CGGCGCGGCTCGAGCAGAAGCCGCCAGAGCCATTCCGATAAAAACGAGCAAAGGGAGGCTGTGTCGCCGCTCGCGCAGCCGTTGGCGAAGCGAATTCATGGAGAACTCAATGCAGGTATTTCACTGCGGCTTCCGTGCGGGATCGGACGTGCAGCTTCTCGTAGATGTTGCGCAGATGCGAACGCACGGTCGGAACGCCGATGTTCATCTTATCCGCGATTTCCTTGTTGGCGTAGCCCTTGGTGAGATACGAAAGAATCTCCGCCTCACGCTCGGTCAACTTGGCGGAGGGGCCGGCGACGGGATCCGTTTCGCGGAAAGATTGCACCACCTTGCGCGCAATCTGACTGCTCATCGGCGCACCGCCTTTCAATACATCTTTGATGGCCTGCAAAACCTCCTCCGGCTCGGAACGCTTGAGCAAATAGCCACTCGCGCCGGCTTTGAGCGCGCGAAAGATGGAATCACTGTCGTCGTAAACCGTCAGCATCAAGACCTGGGTATCTGGCAGGAGTTTCTTCAGCCGCCGCGTGCATTCAATGCCGGACATGTGGGGCAAATGCACGTCCATGAGGACGACCTGCGGTTGCAACTCCGGGAGCACCTTCAGGGCTTCTTCGCCGGTGGCGCACACCGCAAGGCAATGGAATCCCGCGGGCTCGCCCGCGAGTTGTGCCAGACTTTTGCGCACGACCGCGTCGTCTTCAACAATACCAATGGCAATCATGTCCACTTCACCCAGTTGTGGCTGATCCCTGGCCGCGAGCAAGCTGGAACGCATGGGCGCATCGTACTGGAACGCTGCCGAGTCCGGTATAGTCCAAAGCGATGGCTCCGCAACCCGGAGGTTTTCATTGCGTCGGAAAGCGGAAAGTCACGGTTGTGCCCTGGCTGCAGACGCTGTGGATTTCACAATGGCCTCCGACCTTCTCCAGCCGCTGCCGCATGTTGGTCAGGCCGTTGCCAATGCGGTTCCCCTCAAAGCCGCGCCCGGTATCCTCGATGATCAAAACGACTTCGCATGCGCGAATTTGTGCGCGCACCCAAACCTCCTGAGCGTGCGAATGCTTAGCTACATTGTTGACCGCTTCTTTGAAAGCGAGAAACAGGTTATGGCGTGTTTCCGAGGCCAGCGCAACTTCCGGGAACTGATCTTGAAAATCCAGGCGGCAACGGATGTCGCTGCCGCGGAAAAACTCCTCGGCAAAGTTACCGAAGTAGCCAATTAGCTCATTCAATGAATCATTCTTGGGGTTGACCGCCCACACGATTTCGTTCAGAGCCGAGACCATCTGGCGCGAACGGGCGCGAATCTGCCGGGTCAATTCCTTGCTTTCATCGGAAGTAGTTGGCTGGCGGCCGACCAACGCACTAAGCATGCTGACTTGCGTGAGGCCGGTGCCGAGGTCGTCATGGAGATCCTGGGCAATGCGTGCGCGTTCGCTTTCGACTGCGTGTCGCCGCTCCAACCGTTCCAGTTCGAGCTGGTGACGGTGGCGCAGTGTGAAAATCAGGGTCAACGCCAGCAAGGCGAAGGAGACGGCGATTAGCCCCGCCTTGAACCACCAGGTTTCCCAGAAATGCGGAAGAACCCTGAAAGCCAGCACATCGCCTTCCTCGTTCCAGACGCCGTCGTTGTTGCACGCCCGCACCGCAAAGCGGAATTCGCCCGGAGGCAGTGGGCCGAAGCCAACATCACGATGCGTGCCGCCTTCCTGCCAGTCGGGCTCCATGCCTTCCAGCTTCCATTGAAAGCGCACCTTGTCGGGGGCCGTGAAACTCAGTCCGGTGAATCGGAACTGAACGTAATGCTGTCCCGGTTCGATTTCCAAGACCGCGGCCTTGGGACGCAATCGCGAGGCATGACCGCTGGCTTCAAACTTGAAATCGCGCACTTTTCCGTCCACGCGCAGTTCCTCGATCAGCACGGGCGGCGGCAGGCGGTTCACAGTGACCTCTTCCGGCCTGACGGCAACTGCACCTTTGACCGTGGCGAACCAAAGTTGTCCATCGCGCGCGCGCCAGCACGCGGGTTGAAAGCCTCCGGAACATTCGAGTGCCTGCAGACCATCGAAACGGCCAAACGCCCGACACTCCAATTTGTTGTCCCGACGGGCGAAGAATCGCTCCAGTTGAGCTTTCTTCAGATGCAGGATTCCGGCATGTGAACCCGCCCACAAGTCGCCTTCGGCATCGCTCAACAACTGCGTGATCGTGTCATCGCTCAGCCCGTCGCGGGTGGTGACTCGCTTAAAGTTGCCCGCTTGGAACCGGAGCAAGCCGCCGCCCAGCGTTCCGATCCAAATGACGCCATCGGTCTGGGGCAATAACGAAGCGATCCGGGTGCGCGGCCAATCCTTCGGCGGACTGAAACAGGTGAACTGGCCGTCCTTGAATTTCCACAGATCACCAGCGCCCGTTCCAATCCACACCTCGCCCGGTGGATACTCCGCGAACGCTCCAATGCCGACCTGCTCGACGAATCCCTGTCGCTTGCCGAAGAGCGTCAAGCGATTGGTCTCCCAGGCATACAGTCCGGCCCCGCTCCCAATCCACAGGCGTCCGGTGCTGTCCTGAAAAAGCACCCGCGCCGACGCATTCAACAA
>CAIKLQ010000090.1 GCA_903828255.1 uncultured Verrucomicrobiota bacterium
CTCGCCCGGTCTGTTCCTCACTGACGAGGAACTCGATGCACTCACAACGGCCCATCGTCAGAGCGTTGAGCATCAGGTAAGCCGCGTCCGTTTCCACGGTGCCGCCAAGGGGGAATCCACTGCCCCAGTAGCGTCCGACGCAGGGGCCAATCGCGGGGCGGGCCATTGCTTGTGGTTGAACAGCACTTTCTTGCTGGATGGCTTTACGAAGACGAATTCACGGTTTGAATAGCCGGTAGAAGTGATTGCCCAGCGCTGGGCTGACAGTGATAAACCGGGTCGTGCTGTTGTCGGTAACGGTTTCGGACGGCGTGGTCCAGGTGGCCGCGTTCAGATCGGTGTTTTGCTGCAACTCGAATCCGGTTGAGGGAAAGGGCCAGGAGACGATCGCCAGAGCATTGGAGCGCGCGATGTTCAACCAAGGCGTGCCAGGTGTCTGGACGGTAAGGAGCGACCAGAAGCCGCCGATGAGCGAGAAGTTGCCGTTGGCCATCGGCTGCGCGTTGGCAGCGGGCTGGCCGAGGGTACTGCTCACGGTAAAGACGCCGTCAGGGCGGCGCCGCAATTGAAACGCAGGCGCCTCGCCGTCAGATAGATTACAATCGACTGTTGGTCGAGCGCTAGCGCGACGCGGCAGAACCTGCATCTCACCGCGCTGCTCTCCTTCACGGCAATTGTTTCACGCGGAAGAACTGCCGCGGTTGGGACTGGCGGATGGGCAGGCTCACCTCGAAAGCCGCGCCGGCGCTCGTCTGTCGGGTGCCCGGAACTTCAGTCCACGCGTCAGACGCCAGACCGGCCCGGCTTTCGATGGCGTAGGTCTGTCCGGCGCGGGTGGGAAAACTAAAGCGCAGTTCATTTCCGGAAAGACGAACGGCGGAGACCACGAGGGCCGGGGAAGCTGGCAAGGCCGTGCCCCGGATGAGCATCATGCCATTACCGAAAGTGTCGGGCACTCCCCACGTCACGCCGGCGTCCGTCGATCCAACACGGCCAAACGCCCCGGCGTCGCCGGTGGGCCTGGTTGCGGATGCCGCCTGCCAAACGCTGGAGCCGCTTTCGACGCTCAACACCGCCCAGTAGCATCTATTCGCCACCAGGGTGAACGGTGTGGCAGGGGTCCAAGTAACGGGCTTTCCGGGGATGTTCGGCGACAGTGAAACAGGATTGGTCATACCGGAGAGGTTCATGATTACTCCGGTGCTGGCGGACGGTTTGCCGCTGGCAGGGTCGTTGGAGAAGACTTGCAGCCGGACCGAACTCGTGCGGACGTCTAAACCAGGGACGCCCAACAACAAGGCCACGGATTCTAGCTGGTAGGGTTGCGAACCGAGGCAGAACTTGCTCGCCATCCAGGTGGACGTTGTGACGAGGAAAACACCGTTAAAGGTGCCATTTGTATTATCAAAAATCGTGGTGGACGCGACCGTCGGCGAGTTGGCGACCGGGAAGTTCCAGAAGCCGCCCTCGATTGTGTAACGGCTGTCGCTCAACCGGCCCGCCTCAGATTGGCCGCTCGTGCCGCTCAACGCGAAGGGGCCGCCGGTGCTCGTGCCGCCGCCGCCAGCGACGGTGAAACCGTCGATGGAGTACGATTGAGCCAGCGCCCGTTGAGCACAGAGCAACAAGGCACTGGCTAGAAGGACTTTCGTGATATTTAGTTTCATTGGCCGGATACGGTTGAAGTTCACGTTCAATTTCAAATTGCTTTTGGGTTTATTGCCCGATGGTCACCGGACCGCTTTCAGCCACTAACAGCAGTCGCTTGGTGATGGTCGGCCGCTCCGCGGAGGTCCCGGGTTTTAGATGCAGGGTCCCGCCGTGCGAGGCAAAAGCGACGCCTTCGACCACTGTGTTGAAGGGCAAAGCAACCGTCCCATTCTCTGGAAAGAGAGGAAAGCCGGCGTAGTTAAAATCAACCCAGGTGTCAGACGGCGTGAGCCATTCGAAGCTGATACTGCCATCCCCAGTGTTGAAGGGGCGAACCGTGATCCTCGTCGGAGTGACCGTTCCGTCCATCCAGGTGAGGAACGGGGTCGTGTTGCCGCTGGTCCACAGCATGTTTGTGTCGCCACCGCGTTGGAGGTTCGGTTGACCCTCAAGCCACACCGACTGGCCCACGTTGGTGAGTTCGATCAGCTTCTTGTTGGCATCGTGAACGATGTGCCAGATCGCGAGACCGTTCGAGGGAACGTCGTCTTCATAGCCGGCGCCCCACGGACTGGTGCTGGTCCGGTATTCCACGATGAAGAATTCTGAGGTGCCGCGCGCCGGATCATAGAGAATGATGGGAGCATCAGTGGCGGCGGTAGATTGGGCGGCGGGAACGGTTTCCACACCGCCGCTGGTGAGAGATCGAATGCGTGGCTCGACCCATCCCAGTTGCAGTTTATGCCAGGCGTCCAGTCCGTAGCTGAACATGTCGTCCGCACCGCTGATGGTGCAGCTCATCACTGTGTACTCGAAGCTGTGACAGGTGACATTCCACAGGCCGTAGAGGTCCTTCGTGCCGAGAACGTGGCTCATTTCATGGCAGAGCGTCGCGAAACTCACCCTCTGAGTCATCAAACCGACACTCATGCTGATCGACACTGGCGAGCCGGCTGGCGTGAAGTCGGCTCCCATGCCGTTTGGATTGGCCCAGCGCGAAGCGCCGGAATCGTTTTGGTTGACGTTGTCGAAGATCAACACCAGCGCTTCATCGGCCGTGATTCGACCGTCGCCATCGTTGTCGTAGGGCGCAAAGCTGACGCCGGAATTGACGGCGGCGGTGATCGCGAAACCTGCCCGCATGAGATCATTGGTGAGCGCTCTTGCGCGCTGGTCGGCGGGCAGCTGTAGCGGGCCGATCAACCCCGGGCCGACGCGGGTCAGGCTGAAGCGCGCGTGAGAGTTCACGAGCATGAATCCGTTCACACTGCGCAACCCGGCGGAGGTGGTATTGAAAGGATTGAACACGAGGTTGTCGTAGTAAGCGTTGTTGTGAGCGAAGCTGCCGCTGTTCGCTAAATCCAACAGGATGACCAAGGTGGGGCGCGCGCCGATGGCTGGGTTCCCGTTGACCTTCATGTTCTGGTGGCCGAAGTCGTCCAAGGTGGCTGCCCCGGCCCTGAAGCAGAGGACCAACCCTAACGTGATGGTAACCAGCGATGCAAACGGCAACGGTCGGGGTATCGCGAAGTTGTGCATGATGTTGTCGGGTTCGCTGGTTACTGCAACGTCACCAGCACGAGCACCATGCCCTTGCCTGACTTCAATCCGCTCATCGCCTTGCCCAGAATCGCGCCCTGCGCTTTGGCATGTTCGGTAACTTTCATGGCGTGTCCCGGCGTGGCGGACGTGGTGAGCAGGTCGCCGGGTTTGATGACGCCAAAAGCGGCGTCCGCCTGCACATAAACCCGTCCGCTCAGGGCCACATTTTGCCCGCCTTCCATCACCCCTTCCTGGTAAAGGGCGATGCCGGGATTGATGCCATTGGCGCCGCTGACGATGCCGGCCACGCGCGTGTCGTAAGCTTCAGCGCTGAGTTTCAGTTGCCCGGGATGCGCGTCATCAATCACCACTACCGAGCCTTTGGCGATTTCCTCCGGCATCGCAAACGGCTCCGCCACATCCGCGCCGCCCCGGATGGTGAGCGTTTTGACGCTGGCATTCCCTTCGATGTAAGTCGTGGTGCCGCCGATCTGGGTGGTGGCCCAGTCGCCCGCAAAATTCACGTGCAGAGTGGTGGTAAAATCCACGAGCGCCCGTCCTGGAGGGCCGCGACGTGAGGGGTGGCCCAAATAGAGGTCGGCGGTGGCAAACCTGGCGGCCAGGCCACTGGCGTCGAGGGCAAAGGCGTTGACGGTCGAGCCTTGGCGGTAAATGTAGAACTCATCGCTGTTGAAGCCGCGCGAGGTGCCGACGCTCCACTGTCCGTTGGCGTTGGCGAAATCTACTCGCGACCAGGCATTGTTGCCGCCGCCCGTTTCAATCCGGTGACTGATCGAACCGACGGGTTCGTAGAGGTGCAGCCGGCCTTGCGGATTGACAGCCCCAATGCCGACGTTGCCGTTGTGGGCGATGGTCATTTTGGTGGACGGAGCGGAGGTAGTTCCCAACTCAAACTGAATGTTGTTATTCGGGCCCGGCGTGGCTTCGCCGCTCAGGTTTTGGATGAACATGTTCTTCTCGGCGGCCAGCGTGGATTGGGCGGTCAACTTGATCGAACCGGAATCACCTCCGTTGAGCTGGATATACTGCGGGGCAACGCCACTGCGGGTGCTCCGAACAACGCCATTTACTTCCAGCGGCGTGAGCGGCCCCATCGTTCCGATGCCGACGTTACCTGCGGTGTAGTAGGCGTTGCCGCCGAGAGCCGTCCACAAGTCGCCTGCCGCCACACCGGGATCAGTCCAAAGAAAATTCCCGCCCGCGTAGGACAGGAACTGCCCTGGCTCGGCGGGGACGCCACCGGTGTTCAACTGGTCCGCTGTCACGGTGCCATTCGCCACGCTGCCAGCCTTCCCTGCAAAGATCGCGTAGGGTGTCGGCAGCAGGGACGTTCGTGGCGTCAGGATGTTCGGAGCGCCGACGCCGTTGGCCCGCACGGTGATTTCCAGCCAGCGGGCCGGGCCAGTGAAGATGTCGAGGCCGAAATCGAGCGAGACATTGAACACGCCGTTGGTGACCGGCACGGCGTCGAGCCCGACGGCTCCGGTCAGCGCCGCTCCGGCGGCTTCCACATCAAACACGTTGAAGGTGAAATCGTAGAGACCCGTGGCGGGCAGGCCGCCGTCATTCAAGCGGCCTTGATAGCCGATGGCGGTGCCTTGAGCGTGCGCGAAGCCGGACAGGCTCAACCACGTGAGCAGGGAAAGGACGTGCAGTTTGCGTTTTGTTTTCATGATTGAATTCGGTGTGATTGCGTTTCGTTTGGTTTGGTTTCGTTTCGGGACACGTTCATCGTGTTCCACCCCGTCATGCGCTAGAACTCGGCAAAAAGGCTCGCACTATTTTTTATTTTCCTTCTTTTCGTGTGTGGTGCGCCTTTTTCACCTTAAATGGCGCATGTATGGGTGATGAATCCAGCCACGCCATGAAGCCCGCCTCGCGCGAACAGGTCGTCTTCGCCGAGGCGCTTCAGCGCGCGACACCGGAAGCCCGCACGGCCTATCTCGACGGGGCGTGCGGGACGGACGTGCCGTTGCGTCGCCGCGTCGAGGCCTTGCTCCGCGCCGCCGAGAGCGCCGGTGATTTTCTGGAACAACCACCCACCGGACTGGGTGGAGACGCCGGCTCCACCTCGCGCGCGAGCGGATTTCGCGAAACCCCCGGCGACCGAATAGGCCGCTACAAGCTGCTGGAAAAGATCGGCGAGGGCGGTTGCGGCGTGGTCTATATGGCCGAGCAGGAGGAGCCGGTGCGCCGGCGGGTGGCGCTCAAGATCCTCAAGCTGGGCATGGATACGCGCTCCGGCGTGGCGCGGTTCGAGGCGGAGCGGCAGGCGCTGGCGTTGATGGACCATCCGAACATCGCCAAGGTGCTCGACGGCGGCGCGACGCAGGCCGGGCGGCTTTACTTCGTGATGGAACTGGTGCGCGGGGTGCGGATCACCGAGTTCTGCGATGAAGCGCGACTCGCGACCGCGGCGCGGCTCCGGCTGTTCGTGCTTGTGTGCCAGGCGGTGCAACACGCGCATCAAAAGGGCATCATTCACCGCGATCTCAAGCCTTCCAACATCCTCGTCACCGTCAACGACGGCGTGCCCGTGCCCAAGGTGATTGACTTCGGCATCGCCAAGGCCATTGCGCAGAAGCTCACGGACAAGACGCTCTTCACCGAATTCCGGGCCCTGGTAGGCACGCCCGCTTACATGAGTCCCGAGCAGGCGGACCTGAGCAGCGTGGACATTGACACCCGCAGCGACATCTACAGCCTCGGCGTGCTGCTCTACGAACTGCTGACCGGCAAAACGCCCTTCGACGGCGAGGAGTTGCTGCGCTCCGGCTTGGACGAGATGCGGCGGATCATCCGCGAAACGGAGCCGCCGAAGCCGTCCACGCGACTCTCCAGCCTGGCCGCAGTGGACGGGAAGAAACTCGAATCTCCAGAAGCTACTGAAGCAGAAGTCAGAGCCTCTTCACGCCGGCTGCTACAGATCAAGGAGCTGGTGAATCGGTTGCGCGGCGATTTGGATTGGATCGTGATGAAGTGCCTGGAGAAGGATCGGACGCGCCGTTACGAGACCGCGAATGGTCTGGCGGCCGACATTACGCGGCATCTTACCAACGAACCGGTGGTGGCCCGTCCGCCGAGCGCGGCCTACAAGTTTCAGAAGGCGTTTCGCCGGAACAAGCGGGTGTTCACCGCCGGGGTCGCCATCGCGGGCGTGTTGCTGCTCGGGATCGTCGTCAGCACGTGGCAGGCGATTCGCGCCACCCAGGCCGAACGGGAGCAAAGCCGCCTGCACGCCGATGCGGATCAAGCGCGTGCGAGCGAGGCGGGGCAGCGGCGCAAGGCCGAGAGTGAGACCGCGCGCGCCGAAGCACAGGCCTACGCTTCGGACATGAACCTCGCGCAGCAGGCGCTCGCCGTGAACAACCTCGGTCGGGCGGCGGAGCTGCTGGACCGGCACCGGCCCGGACAACAATCCGAAACTCAAGACCGACGCGGTTGGGAATGGCGCTATCTTTGGCAGCAGACGCAGAGCGACGAACTGTTCACGCTCTGCCAGCGGCCGATGGCCATCTTCTCGCTCGCGGTTTCACCCGACGCCCGTTGGTTGGCGGTGGGTGAGGAGAACAATGGCCACCTGACGGTTTGGGACCTCCCGTCGCGAAAGGAGATTCTGCGGTTGCCGGAAGGGGAGCATCCCGACGTATTCTACATGCGGGTGGCGTTTTCCCCGACCGAACCCCTCATGGCCTACGGTTCAGCATCCGGTTTTCCCCCCACCAACCTCGTGAGCCGGGTCCGGCTCTGGAATCTCAAGACGCACCGGCAGGTGGCCGAGCTCCCGCTCGACTTCCTCGGCACCGGACTCGCATTTTCTCCCGATGGCGCGCACTTGGTGACCTCGACCCTCAATTTTCTGACGCTCTGGGATGCCCGGACGGGTACGAAACTGAAGACCTATCCGTTCGGCTCTCAACATTCGATCGGCACTCCCGTTTCCATCACTCCAGATTTCCGCCTGGTGGCGCAGTCCTTCTCAATCGGTCGGGTCCGCGTGTTCGATCTCGCGCAGGGGCGGGAGCTGTGGAATACCAACGCCGCAGCGGGAGTTATTGAGGCGGTGGCGCTTTCCGGAGACGGCCGATGGCTCGCCACGGCCGACGCCACGGACCAATCCGTCATCCATATCTGGGATGCGCTCAATGGACGGGCGATCGCCAGCTTTGCCCCCTCGCCCGGCGGTGTGATGCAACTCTTGTTTGCCCCTGATAATCGCACGCTCATTTCCGCCCATACCGATCAGACCATCCGGGTCTGGGATTGCTCGAACCCGGTTTCGGTTCCGCCACCGCGCATCCTGATCGGGCACCCACTCGAGGTCTGGCGGCTGGCTTTGATGCCGGATGGCAAGACCCTTATCAGCGGCGGCAAGGATGGCTCCGTGCGGTTCTGGGATCTGACCCAGCCACCGCGTCAACGCGGGTCGGTGGGGCTGGCGGGCGGCCCGTTCGTGGGCTGGAGTTTTGCGGAGAACCAGCCGGATTTGCTAACCTGCGATCGCAAGGGGATGATCACTCGCTGGAGTGGGGAAGCTTGGCAGACGAAAAACGTGTTGGCCGAGACCGGCAGTGAAGTCAGCGCGGCGTGTTTCCTGCCCGACCGGCAAGAGGTGGTGATTGCGGGTCGCGATGATGCTCTGCGGGGTTTCAAGTGGACCGACCCAGGAGCCTCGCGGGAGCTTTCCCCCTTTCCAAAAAAGACAATTCCGATCTACTGGGAATGGTCCTTTCGCCGTCATGGAAACCGGCTGGCGGTCGGTCGCTTCGACCAGCAGGTCATCTACGATTACGACATGGAAACCGGGCAACTCAAGGCATCCTGGCGCGCGCCGGCCCCGCTTTGCGCCCTGGATTTCAGCGGCGACGGGCGCTATTGCGTCATGGGCGGTTACCGGGGGCGGGTGCTGGCCCGAAACCTGGTGACCGGTGAAGAATCCACTCTCGATGAGGACCTGCCGAGGATTGGGGGCGTTGCTTTCTCCCCCGTCGGGAACCAGGTGGGAATATCCACCGAACAGGGCTTTGTCCGACTGTGGGAGGCGGGCTCGTTGCGGGAGGTGGGCACACTCGGTGGTTTTCTCCATGGCGTGGCAGGCTTTTCCTTCAGCCCGGACGGGCGGCGGTTGGCCGCAGGCAGCAGTGGCGAGGAGGCCATCCGGCTATATGATATGGAGCGCCATCAACCGCTGATCACCTTTCGGGCCGAGGGTGTTGGTTTTTCCCCTGCCTTCGATTCGAGCGGCAATGTCCTGGCCGCCATGAACGCGGAGGGGAAGTTGTCCGTCTGGCGCGCACCTTCGTGGAAGGATATCGAAGCGGCGGAAACGCGGCAGAAAAGCGCACTTATCAAGATTCCTTTCTGACCCTTGGCCGCATTTCGCGTTGTGACCCGCCGCGACTCCTCTACTCTGGCAGGCGTGAGTGACGTCACCCGCATCTTAACCGCCATCGAACAAGGCGACGCCAAGTCCACCGACGAGTTGTTGCCGCTGGTTTACAACGAATTGCGCCGCATGGCCGCGCACAAGATGGCCAGCGAACCCGCCGGCCACACGCTCCAACCCACCGCGCTGGTCCACGAAGCGTGGCTCAAGCTGGTGGATGCTCCCGCGCAATCCTGGCAGAACCGCGCGCACTTCTTCGGTGCCGCGGCCGAAGCCATGCGCCGCATCCTCATTGACCGCGCCCGGCGGAAGAGCCGACAACGCCGCGGCTCCGGCGCAGAACATGTGGATCTGGACGAACTGGAAATCGCCAGCCCCGCACCGGACGACCAATTGCTCGCGCTCAACGATGCCCTCGACCGCTTCGCCGCGCTCGAACCGCAGCAGGCCGAACTGGTCAAGCTCCGGTATTTCGTCGGCCTGAAAATCGAGGAGGCCGCCGAGGTTCTCGGCATTTCCGAAGCCACGGCCAAGCGCTGGTGGGCGTACGCGAAAGCTTGGTTGTTCCAAGAGCTTCAATCGCCCCCTGCTTGCTGATGAAACCCAACGACCACTTCTTAATGGCCACACGCAGCTCAATGTTTTGATCCCGGCCTGGCGGTGAATCTGGCCCCCATCAGTCGGCGGCGACGAAGCTTGTGAAGCTTTCGGTTACCGGGCAGATTCGATCCACAGCTAGCGCGTCTCGATGAGGGGCGTCCCGCCCTTTTTTGGCTTCCTAGGGATCGTTTCGTCTGAGCGCCCCGTCCGCTTCGCCGCTTCGTTTTCGGTGAGGTGCTCCGCTAGCCGGAGACGGTCGTGAACACACCGGCCTCCTTCTGGTGATCCTGCGGTGATGCTCTGGTGATGGTCGCCGCTCAGGACTCAGGTGCGCAATGTCACCGCGGACGGGGACTGCTGGACCAATGCCGCGTCCGAATCCCCGGCGAGGGTGCTGGGAAGGCCGAAGCCGCAAATCGAATCCCAGGGTGTTTTCCGCTTATTGAGAGTCCCGCGTGTCCGCGAGGGCGGAATTCCAGCGGAGTGCCGAGGCTTCCTGATTACACCGTCGTCTCGCGGTACAAGAGAAAGGCCGGA
>CAIKLQ010000091.1 GCA_903828255.1 uncultured Verrucomicrobiota bacterium
CCCATGAAATCGCCGAGCACATCGCCCATGTCGGCTTCGATTTTCTCCGGGTCTTCGCCGGCTTCGAGGCGCTTGATGGCGATGTCCAGTTCCTTGGGCATCGTGCCGGCCGGCATGAGGTCCTTCATTTTGCGCATCATGTGCGCCATGTGCTTCGGGTTGTTCTCGTCCAGATGCTCCATGTCGCGCTCCATTTCCATCATGGCGCGCTCGATGCGCGGATCGTCCATGTCGGGCATGGGCGGACCGCCCTCATCGGTAGCGATTTTGGCGGCGGGTTCTTTGAGCCCGCGCGACATGGCGAACCGGCTGACTTCCTTCTTCAACTTCTTGTTGCCGCACTTGGGGCAGACGGGCGTTCGGTCGGGATTCACGCGCTTCGAGAGGAAGCTGTAGATCTTCCGGCACTTGGGACAGGCGAATTCGTAGATCGGCATAAGTTCAAAACTGTTGTCGAGCGGAGCATAGCTTGGGGCGGCGGTTGAGCAAAGGCTGAAGACGAGGGGCGTGATCGAGATTCGCGCCGGAAGTGGTTTCACACATCACGCATCACAAATCGCGGTTCGCATAAGAAAAAAGCCCCAGCTCGCGCCAAGGCTTTAGAAAAAACGGCTTGCCGTCGCCAGCCAATCACTTCAACCGGTCAAAACTCTTCTGGAGAATCTGCCAGTCTTTCAGGCCCTTAAACTTTTCCGAGATGGCCTGATTGATGCCGGCTTCTTTCGCGTTCTTGGTCGGTTTCTTGGCTTTGTAGAAAATGCCGAAGTAGCCGGGGAACGGTTCGCCGGCGAGTTTGTAGGCGGCGCTTTCGTCGGTCACGTCGTGGCTAGCAGGGATGAGATTGAACGCGCCGCCTTTGCGCGGATTCGAGGCGTCGAACGCGCCTTCGTAAAACTCCACGCACTCGCTGAGACATTCAATGAAGCTGAAGCCATCGTGGTCCATCGCCGCTTCCATCATTTGCAGGACGTGGTTGGGGTTCGTGTGCGTCGTGCGGGCCACGAAGCTCGCGCCGGCGGCGATGGCCTGCTTCATCGGGTTGATCGGGTAATCCACCGCGCCCCATTGGTCGGTCTTGCTCTTGAAGCCGAGCGGTGAGGTGGGCGAGGTCTGCTTTTTCGTCAGGCCGTAAACCCAGTTGTCCATGACCAGATAGGTCAGCTTGATGTTCTTGCGCGCGGTATGATTGAAATGGTTGCCGCCGATGGAAAACGCGTCGCCGTCGCCACCGAACACGAATACGTGCAGGTCGGGCCGGCTCAACGAAATGCCGCTGGCAAACGAGAGGGCGCGACCGTGAATGTAATGGACGCCGTGCGCCTGCACAAAGTAGGGGAACCGACTGGAGCACCCGATGCCCGAGACGGTGGTGATCTTCTCGTGCCAGAGTTTGCGCCTCTCAATCAGCTTGAAGTAGAGCGCGAGCACCGAAAAGTCACCGCAACCGGGGCACCAAGTCGGATGGTCGGCGGCCACTTCTTTTTTTGTCAGTCCTTTGCGTTCGGCTGAGGGCAGCAACGGCGTTCCGGGAGCAGGAATATCTGCAATGATTTCACTCATGGGAATCTTTCGAGGGTAAAGTGTTAAAGCGGGTCCAGCAGAGGCGTCAGGATTTCTTTGCGGCGGCCAAGGTCGCGGTGACGCGGGTCAGGATTTCTTTGACCTTCCAAGTTAGGCCGTCGCACTTGTTGATGCCGCGGATTTTGGACAGGGCAAAGCGGGCGCGCAACAAACCCGCGAGCTGGCCATAGCCATAGAGGCCCTCGTCATTTGTTTCAACGACGAAGACATGCTGGAAACGGGCGAAAATTTCTTCCAAACCATTGGGGAGGGGATTGAGATGGCGAAAATTCAAGCCGGAAATCCCATCGCCGGCGGCGCGGGCGCGGTCCACGGCTTCCTTCGCCGGGCCTTGGGTCGAGCCCCAACTCACCAGCAGGACGTCGCCTTCCGCCGGGCCATAAACCTTCGGCAAGGGCAACGTGGCGGCTAAGGCTTGCAATTTTCGGCGACGTTTCGCGGTCATCGCCTGGTGCATCTTCGGCGAACCGGTCGGATGGCCCAACTCGTCATGTTCAAGCCCGCCGGCAATGGGGTATTTGCCGCTGGCAATATACGTGCCGGGCACGACTCGCTGCACAACGCCATTCGGCGTGGACAAATCGTAAGGTTTGTGGTCGGCGACTGGCGTCAGGTCGGGAGAAATATCCTGGCAAAGTTTTTCCAGGTTCGGTTCGGTAAAAGCCTCGATGCGCGTGGCGATGGCCTGGTCACTGAGGATGAAAACCGGGACGTTGTAGGCCCGCGCGATGTTGACCGCTTCGATCGCAGTGTAAAAACAGTCCTCGACGTTCGCTGGCGCGAGCACGACGCGGGGGGAATCGCCGTGGCTGCCGTAGCAAGCCTGGTTCAAATCCGATTGCTCGACGTTAGTGGGCATCCCGGTGGACGGCCCGCCGCGCTGGATATTGCAGATCACCAGTGGCACTTCAGCCATCGCAGCCCAACCCAAGGCTTCGCCCTTGAGCGAAATGCCCGGGCCGCTGGACCCAGTGACCGCTACCCGCCCGGCGTAACTTGCGCCCAAGGCCATCGAGATCGAGGCGATTTCGTCTTCGCATTGGATGAACGAGCCGCCGTATTTGGGCAACTCGCGCCGCAGCAATTCCATTACGTCCGTCCACGGCGTGATCGGGTAGCCCGCGCCAAAACGCACGCCGGCGGCAATCAGTCCGAAACCGATGGCTTCATTGCCATTCAAGACGATTTGGTGCCCGTCGCGTTTCTGGCTATCGGTGAATGTGAACGTGTCCAGCAGACCGCTGAGGGATCGGGAATATCCCGCATGGAATGCGGCGAGCGCGTTTTTCACAATGCTCTGATCCTTGCCGGTGAAGCGTTCCTGAATGAGGGCTTCAAGCTTCGCCACATTGAGGTCAAACATGCGCGCGATGAGGCCGAGCGAATAGATGTTCTTGCCCTTGTCCTTGGCCGTGCCACCGATGGCTTCGACGGTCAGGCTCGAAATCGGGATGCCGACGTGGTGATAATCCTTCTGCCACTCAGGCTTGGGTTCGATGTGGTCGGAATCGTAGAGCGCAATGCCGCCCTTCTTCAAGGAACTGATATGGCCCTCGTAGGAATGTTGATAGAAAGCCAGCAGGACGTCCGCTTCGTCACCAGCACTCAGGACTTCGCCTGAGCCGATGCGGACCTGGAAAATGGAAGGACCGCCGGAAATCGTGGACGGAATGGTCATGAACGTCATGACTTCCTGTTCACTTCGGCCGGCCAAGCGTGCGAGGAATCCGCCGATGGCCTGAATGCCATCCTGCGAATTACCCGCGATGCGGATGACCGCCTCGGAAATTTTGGAAACCTTGGGCGCATCGCCCGACGGTTGCGCCGTTAATGTTGCATCACTCATGAAATCTCACTTCAAAACGGATGAATTATTGGCAAGGTGAAGGAAAACCACTGAAGTCCGTTCAGCGCGCCCACCGTTGCCCAAACAGGCTATCATCCGACCCTTTGGTGTCAAATTCTAATCCTGAATTGGTGGCGCTGGGGGCCGATTAGTTAATCTGGATTCTGCGGCGACCGCCAGCCAGTGCCGCAACCCGTCGGCCACGCCCTCGCCACAAGTGCGGTCGCTCACAAACCCACGCTGCTGACGAATGGCCATCTTCACGGGCGCAACCGCGTTTGCTGGTGCGGCCAGCCAGCGGGCGCGCGTCGTGGATAACATGGGCAGATCGTTTAGATGGTCGCCGGCCGCAAAAACCGCTTCCACTCCGATTCCCAGCCGGCGGCCAATCTCGCTGAGCGCCGCGCCTTTGTCGTAAGCCGCATGGCTGAAGCGCGCATAAACGTCATTGCGCACCACGACCAATTGCGGCACCCCATGGCAAAACTCGTTGAGGTGGTCATGAATGGCGTCCGCCTCAAAATTGTTGCTGGCGATGAGGCAGAATGGGGAATGGGTATCCTCATAAACCGTCGCGCGGAAGCGGGCGTTCACCCAGTCCATCAATCCGGGCACTTGCGGGCGCACGCGGGCGAACAACTCCGCGTGGTCGCGGGCGCACGCGTCGTTCCACTCCGGCAGGCCGACGTATCTCGCGCCATCGTGAAAATAGATTTCGCGTTCCACGAGCACCAGGTAATCCGGCTGGATGGCAATGTGCGAGCGGGCCAGCGCCTCCATCAAGCTCGACATGTCGCGTCCGGTGTTGATCACCCATTTGGCACCGCGGGCCTGCAAGCCTCCGATCAGAGTGACGATGGATTCCGGAATGGGCGGGTTCTCGAACTCGGCAAACAGAGTGCCGTCGAAGTCGGTGGAGATTAGTTTGATGGGCAGAGTCATGTTTCGTGTTGCGTGTTGCGTCCAGCGTCGCGGGACGCGCCAAACCATACTGGACGCAATACGCAACACGCAACACGCGCGCTTGCGCCGGGTGCCGCCGTTGCATTAGCGTGCGGGCGCACGGCCATGAACCTTCAGCACCAATACGACGACGCCATGTTCGATTTCAGCCGGGGGGATTTTGCATCGGCGATTGCCCGGCTGCGCGAACTCCTGACGGCGGACGCCGCGCATTTTGACGCGCAGCTTTCGCTCGGCATGGCACTCTACCGCCAGGGCGACTACGCTGGGGCCATTGTTGAAGGCCACAAAGCAGAGCGACTCAAGCCGCGGGAACAACTCGTGCATACGAACCTCTCGCTATTTTACATGAAGTCCGGCGACAAGAAGACCGCTGAGCATCATGGCCTGCAAGCGCGCATCGCCTCGTGGCGCGACGATAAGTCGCTGCCCGGAGAGAAGCCGTCCGGCGATCCGGATCTGGCCCTGGCCAGACCACCCGCGCCGCCGGTCGCTGCGCCGACGAATTTTCCCGACATGCCTTGGAAGAAGAAACCACCCGTCGTCCCTTGACCGTAACCCAATATGAAAACCGCATACGAACTCGCCATGGAGCGATTGGCCAAAACTTCGCCTGGCGTCAAACTCAACGACCGGCAGAAGAAGGAACTCGCCGAACTTGATTCCCTGTACGCCGCGAAAGTGGCGGAGCGCGAAATCGCCTTGAATGGAGAAATCGCCCGGCTGCGGGAGGTCGGCGAGTTTGATAAAGTAGCGGAGGTGGAACAGCGGTTGGTGCATGAACGCAAAGCTATCCAGGCACAACTGGAAGGAAAGAAGGAGCAGGTCCGCGAGCGCGCTGGCGGCAAGAAAAGGTGATGGAATCGGGCGCACTCTGCTTTTGGCGGATTCGGTAATGCGCCATTGAGGGGGAAGGCTCCATGCAAACATTCAACGTCAACGGCGCGGCTTTGGCCGGTGAAGAACACGGGGCGGGCGAGCTTTTGATCCTCGTCCACGGAGCGGTGGGCGATTTTCGCAGTTGGGAAAACGTCGTGGGCGCTTTGGCGGCGCGTTACCGCGTCATTACTTACAGCCGCCGCTGGCATCATCCGAATATCGTGCCCCTCGGCGGTGAAGCTTACACCGCCGAGGGCCACACCGCCGACTTGCTGGCGCTGGTCGCGGCGTGTGGCGGCGGTCCGGTGCGGTTGCTCGGCCATTCGTACGGAGCGGCGATCTGTGCCGGCCTCGCGGCGCAACGCCCGGACTTGGTGCGCTCGCTGGTGCTCGGCGAGCCGGCCCTGTTCGCGTTAGTCTTGAATCACCCACACGGCGCGGCAGCGCTGGAGCAAACGGCGAATTTAACGCAACCCGTCATTCCGCTGCTACGCCAAGGCCAGCGCGAGCGGGCTCTCCGGGCGTTCCTCCGCAGCGTCCTCGGCGCGGCCGACCAAGCCCGGTTGTCCGAGCGCGTGTTGCAGGTGATGCTCGACAATGTCCCCACGCTCGAACCCATGCTCGGCGGGATGCGTGCGGGACGGCTCTTCACCGCGCAGGAGGCTGCGCTTGTCCGCGCGCCGACGTTGCTGGTGGAAGGCGGGCAAACTGGGGTGCTCTTTCAAACGGTGAACGAAGTCCTCGCCGCGGTCCTGCCGCACGCCCACCGCGCCGTGGTGCCGAACGTGGGGCACGCGCTGCACCTCGAAGACCCGGCCGCGTTCAGTCAGATCGCGCTGGAGTTTTTCGCCCAGCACTGAGTTCGGAGCGCGAACCGCCAAGTCCGTGCGTTCCCAACGGATTTTCGCCCCGCGCGGACTCGACGGTTCGCGCTCCTATGGCAGCGTCTCCGTCTGCTTCAACCCCCGGCGCCAGAGTTCGAAATAGAACAGCGCCACGACTACCAGGCAGTGACCGATCTTTCCATCCGCCACCAACCGCGTCACCTCGTCCGCCGGCACCAGGCGTGTGAGCAAGTCCTCGCCCGAATCGAATTCCACGGGATGCGTGCCGCGACAATTCTCCACCAACACCGTGAAACATGTGTTGCTCATAATGGCGGGGTTCGGAGAAATCTGGCCGAGCACACGGGCGTTCTCACCTTCGTAACCCGTCTCTTCGCGCAACTCGCGGACGGCCGCAGCCACCGGCGATTCGCCCGCATCCATCAAACCACCGGGGATTTCCAACTCCACCCGTTCCGAGCCGTGACGGAACTGCTCGATCATCACGAGTTGGCCATCCGAAGTGAGCGCGATGATGTTCACCCAGTTCGCGCTATCGAGCACGAAGAAATCGTGCTCCTTGCCGGTGCGCGGGGAGATGCGCCGGTCGGAGCGGAGTTTGAACACCCGGTAATCACCGAGCGGCGTCGAACCAGTTTTGGGCCAGGGCTTGATCATGGAATTCAAGATTTTCGATTCAAGATTGATGCGCCGGTTGTAACGGCACGCCGTTTCCAGATCGGACGCGCAAATCGTAAATTCGAAATCGCAAATTCAAAGCCCTTTTTCCTGCGCCGCCCAGCCTTGCTTCATCAGATTGAGCAAATGCGCCAGCGCCGCTTCACAAGTGCGCCCCTTCTCTGCCGCAAGTTGCTGCGCGCGTTTGCTCAGTTGCGCTGCCATCTCGCCGGACTTTTCCGGCGGGCAGCCGAGCGAGACGAGCAACGCCGCAAGATCGGTCGGGTTCATAAAACAAAAACGCGAATGAAGCTCCCGCCTCATCCGCGTGGATTGGCGAAAGGGATTACTTCAACGAGTCGCGCGGGACGATCTTGACGCTCTCCACGTTCATGCGCTTCACCGGACGGTCGCCCGGCAGCGTTTTCGTGGTGCCGATTTTTTCCAACACGTCGTCGCCGGCGATCAACCGGCCGAACGCCGTGTATTGCTTGTCGAGGAAGCGCGGATCGCCGTGGCAGATGAAAAATTGCGAGCCCGCGGAATTGGGATCGTTCGAGCGCGCCATGGAAAGCACGCCGCGCACATGGGGCTTGTCGTTGAACTCGGCCTTGATCTGATGGCCCGGCCCGCCCATGCCCCACGAGGCCTTCTTGTTCTCGTCCTTCGTGTTCGGGTCGCCGCCCTGGACCATGAAACCCTTGATGACACGGTGGAAACATGTGCCATCATAAAAGCCCTGCTTCGCGAGGGTCTTGAAATTCTCCACATGGCCCGGCGCGATGTCCGGCCAGAATTCGAGGACCATTTCGCCCTCCGACGTTGTGATGACTGCGATTTCGCTCATGAGAGTTCGGGTTGGAGGTTTACTTGATGGAATCGGCGGGCACGATCTTGATGCTCTCCACGTTCACGCGCTTGACCGGACGGTCGCCCGGCTCGGTTGGGGTAGTGGCGATCTTTTCGAGCACATCATCGCCTTTGAGCAACTTGCCGAACGCGGTGTATTTGTGGTCCAGAAAACTCGGCGCGCCGTGGCAGATGAAGAATTGCGAGCCGGCGGAATTGGGATCGTTCGAGCGCGCCATGGAAAGCACGCCGCGCACATGCGGCTTGTCATTGAACTCGGCGTTGACCTGGTGGCCCGGGCCACCCTGACCCCACGAGGCCTTCTTGCCCTCGTCTTTTGTGTTCGGATCGCCGCCCTGAATCATGAAGCCCTTGATCACACGATGGAAGCAAGTGCCATCGTAAAAACCCTTCTTCGCAAGCGCCTTGAAATTCTCGACGTGCTTCGGGGCCACGTCCGGCCAGAATTCGAGCACCATCTCGCCTTCGGAAGTCTTGATGACCGCCACTTCCTTGACGTCGGATTTCTTGGCCTCTTCCGTCTTTGGCGCGTCGGTCTTCGGCGATTCTTTCTTGGCATCTTCGGCCCGCGCAACCGCCAGGCCGCATACCAAAGTCAGCAAACTTGTGATCAATATTTTCTTCATAGTGTGGGCCAATTTTGCACGCCCCCCCGCCAAAAGTCACGCGCGGAATTTGGACGGCGGCTCCGACGGGTGCGCTTAAAAGTCGGTGAATCCCGGAGTGTGACCAAGGCCGACCACCACCCCCGGGCCTCACCGGCCTTTAAGCGCACCCCCGCGCTTCGATGGTCGCTTTGAATTTGCTCGCTCGCGGACCGTCATCCCATGTGCAACAATCCCGCACCATGAAACAGGGCCTCGTCTTGGACAAAGTTGTTCTGCTCGGACGCACGCTGGAGGAATACCGGCGCTATTTCGCGCTGGACCTCGAAGCGCTGCGCGGCAAGGCGATACTAGACGTAGCTTCCGGCGTAAGCTCGTTTCGCGCGGAAGCCCAGCGGGCCAACCTCCAAGTGACGGCGTTCGACGCGATTTACGAAATGTCCCCGGACGAGATCCAGCGGCGTTGCGAGGCCGATCTCGAACACGTCCTCGATGCCATCAAGGACCTGAAGACCTACCGGTGGGATTTCTACAAGTCGCCGGCGCACTTGCGGCGCTTCCGGGAAGCGGCGTATCGGGCGTTCCTGGCGGATTACCGCGCCAACGCCGGCAAGGGCTACGTGCCGGGCCGCCTGCCCGTGCTGCCCTTTGGCACCGGCACCTTCGACCTCACGCTCGTTTCGTATCTGCTGTTTGTTTACGAGGACCAGCTCGATTACCAATTCCACCAGCGGGCGGTCCTCGAAATCATGCGCGTGACGCGTGGCGAAGCGCGGCTCTATCCGCTCACGACCTTCGAGGCGCGGCGGTCCAGCTACCTC
>CAIKLQ010000092.1 GCA_903828255.1 uncultured Verrucomicrobiota bacterium
ACCAACCAACCGATTGAATCATGCCTCTGTTCAACTGTTCCTACGCCTACGACATCGCCTGCTTCACAGACTTTGTCGTCGAAGCCAGTAATGCAAAAGCCGCCCACCGCAAAATCCGAAAGGCATTGCGGGAGGGCCGGTTTGAAAACGTCAGCACCGAACCGTGCTGGGAAAACGGATCCCAGAATGAGCGGGTGTTCGTTCAAGGCCCAGCTACGGAGCCCACCCCCACCACCACGCTCGATCAACTCACCGGACGAGAGCATCGCTTCAGCCTCTATACCGGCATGTGTATCCGGTGTGGTCAGGACGCAGCCGATGACCTGATTGAGAACACGCCCTGTCCCGGATAACCAAACCTCAGCACCCAAGCAGGAGGGCAATCAGAACTGGCGGAGACGATAGAACAACTGAGACTGGCTGTTGATCACCGCAGCATCCGTGAACGGAGAAGTCGTGGCGGCTGAGGTGAGCGGCAGATATGGCCCCGCAGCATTGGCCGCCCGCTCCAACTGGAATTTGGCGCCGTTGGCTTCCCATTCCAAGCGGACGTCGGCGGGGTGGTCTGCTGGAATCAGCAAGCGAACCTTGGGGACCGGTACGGCAAGCAGATCCAAGTAATAGACCTGGCTCAAGGTGCCGTTGGTCTGATCCATCGTAATCTGCAGCTTCGGCCACGGCTGGCTCACGCTACGATCCGGGTTCACGCATAGGGCCGCGGTCTGGCCGCCGCCGTTGCTAATCGCCAGATCCAGGAACATATCTTGCAAGACCGCCACCTCCCCGCCGATTTGATAAGTCCCGCGGCCACTCACTTGATATTCGCGGCCCGCATTCGTGCCGGCATGAAAGGCAATGTCTGTGAGCTCGTAGCGGGTGAACAAAGGGTTCAGCTCCAACACGCTCAGGCCGAAAGTTCCGGTCATCGGCACCACAATCGGCAGCCGGTCGCAAGTGGGACAATCGTCCGTCAACTGGCTGCCAGCAATCAGGGTGTAAATCTGGTTGGTTGCGGTTTGGGCCAAGCCGTCAGCGCCGGCAACCACAACGCCGGTGCAAAGCATTCCCAGCAGTTTCAGATTCCTCAAGTTCATGCTCCGTCAGTTCGGGGCCGTAATCTCCGTTACAACCTCCCCGGCGGCAAATTTATTCAACCGTCGGTCCCACTCAAATCATCAACCGTCAAACCACCATAAAGAAAGGAATCCAAATCTCACTTCACTACCATCAAAACGCAAATCAAAGACCTCACCGCCCTACGTTCCGCTTGCGAGGAACTCAAACTCCCGCTCCTCCAGAATGCTGACGCCCGGGGCTACAGCAGTCAAACCCGCCACGGGATTTTCGTCATCCAACTCAGCGGTCCCTACGACATCGCCGTGAATCAGCAACCCGACGGCACGTTCGGCCTCACCACCGACTGGTGGCAGGGGCACGTTGAAAAGGAAGTCGGCGCAAACTTCGGCAAGCTCCTGCAATTGTATGGCGTCCACAAGGCCACGGCTGAAGCCCGCAAGAAAGGCTTGGCCGTCCTCCGCCAACCGCAGCGCAACGGCAACATCAAACTCGTGCTGCTTGGAGGTGCCCTATGAGCCGCTCCATCGAAGTCCTCGTCACCCCCACCGGCGAAATCAAAATTGACGCCGTGGGTTTCAAAGGTGCCGACTGTGAACAAGCCACGAAGTTCCTGGAAGCCGCGCTCGGCGTGGTGAACGAACGGACGAAGAAACCGGAGTATCACCAGACCCGCACGGCAAAGCCTCAACAGAAGGTCGGCGGATGAAAGCCGCCGTCCTCAAGTTCGACCCGACAGGAAACGGTTGCTGCCTCTATACGGAGGCGATTGACCTGTCCGTGCTGGGGGCCTTGGAGATCGCCCGGGCCTCCAGCATCGAATTCAACAATGCGACGCAGCAGTGGGAGATCAAAAGCCCGGAGCGGTTGCTGTTGTTCAGCGATCCTTCCCGCCAAGCCTGCCTCGATTGGGAACAGCAATACTTCAACCGCTAACCCCATGACGAAACCCATCAGCCAAGTCTGGACCTTCCCTTCGGACTCCAATCCGAAGATCGAATACCAGACCTTGAAATACGCCGACGGAACCACCTCCTGCCAATGCAAAGGCTGGACAAGACGTGTGACCCCGGACGGTTCGCGGTCCTGCAAACACACCCGCTGGGTGGACCTCGGGACCGCGGATCAACACAGCACCGCCACCCACAACTACGAAAACCATAAACCTCAACATCAACAACACATCAATCATTATGCCCATCAAATCCAACCCCAAATCAAAACCCCGCCCCGGCTCGGCC
>CAIKLQ010000093.1 GCA_903828255.1 uncultured Verrucomicrobiota bacterium
AAGTCCATTCAGCGCGACCTGGAATTCATGCGCGACCGGCTCGCGTTGCCGCTGGCCTACGATGGCTCCCGTTTCGGCTATCACTACACGGAGAAGGTTCGCGAGTTTCCCACCATGCAGATCACCGAGGGCGAATTGGTCGCCCTCATCATCGCCGAGAAGGCGCTGCAACAATATCGCGGCACCCAGTTTGAAAAACCGCTCCTGAGCGCCATCCGCAAGATCGAACACGCCCTCCCCGATACCATTTCAATGAACCTGTCGGACATCGAGCAAACGATCTCCTTCAGCACCCGCGCCGAGCCGATTCTGAACCTGAAAGTCTTCAACGTGCTGGCCGAAGCCACCGCGCACCGGCAGCAGTTGAAGCTGACCTATCGCAAACCCGGCAGCCGCCAGGCCGAACCGCGACTGGTTGATCCCTGCCACCTCGCCAACATCAATGGCGAATGGTTTCTCTTCGCCTGGGACCACGCGCGCAAGGACATTCGCACCTTTGTTCCCGCCCGCGTCCAATCCGCCAAACCCACCGGCCAGACCTTTACGCGCCCGCAAAACTTTTCGCTCGAAGCTCGGTTGCGCGACAGCTTCGGCGTCCACTCTGGCGACGGCCAATACGCGGTCGTTCTCCGCTTCAATGCCCGCGCGGCGGATTACGTGCGGGAAAAGAAATGGCACGCCTCGCAGCAACTGCGCGAGCTTCGCGGTGGCGCCGTGGAATTGCGCTTGAAACTCTCGAGCCTCGCGGAGATTCAACGCTGGGTGTTGAGTTGGGGCGGCGATGCCGTGGTGGTGAAGCCACGCGAACTGGCTGACGCGGTGCGCGCGGCGGCCCGCTCGATCTTGCGCCGTTGAGCGGCGGCAACCCGTTTTCAATCACCCCCGCAATCAGGCTCAGTTAATCCTTGAGCTTTCAGATTCGCGGCGTAAAATTTCGATGAAGATATGGGTCAGGGTTTGTCACTTTCGCACCGACTGACGCAGTCCATGGTGCTGTCGCCGCAACTCCAGCAATCGCTGGCGCTGCTCCAGGCCCCGACGCTTGAACTCAAGGCGCTCGTCCAGCAGGAACTTCAGCAAAACCCTGTCCTCGAAGAAGTCATGGGCGAGGAAATCGAAGTGCGCGAGTCGGGGGAGGGCGAGGGCGACGATGCCCCGGATTCCCACGACCCCACCGAACCGCCCGCCGACGTTAATTTCGATCCCGCCACCGAAAAGCCCGAACCCGCGGATGATTTTCAAGCCGAGTTCGACAAGCTCGTGCAGGTGGACCAGGAATGGCGCGATCATTTCGCCCAGACCAATCTTCCCATGCGTGCCTCCGCCGAGGACGAGGAAAAGCGCCAATTCATGTTCGACTCGCTCGTGGCCAGCACCAGTCTCGCCGAGGTGTTGTTGGAGCAGGTCCGCGAATCCGAACTCCCCGAGGAACACCGCTCCGTGGCCGAACTCGTGATCGGCAACCTCGACGAGTACGGCTACCTCAAGGCTACCATCGAGGAAATCACCGGCTCGACCAGCGTGCCCGGCGAACTGATTTTTCAGGTCCTCAAAGTCATCCAGACCTTCGACCCCGTGGGCGTGGGCGCGCGCGACCTGCGCGAATGTCTCCTGCTCCAATTCGAGCGCGTCGGGGAAACCGATTCCCTCGCCTACCGCATCGTGCGCGACCACATGGAAGCCCTGGGAAAACGCCGTATCCCGGAGATTTCCCGCGGTACCGGTCACCCCGTCGAAGAAGTGCAGCAAGCCCTCCTCCGCATCGCCCGTCTCGAACCCCGGCCCGGTCGCGCCTTTCTGGCCGTCACTGATCAATACGTCACCCCGGAAGTTTTTGTCGTGCGCAATGGCGACGACTTCGCCGTCAGCACCGCCAACGAACACATCCCCCACCTGCGCATCAGCAACGTCTATAAAGACCTCATGTCCGGCGGCGGGAACGACGCCGAGGTCAAGAACTACATCCGCGAAAAAATCCGCGCCGGTAAATTTCTCATCAAGAGCCTCCACCAACGGCAAGCCACCATTCTGAGCATCGGCAAGGAAATCGTGAAGCGGCAAAGCGAGTTCATGGACAAGGGTGTTGCCTATTTGAAGCCGCTGACGATGGTGCAGGTCGCGGAAGTGGTGGGCGTGCATGAGACCACGATCAGTCGCGGCGTCTCGGGCAAGTACATGCAGACTCCGCAAGGCATCTTCGAGATGAAGTATTTCTTCACCGCCGGCCTGCAAACCGCCAGCGGCACGGACGTTTCCAACACCAGCGTCAAGGACATGGTCGCGGAAATCTTCAAAGGCGAGAACGCCAGCAAGCCCCTGTCCGACATGGAAGTGATGGCCATGCTCAAAGCCAAAGGCATCGTCATCGCCCGGCGCACCGTGGCCAAGTACCGCGGGGAACTCAACATCCTCCCCTCGAACCTGCGCAAAGTTTATTGAGCGCCGTTCCGCCAGTTCCGCTGGCTGCTTTTCTTCAAGGTGGCGGCAACATTTGTTCGCGGCCGTCACTCCCACTCAGAACCTGTTTGCGCCCGAGTTCCTAAGTGGAACTGGAGAATGGTTAAGCCCCCCGGTTCGTCCTCGTCATCCTCTTAGCGCCTGTTTGAAAAGCAGCAGCCGACGTAAGGGGCTCTAACCCTTAGTCGTGAAGGTCCACAAAAACCAAAAGATTTGAGCCTCCTTACGTCGGTTGCTATGACCGAGTTTGGAGTTTTCAAACAGGCTCTCAGAAGAATGCGGGATTTGAGGACGAGGAGGAGTCAAGAATCCTCACCCGTTTTTTAGCACACCCCGGCGGTAGCGTTAGTCGAGAGTCGCTGTGCTATTGCCCATGCTGATACTATCCCAGCGGAACAAAAAGTTACACCCAGGCGCGAAAATGAGAAAATGTAGTCAAGTCGGACTGAAAATGAGCCAGTCGGCACCAGGCAGTTGCAATCGGGCCAGCGGCTTTCCAGCCGCGCTCCGCCGCTTCCTCAACCGCATCGCAAGAATGACCCTGGCGCTATTTGTCCCATGCGTCACCGGTGTCGCCTGCCTCGGTGCGCCCGCTGCCGCCGCCGCGCCCGCCTTCGGCTGTTGGTTCTGGTCCGCCGCAGAGTTCGAACCAGAGGGCTACCGCCCCTTTCTCGATCTCGTAAAGCAACACGCCGCGTACGACCGGCTCACCACCAGCCTGCGCGTCGCCGGGCACGAAGTCACCGAAGCGGCCACCCACGACCAGATTCGTCGCGCGGCCGAATACTCGGAGCGCAGCGGCATGAAGCTGGTGATGGACCTGGACGTGCGTTTGGCCCGGGCGGATTTTTATCGTGCTCACCCTGACGAACTCCAGGAAATGCTGCGCCTCCGCGAAGTGGGACTGTCCACGACTGGCGAAGTCCACCTGACGATCACCGCCGAGGTGCTCGGCGACCATTACACCGGCAACACGACTCCCTACGTGCCCGTCGCGAGCCGGCTCGTGCGCGTTTTCTCGTATCGCAAGTCGGCGAACGACGGCGTGCCGGAGTCGGTGGAGGACATCACCGCGCGTTGTCACCTGACGGAGTCCGCGAGCAACCGCGTCATTGTCGCGATTCCTGGCGATGCCACCGCGTCCGGCCGCCACGCGGCGGCGCTGGTGGCGTTCTCGCACTTCACCCCGGACGTGTTCGCGCCGCACCTGTTTGAATTTCAACGCGCAATTCTCCAGCAATACGCCGACGTGCCGCTCGCCGGCGCGTGCAAGGACGAATGGGGTTTCCCGCCCTGCTTCGACGGCAATCCCGCGCACAACGACTTCTGGTTCTCGCGCGCCCACGCCGCCGCCTACAAGCGCGTCTCGCGGGGACGGGATCTCGTGCGTGATTGCTTGTTGATGTCCCTTGGCGAGCGTGGCCAGGAGCGCGAGCGGTTGGCTGCCATCAACCGTTACCAGCAACTCGCCACGCAACGAAACGCAGCGGTCGAGGAGGATTTCTACCGGGCGGTGAAGAAAGTATTCGGGGCGAGCGGCATCGTCGCGACGCACCCGACGTGGTGGCCAAACCCCGATCTGCGGGAGATCAAAAAGAACGGCCTCGACTGGTGGGCCGCACGCCGGGACATCGCGCAGACGGATGAGGCCACGCCGTTTTCGGTTCGGACTGCGCTGGCAAAAAAGTGGAACAGCCCGACCTGGGTGAACATGTTTTATTCGTCCAAGCTGGAGGACTACGAAAGTGCCGTCTGGAGCGCGGCATTGGGCGGTGGGCGGCTCAACTTCCATCCGCTCTACCCCTCGCCGCATGGGCTGCGTTTGGAAATCACCGCCGGACTTTTGTGCGGCGACTTGATGCGGGCCAACGTGCGTATTCGCCTGCTGGACTTCATCTCGCGCACGCCGCTGGATTGTCCGGTCGCGGTCATCTTCGGGCACGCCGCGGCCATGAACTGGGCCGGGCCGCACTTCAACGATGTGGGCCTCGCCCTCACCGACGCGCTGTGGCGCGCGGGCCAGCCTGCCGATTTGATTCCCAGTTCGGAAATCGCAAGCGGCGCATTGCGCATCGGCAAGAACGGCTGGCTTCAATATGGTCCGCAACGCTATTCCGCAGCGGTGTTGTATCATCCCGAGTTCGAGCCGGCGGAAACCGCCGCGCTCATCCGCCGTGCGGCCAAAGGCCCGACTGCCATCTGGCGCGTGGGGGAATGGACGCGGGACTTCAACGCCCGGTCGCTTGCGCCGCGGTTGCCGAAGCAACTCCAGTCCAGTCGCGACGTCGCGGCCTGCGCAGCGCAAGTGCTTACCCACCTGCGGGAACACGGCGTGGTCGCGCAGACGCCGGCCACCGCCACGATTGGCTGGGACGTGAAAACCGTCGCGCCGTCGCGCGCGGGCCAGTGCCGGTTGATTGACGGCACCGCGATTTGGCTGGCGGGCGCCGAGCGATTGGCGGGTGATAGCATCGAAGTCAATCAACCAGTGAATGGTCAAGTCATCACGGCAAAAGCGACCGGCGTTCTGGCCGTTCGACTGGACATGGCTGGTCAACTCGAAGCGCTCGCCGCCGGCGGGTTGAGCCATATCCAAGGTGGCGGGCTGGACCTCGTGCTCGACCCACCGCTCGACCTCGCGCTACGGCGTGACGCCAGCGGACGATGGCGGGGCTTGATTCAGGATTGCGCCGGTCCCGTGCCGCCGGCCTTGCTGCGCATCACGAGTGCGTGGGAACTTCGGCCGACGCCACCGCCTTTGGCGAACACTGAACACTGAACTCCACTTGGGTTCTTCCGGCACTTGGGTGGGGCAACCGGTTCAAACTGGAGGCCCGCGAAGAGTGGAGCCAGCGGTCGGGATTTAACCGACGACCAGCAGTTGACAAAATAGTAGGGCGCTGGTGGCCTTCTCCGGCACCGTGAAGGGTTGCGGCAAGGATTACACCGAGGCGGGCATGAACACGGCGGCGGGTAAGTCCATCCCGGAAACCGCCACGGCGGAGACGTTCAAGCAGAACGAGTATCGGCTGTTGATCGTGGCCAACAAGTTCCAGACCGGCTTCGATCAACCGTTGCTTCACACGATGTATGTGGACAAGAAACTCGGCGGCGTGAACGCCGTGCAAACGCTGTCCCGGTTGAACCGCATTTGCCCGCCCGACAAGGAAGACACGATGGTCTTGGACTGCGACGGGAGTTTTGTAGAATGGGCGCATGACGCGAAATTGCTGGAAGTGCGGCACGGAATACACATTGGCTGGCTCGCCGGGCCGATCAGAAACCTGCGCCGGCTGTTTCGGCGACCTGAAAGTTTGCCTCAATTGCGTGAGCTACGATCGAGCGGTGGCTTATCAGTGTCGCGATCGGCGGGCCGATCCGGTGGAGGAAAAGCACACGGCGAACTACTGCGAGTATTTTGAAATGGTCCGGCGGGTGTGGTTGCCGCCGGCGGAGGAAAAATCACGCGAGGTCAAGGCGCGCGCGCAATTGAAGAATCTGCTGGGCGACTAAGGGTCGGGAAGTGGTGCCGCTTCCTTGAAATTGATTCATGCGGGCCGTGCGTTCGAACGGACGGCGAGCCGGGGATGGCTCGCGGGTCGTCATCGGCCGGCGGCTTGGTGGTCTGCGGGTTCCGTTTGCCCTGACTCCAACCCAACCGAGACCTCAACCCAGGGTGGGCGATACGGTCGCAAGCGAGGACGCTTGCGCCAACTACAAAAAACTCGGGCGGGCCGTGACTGGCCCGCCCGAGGGGAAACAATTCGCTGGCACGAAGTTTTTTCTTCGCGCACTCGCTTCCGCTTACTTCATTTCATCCTGCCGCGCCTCGTCGGCGGCGTCGAAGGCGTGCTGCAACGCCACTAGGTCTTCGCCGGGCTTCAAGGCGTCGAGCACAGCTTGCTCGGCCTTGAGTTGTTCGGGCGAGTAGTTCGCCGCCTTGATCGAGAGACCGATGCGGCGGTCGCTGCGATCAATCTTGATGACGCGGGCGTTGACATCCTGCCCGACCCGAAGGGCGTTCTTGATTTTCTCCACGCGCTCTTCGGTGATCTGCGAGATGTGGACGAGGCCGTCAATTTCGTGTTGCAGGCCGACAAACGCGCCGAAGCTGGCGAGTTTTGTGACCTTGCCGCTGACGAGGTCGCCGACCTTGTAGAGCAGGTCAATTTTCTCCCACGGATCCACGGAGAGCTGCTTGATGCCGACCGCGATGCGCTGGTTCGCCTTGTCCACTTCGAGCACCTGAGCTTCGACTTCGTCGCCCTTCTTGAACACTTCGCTCGGGTGGTTGATCTTGCGCGTCCACGAAATGTCGGAGACGTGGATCATGCCGTCCAAACCTTCCTCCAGCTCGATGAACGCACCGTAGCTGGTGAGGTTGCGAATCTGGCCCTTGACGTGCGTGCCGGCCGGATACTTGGCCTCGGCGTGGTCCCACGGATTGGATTCCAACTGGCGGATGCCGAGCGAAATCTTCTGTTCGTCGCGGTTGATCCCGAGGACTTGGGCTTCGATGTCCTGACCCTGCTTGAGCATGTCGCTGGGCTTGGTGACGCGCTTGGTCCACGAAAGCTCGGTGACGTGGATGAGTCCTTCGACGCCGGGCTCGAGTTCCACAAACGCGCCGTAGGGAACGAGGTTGACGATCTTGCCCTTGACCTTCATCCCGACCGGGTACTTGCTTTCGATGCCATCCCACGGATTGGTCATTTTCTGCTTCAATCCGAGGCTGACACGTTCCTTTTCCTTGTTCACGTCCAACACTACCACGTCGAGGTCCTGACCAACCTTCAGCACGTCCGACGGGTGCGCGATGCGGCCCCAACTCATATCCGTGATGTGCAGCAAACCGTCAATGCCGTTGAGGTCAATGAACGCGCCGAAGTCGGTGATGTTCTTGACCGTGCCCTTGCGGATGTCGCCGGGCACCATTTCCGCCAAGAGCTTCTGGCGGCGATCCGTGCGCTCGGCCTCGATGAGTTCGCGCCGGGAGAGCACGATGTTCTGCCGCTCCTGATTGATTTTGACGACCTTGAAATCGTAGGTGTTGCCCACGTACTGCGTGAGATTCTTGGGCGTCAACACGTCTATCTGCGACGCCGGCAGAAACGCCTCGACGCCGATATTGACGATCAACCCGCCCTTGACGATGGCTTTGACCTTGCCGGCAATGCGGCCGCCTTCGTTGCAAATGGTGAGGATCCGTTCCCAGTTCTTCTTAAACTCGGCCTGCTCCTTCGAGAGGATGACCATGCCCTCTTTGTCTTCGAGCTTTTCGATCAAGACATCCACCAAGTCGCCGACCTTGACCAGCTTGATGTCTTCAAATTCATTGGCGGGGATGACGCCCTCGCTCTTGTAGCCAATGTCCACGAGGACCTCCTTGGCGCGGACTTCGATGACGTGACCGGCGACAATTTCGCCGGTGACAAAGCGCAACGGGGCGGTGCTTTGCTTCAGTGCTTCTTCCATTGTGAGCATAATGATGATGGGACTTTCTTGAACTGCGGGAGACTAGGCGGGCGAACGGCCCGGCGAAGCTCCATTGCCTAACTGACCACCCGGCTTCGGAACGCTTCGCATTGGCGAGGACGTTGCGGGGCAACGGAGGTTTACCCGGATTTCTCCGGGCCAATCCCGAATCGCTTCGGGGTTGAGGTTGGCTGGTTTGTTAACTGTCGTTTCTCAGCCTCAATGAACAGCCGCACACGCGGCGTTCAGGCAGGTTGGAGCATAAGCAAACGCCTCCAGACGGCAAGCGAAATCGCAATGCAATCGTCCTCCCATCCAGGGATTCTTCATCAGCCCCGCGCGGAGCGGGCGAGGCCGGGGCGACCGGCCGGACAGGCGCGGCGGTGGGGTTAGCGTGCCCGGGTGCGGCGCCATCGTCGGTCGCGTTGCGGAAGGGTGTTTTCCATCCGGGGGAGCCGCCTACCTTCACTTCGCCATCTGAATTAGCCCGCCAAGTTTAACCCTGCGGGCCAAAGAAAGCCTTACCAAGTAACAGCGCGGTAGTAGCGGATCGGGTTTGTCCCAGTGCCCGGATCCACATACTGGAAGCTGCCAAAGGTGGCGAGATTGGTAGAGATATTTTGCCAGCCAATGGGAAACGCTAAGTTGGTGGCCCGTTGGATTACGTATTCTCGATTCGTCTGGCCTTGGCCCAGAATCAGCACACTGTCATTGGTCTGCATCAGGAGTTGGAGGTAGGCAGGCGTGGAAGCGTCAATGGGCAGGCTGATCGGCAATCTCACGTTGTCAAGGAACGCAGCGTCCAGCCCCTTGCTGATCGTCGAATCCTTGGTGTAACGCCATTCCAAAGTGTGAGAGCCAAAGGACAAGGGGAACGAATAGCTGGTCCAATCAATCTCGCCCGACCACTGTTGCTGCAACACCCCATCCACAACGAAATTCAGGAAGTCCCAGGGCGTCTCCGAACTGACTTTGAAATAGAAGGAGGCCACGCCACCGCTGAAGTTCGTCGTAAAGACCAGGGAGCTGGTTTTATTGTTGCCGATGTCCCCGGACTGAGCCGAGAAGCTCCCTGCCAGCACCGTAGCCGACTGGACCGTCCAGGGCAGGTCGCCGGAAGAAGTCCACCCGAGCTTCGACAGGTCTCCTCTTTCAAAATCGTCCGTGTAACTGATGGGACGAAAATTGGCCGTGACCGTCATGTTGGAATTGACAACGAGCGACAATGGATTCTTGGTCGCTGTGAGATCGCCGCTCCAACTGTCGAATTGGAAGAATGAATCCGGCGTCGCGGTCAAGACCACGGTAGCGTTGCTGACCACGTCACCCGAGGCGGGATACACCTGGCCGTTGCCTGCGCTGTTGAGTGTGAGAACGAACAGGCTCGCGGGAGTGAATGCATACTGGAGCGCAACGATCCCAGAAACGCCATCGTAACCATCCACAGCGATGTGATAAATTCGATCGGCTCGGACAGGCTGGGTCATCTGGCTGAAGCCACGCGAAGCACCGGGGTAGGCATCGTCGTTCATCGCCACCGCAGTGAGTCCGTTAACGGTGTCGCCGGTGTACAGCCCGAGTAAAGTATCAAACGTCGAGTTGGTGGTGCTCAAGGCAAGGAAGCCATCCGCCGGAGGTTGGTACCACCACCAAACAGATTTTCCGCCGTTGATTCCCGCATGAGCGGGTTCACCCGGTTCCTTCGTCGCGCTGGTGGTAGCTGCTGAAGCCACATCCGGCACGGCGGTAAGCTCCAGCGCGTTCACAAAAAAGTCATTGGTGGGAGTCGCCGAAACGTAATTGACCTGAATGGACACGGGCGAGGAAAAATTCCCCGCCTCGTCCAGCGCCCGGACCTGAATCGTATTGTAACCCTGCGTCAACAAGGCCGGCGCGGTCCAAGCGGTCGTTCCATTGGCAGAAGCGCTCAGGCCGCCATTGATGGCGACCAAAACCTCCATGACGCCGGAGGCGTTCGGCAGCGGATCAAAGGCCGTGCCAGCAATGTTCACGTTGGGGCTATAGACGGTTAACCCGCTCAATGGACTTGACACAAAAACAGACGGGGGTGTAGTGTCGAACTGACCGCCCGGGGCGACCCGCAACTGGATGGATCCCAAAGCATTCGTGCTCGCCGCCGCCACTGCAATCCGATAGCCCACCCCAGCCTGAGCGCTAAAGCCGACATAAGCGGGCTGATGCTGCCCTAAGTTGCTATTCGTGGAAACCATCGGCGTGAGGTTGGTCAGTGCGTTCCCGGTATAGACGGCCAGCACGGTGTCAATCCGGCTGCCGGTCAGGTCAAGAAACACGTTCGTGTTGCGGGTCGGTGTATAAACCCACCAAAGCGAGGCGGCGGCACTCGAACCCCCTTGGTGCGGAGGCTCGTTCGTCTCCAGCGTGGCAAACTGGTTGTTCGCGAGATACATGCCGCCACCCACGTCAACTTTGCTCGCGTTGGTGAAGAAATCGTTGGGGGGTGGAGGAGCAACTGAGTAATTGACGAGGTTGGTTACGGCGATCTTTCCCGGCGCGGAAGCGATGACCGTCATCACCAACGGGTTGGTGGCGCCCGGCACCTTGAAAACCGAGCTGTAGATATTATCATTGGAAACCGCATCCGGAAAACGGCCGTTGTTGGTGAAAATGAGATTCGTATATCCCGCGATGGAAGCCGTTACCGTCGCGTTGTAAACGCCAAAGGTGTCGAAAACCTTAACGTACACCGACTGCGCAGCGGAAGTGAGCAAGACAGATCCGGACGGGGGAGTAACGCTGGCCAACAACTGGCCGGTGCCAGTCAACGTAAGCGAAGTGTGGGCGTTTAATCGCCCACCGGTGGTCGTGACACCATTCAAGGCCAGACTCGGCGTAGTTCCCATAAGGATTCGTTGGCGCACTTCCGTGTAATCAGCCGAAGGATACAGAGCCAAAATCAAGGCCGCTACGCCAGTGACATGTGGAGCCGCCATACTGGTTCCAGCGATTGTGTCGTAGGCGGTATCGGAGGTGTTCCAACAAGAGTAAATTTCTACCCCCGGCGCGCCCAGATGGACAGTTTTCAATCCGTAATCCGAGAAACCAGCCAGATTGTCGCTCCTATCGATTGCGGCAACCGAAATGATGTTGTCCAGCTGATAATTCGCCGGATAATGCGGAACCTGGTCGTTGTCCATATCATCATTCCCGGCAGCAGCGATAAAAAGCACGCCCTTCGCCCGGGCAGCATTGATGGCGTTGAACATGGTTTGAGAGTAACCGCCACCACCCCAACTGTTGTTCATGACGCGCGCCCCATTGTTCACGGCGAAATTGATGCACGTCACGGCGTCGGAAGTGGCACCGGAGCCGCCCGCGCTCAGGAACTTGCACCCCATAAGCCTAACCTTCCATGTAACCCCCACCGAAGCATTCTGGTCGTTCGCGGCCGCGCCAATGGTGCCCGACACATGAGTGCCGTGGCCGTTATCATCCATGGGGTTGCTCGTCCCCGTGATTGCGTTGATTCCGAAAGTGCCATTGGTTGGGTTGCGCCACATTTGATTCGTCAGATCACGATGCGTGTAGCGAATCCCGCTATCAATGACTGCCACAATGACATTCGTGGATCCCGTCGTGAGGTTCCAAGCGTTGGTCGCCGCGATATCGGTGCCGGACTTGCCGCCGCTCTGGCCGTAGTTGCGGAGACCCCAGAGCGTCCCATCCACAAATTTCGAGTCGGTCGGTGCCACGGTGGCGTGGACGATGTAATCAGGCTCGACGTAGGCAAACTGACCCGACTGCACCAAAGCCGTCATGCGGGAAGTCAGCAGTGCTTGAAGTATGGTGGGGCTGTTAGTGGCGGTATCAGTCGGGTTAAGGTCATCCAAAACCACCATCCCGGGCACGATGTCATATTGCCGCAGAACCTGCATCCCAGCCTGCTCTAGCAAAGGCGCGTTGGCGGCGATCCGATTGGCGCCCTTAAACTGGGCCAAGATGCGCGTTGGATGGACTTCGAAGCCACCGAGGGTCACGGAGGTGGTCACCGCCTTCAGAGTTAATGTGCCCATGCACATGACCACAAGGAACGCGAGCGAAAATGTCGCTACGCCACATGGAGACCGCACCAGCCGTTGCCAGATGGAGAATTGATACCGAATTTTCATGATGTTTTCGTTGTCACAATTTCAGCGCAGCAATGGCTCGCCGTTGTACTGCTGTAATGAATCCTGTTCAGACCATCCGTTATCTTCGGCGGGGATCCCGGCCCGTCCGCTCATCAAGGAGTAAAACCAACCCGATAAAACCGCCGCACGGCTCCAGAGGCCGCATTGGTATCAGTGACGCTCACAACGCGATTGGTGGTTGCGCTGTTCGTGTAACGCACCAGCGGCTGCCAGTTGTTCAATGCTGGATTGCTGGAATACTCCACCTGATAAACAGCCTTCGCCTTGGCGGTCCATGAGACGACCATCGCGCTGATAGCTGGCGTGTTGCCCTTTAGCAGAGAAGCCGTCAGCGCTACCCCGCTGGCAGAGAATGGATACGGGTCGTAGTAATTCGGAACTCCATTGCCATTCGAGTCAATGATCTTGCTGTTTCGCAGGGCTCTGTTCACGCTGATGCTCACGCCGTTGCTGACCACGGCCACCGAACTGTTGGGGCCCGCAAAATCCCGAACCCAACGCAAGCGGCTGTCGAATTGACCATCCAGATACTCTTCAGGTTGTTGCGGAACGCCATTCGTGGGCGGTGGGGTGAATCCTACCTTCGCCGAAGCGAAGTAAATGACGAGAGTGGGATCAATCGCGACCAAGTTTTGATAGTTTGTCCCAAGGTCGCTCAAGTCAAGCTGGTCCACATACATGCCGTTGTTGTTGCCCGTGCCGGAGAAATAGAAATAGGGATATGGGCTTTGGGATGACACCACCAATTTGCCAAGCGCCGTGTTGTTGGTATAGCCTGCCGTAATCGCACCGCGATTGGCACCGGCCCAAGTATGATCAATTCCAACGGCGTAATTGGCCGGGGCCACGGTTTCGATTGAGGTGCCTAGCAGGTCACCCGTGGGTGGCTTCGACTGCAGGTTAAACCCATTTTGGACAATGAATTCGTTACCGGAAGCTCCGCCCGCATCGTAAAGCGCATTTGTTACCAACAAATCGAGCGTGCCATTTACGGTCATCTGGTATTTGTTGAATTTGAGGCTCCCAGACAGGAACTGGGACGATCCGCCCGAGGTGCTGCTGCCTCCCTCAAGAAGGCCTGACCCGCATTGCATCGAGAGGAAGACATCCGTTGTCAAAGCCCCGCGGTTTTCGAAGTAAACGCTCTTCAAAAGAATGCTCTGCGCACTGACCGTTCCCGTGTTGACGAATGTGGAATACGGCGTTGCCCGGTCATCCCCGAAATGAGCAATGCTGGCGATGCTAAAGGTGCCGCGGTTCGTCAAATACAGCAGGGTCGGCGCATTGGCTGACGTCCAGTCCTGCAATGGCACGCCTGGCGGCGCATACCCTAGAATGGGATTCACCACGGGAACAACCCCCGGAAGTGTCAAACCACCTTCAATGGTCAGGCTACTGCCGTCTATGAGCAACGATTCAGCCACCGACAGATTGTCGCTGATGAGAACATTCGTGCTGTGGCTGGTAAAGTCATGAACCGTAACTGGAAGTTGCCAAACCCCCAAACTTGAAGCATCCAGCATCATAGTGTGGAAGGAGATAGTGACCGTATTCGTCAACGGCGCAAGAGTGGCCCCATTAGTGTCCACAAGGTAGTTGGTCAACATTAAAACGGCCGTATTGCTCCAGATGGCACTCCACACCCGAATCTGTCCCCGGAACCGGTTCACAGTATCCGGGCTGAGATTCTGAATTTTCAAGTTCCCGTTGGTGGAAGCGAGATTGAAACTGAGATGCTCGCAATCCACCACCGCATTGCTGCTCGATATCAAATGTGAGCTTTGGATGGTGATCTCCCCCTCGGCCCGCATCCGTGTGTTGCTTAGGTTCAGGGTGTCCGCTAAGATTCGGATACGGCCCGGTATATTGGTGACCGTCCCCCCAGCGACCGGCGGGGGGCGTGTCACGACGTTGTCCGCAAAAGCGCTGTAGGAAGCGTATTCTCCCGCCTCCACCACGCTATTGGTGACCGCATCTCCCATCACCCCGGCGAGAAATTGTCTGGCGCCAGAACTCAGGAAAAAGTCATTGGTCGGGTATCCATTATTGCCCGCTGAATAGCCGATATTCGCAAGGCTGCCCCCAGAATATGCACCCCGGTCAATGTAATAATTTGCCGGCCGGGAAGTGGTGTATGAAGGACACCCAATGATACTGGTCAGCATCCCGGTGGTACCCAAGCCTCCGTAGGCAAGGTTGTCTTCCACGTAAAGATAAGCCGGCTCCATCCGGCTGGTCACCGCGTTTGATACTTGCACCGCCAGCAGAACGGCTGCGCTGTTATACCCGGCAAGATTAGGCCCGGCAAACCCTTGCTGAAGAGCCATGCCAGGGCCCAGACCCACAAACACCGCACCTTTGGTCATGTTGGTGTAGAACGATACGGTGTTGCTGCTACCATCCTTGTTGGTGACAACAACTGAGGCAAGGCTCTCGGGAAAGACGTTGATATAGGAATCAGCCTCCGGATTGGCGATCGTAAACCCTGGCCCTCCATAGGGCCGCACGTCCCCACGACTTCCTTGGGCGCGCGCCGTGGATCCGTTCCAGAGTCTCGCGCTAAACAAAGGGTGATCTTTGTCGTAATTTGTCCGCCCCCAGTAAAGATCACTGATAGCAATATCGGGCGAGAAATTCGTTTCCCCGGTGCCACTCCCAACCGTTTCAGACCACACTGGCAGAACTTCAATTCCACTGCGAGAAAGGTCCACATTCTTGCCGGTCAATTCCATCTCCCCATTGGCGCCCACGACCAGCGACGCTTTCGGGGATCCGGAGGAGCCTGCTTTGACCGTGATGTTGGAGGCCCAAACAATCAAATGACTAGGGCCCACCGGGGCCATGGCGCAACCGTAAAGGTATGGCCGGGGGCCGTCATTCGCCTGTACCACAGCGCCGTTATCATTGAAGAAGCTGGATGCCATAGTCCGCATCCCGTTCAGGGAGGAAGTCGTGCTAAATCGGAACCCGGGCGTTCCGTCCATAGTTCCGGAGCCAAAAAAGGTCCCGACGGTGTTGGTGAAATAGCGCGTATCCCAAGTTTCGTAGGGACCAGCGGTTGAGGCTTGAAACAGACCCTTGTTCACAAAGACGAAGGCGTCAACTTGGGGATTAAACACCCTTCCAAGATTTTCGTACTTGGCGTCGGCGGCCTTGCTCGCACCCGGGAGCAGGGACAACCCCAGCAATCCAAAAAGTAACAATCGCTTCATAATTCGTCTCCTGAAAGCCCGGCAATTAGTAGCCGTTCAAAACCTGCTGTTCCAATTCTTGGATGGAACTTCCGACGGGATAAACGACAGGCTCATTGGCGGTGCCATCGAAAGAACCCCAAACCCAACCGCCAAAGCCGGTGATTTCGTCCAAAAAGCTGCCGCCGTCAAACGGGCCAAGGTTGTATATGAAGGGGCCAATCTTGTTGAATGTAAGCACGATTGGCCCGGAGATGACGCCGGGGCCGGCCAAAGCTGCTTGGCCATTGAGTGCATCGTTATTGATCCATACTGGAGCAGCCGCAAAGGTCCGCCTGATAAAAATGGGATTACCTCCGCCATCTAAACCCAAATCTTCTGCGGAGATAAGGATGTCAGGCTGAGTCAGGACTCGCTGGATGGTTTGGGTCACCAAGGTTGAATTGGTGATATACGTGTCTTGGTATTGATTTGTTTGCGTGATGAACTGCCCCATCATCGAGTCATAGCGGCCCTGTTGGAAGGTTAGGTGGTCCACGCCAGGGCGGGGCGACACGCCGACCGGAGCGTTGGTGCCCCCAGTCTGCCCCGCCGGCCACCACGGACTACTACTGTTGGCCAAGCTTGCGCCAGCAGCCACATTCTCCGTGTTGACGTTGCTCGCGCGATAGAGATATCGCAATCCGCCCACGTCATCACGAGTCAACCCCGCATAGAATTCGCCAAAACCCAAGCCTGGTCCTGACGCCCCGGAACCAGCCGCCGAGGTAACCAAACTATCTATGTCGGATGCCACGGCCGTGAATCCGGACGCCAAGGGGTCCACCTGCACTTCAATAGCATCCCACCATGGCCCGGGAAATTCCAGAATGCCGTAGGTGTACAACACCCCATTCACGTAGGGGGTTGGCGACAAGGTAACGGGGTCAAAATTCCGCTTAATCACCAAATAGTAAGGAATGGCGTTGATGACGCGTCGGTCGCGCAGGGTCCATGCGTAACGCTCTGGACTGGCCAAGCCCAACTCCTCCGTCAGCATACCCAGCAAGGCGGATTTCACATCCTGCAACCCCAAGGCACTGGCCCGGTAATTGGCTCGCCGGGTGTCGGTGGGGAATTCAGCCAGATTGGCACTCATCTGGGAAAACGCTGGCAAGCTGTTCAGGATGGCGAAGGCTTTGTTGACGGCGTCCACCCCCTTCTGCCCGAAATAATTCAGGAAGGACTCGTCAATTCCGTAGGTGATCGTCTTGAGGTTCCAACGATACTCTTCCCCGAGATTCAATGGCCCGCCAATGTCGAACCCAAGGGGGTCATAGCCGATTTCCGGAGTTTGCCAAGCTTCGCGCGGCCCAATCAGCGAAAATGCCTGTGCTGAATGCACGGCGGCAGCAACCGTGAGAGCGAATAAAGCTTTTTGAAGGTGTCGCAGCATAAAATTATTGCGGACGAATGACCCGGTAGAACGAGATGCCACTAGTGGCGCTGACTGTCACGGAATCGGTGTAACCAGCCGCCGTCCGCGCCGCGCCAAAGTTGGTCCACTTCACGTTGTCAGCGGAAGTTTGCACATAATAGGCCAAACCTGGCTGGGTGTTCCAAGAGAGGGTCATGCCGGCCGGAGCGTTGGCCGTTTCCAAGCGGATGAGATCATACGAACGGGCAAACAGATCGAAGCTGGTGCCAGCCACGAACGAGGACCAGAGCACGAGAAAGCGATTGCGTCCATCCGAGGCAACCGTAGGGTGAATCTGCCGGCTGGCGGTGGTGGTATTGACCCGAAACTCCACGCCCGCCAGATCGCCGCTGCTGGTGAGAAACTGACCGAACACCCCTTCGCGCGACGCGTCCTGACCCAAGCTGCTCCAGACCGCAAGGAAATTTCGGCCAAAGGTGCTGAGCTTGGGAGCAAACTGGTCGCCGTGGGTTTGGGTATTCAGGCAAACCGCAGCGCTGGCCGCGGCACCATTCGCATTGAACAACCGTCCATAGACATCCCAGCTCTTTTGGGATTTTGTAGTCGCCGGGAAACCGGTGCTCGCGTTTTCGATCCCCCGCACCATTCCGTCTTTCTGACTCCAAGCCACGGCAAACCCGCCTTGTGGAGAGCCAGCCACCGTGGGATTGGCGCACATGTTGATGGCGTCGGCGTTGGCAGGAAACTCGTTGCCCACGGCCAAGCCAGAAGGAGTGAAAACTCGCCCATACGCATCCACGCTCGCGGAGCTGCGCTGTAGCTCCGTGATCCAGACCACGACAAAATTGGAATTGGCCAACGCCGCCACCGCTGGCGTTCGCTGGTTTTTTGATGTCCATTGGTTGATCTGGAACTCTGCCCCCAACTTCACGCCAGCGGCGGAGAATCGCTGACCGTAAATCCCCTGCAAGCTTCCGTCCTGGCCATCACTAGCCCAAACAATCATCACGCTGCCATCCGCAAGCGTGGCCACACTAGGGTTGATCTGGAAGTTGTTGGTGTAGGTGTTGACGAGCAGGTCACTGGTAAGAAAGGTCCCGTTGGCGGCATAGAACCGGGCATAAATCTTTTGAAATCCGTAACGGCCACCCTGCCAGACAAATACTGCGCCGCCGTCCTTCAACAAAGCCACCTGAGCTTTTTCCTGATCACCAATGTTGGCGCTGCTGGCAACCGAACTGACCGAGAAGGGCGACTGTGATTGGGCGAGGCTGGTGTTAAGTAGTTGCGCCCGAATTCTCAGGCCGTTGGTATTCACCGCATTGTCCTGCCAGACCAAATAGCCTCCGGTGGCCGTCACCGCTGCTTGGGGGCTGGTTTGATCACCGGCCAAAGCCCGCCCTATGACGTAATCATTCCCGCCTGGGGAGAAAGCATTCTGGCCCCGGACCAACAAGGGAATCGCCAGAAGCCAGACAAGAATGACTGGTTTTCGGGCCGCGCACAGCAGTGGTGACATAAAGTATATTCTTTTTAGCAAGGTCATGGAATCTGGTCCACGCATCTCTGCAAAGCCGACATGGCCGCCGGGCAAAATCCCAGCCGCCGCGCGACTCTGTTTCTCTGTACAACCAACAAAATTGACATAAGCCATCTTACCGTCTCCACCAGACCAATTATTCTAGTCCGGGATTCCCGCTCGCACAACCGATTCCAAAAATTTCCACCATTCGTCCGTCGCCCTCCGGTTTGGGTTTGCCGGTTCGGGCCGCACCAACCGCGTAGATTGCTCCCTCAAGAACGATGCTAAAGCAAAACTTCCTGGCGGGCCGATTCGAGCTCAGCCAAGAGAGAGCGGAAGCCCCAACCTTGGAACAAGTCGCACAACGCCTCGGTGTTCGCCGGCTTTTCCACCAACTCATGCAACTCCGTCTCAAATGGCAGATCATCCGGCAGTCGCACCAGTGCCACATTGCGCCGAACCGCTGCCGCCGCAGACTGCAAAGCCCCGCGCACGCGTTCCGACTTCACGTCGTCCAAGTGCCCGTAGAGTCCCGTCACGGACCCAAATTGTTTCAACAACTCGGCGGCGGTTTTTGGTCCCACGCCCGGCACGCCTGGTATGTTGTCCACGCTGTCCCCGATCAAAGCGAGCCAGTCCACAATCTGGGCCGGATTCACGCCGGTTTTCGCCCGCACCTGCTGCGCCGTCCAAACGGATTCAGACTTGTCGTTCGGATTCAACAAGCCTATCCTTGGCGACACCAACTGCATGAAATCTTTGTCCGCACTGGCGATGACTACGTTGCAACCCGCCCGCGCCGCCCGCTGGGCCACGCAAGCAATATAGTCATCCGCTTCCACACCATCCGCACAGAACGAAGTCACGCCTGCCGCATCCAAATAGGCAACCAATTCGTCCATCTGCACTGCCAAGTCCACAGGCATCGAAGGACGTTGCGCCTTGTACTCCGGCAGAGCGGCCAACCGCTCGGCACTGATCCCCCCATCCCAAACCACGATCAAATGAGTCGGTAATAGCGTCGCCCGCATCTTCGCCAGCATCTTGATGAATCCGTAAATGGCGTTGGTCGGCTCGCCGGTGGGCGATCGCAGCGTGCGAATCGCATAAAACGCGCGATACGCGTAAGCATGACCATCAACGATTAATAGCCTAGACTCTCGGGTCTGGCCGCTAAAATCTAATGCCTCCCGTCCGAAGTCCCCCGACTCCCGACCCGAGACACCAGACTCCAGAGTGTTACAGACCTTAGTCATCTACCTATTTTCCCAAGGCATTAGAGCTGTCGGCGACGGCCCTCTGAACCGGTGGAAGACTGTTCACATCGAACGGCATGGTGCCATCCGGGTGCATCCGATTGCCCGCCGGATCAATGATCGTTGGCGTTACAAAGATCACAAGGTTACGCTTAAAGTTTTGAGTGGATTCACTGCGGAACAGTTTTCCAATCCACGGCAGATCCCCCAGCACCGGCACTTTGTCTTTGTGTCGGGTCACGTTTTCAGAAATCAGCCCGCCCAGAACCACGGTCTGTCCATCCCATACAATAGCGCTGGTGGTAATTTGTCGAACGCGCGTATGCGGCAGCGGCAGTTGCGCGGTGATCGGGGTGCCGAGGCTATTGCCGGCCCCACCCTGGGCTTGCGGGATGAACGCGCCTGGATCGTCGTAGCGGACAAACTCGGTAATCGTGGGAATAATCGTCAGTTGGATCGTGTAACCGTCGGCCGAGATGTAAGGAATCACATCCAGCGTCGTGCCTTCTGGGAACGGCGTGGTGGGATAATTAACCGTGGTGCCGACGGCACCGCCGCCACCACCTGTGTTCACAGTGGTCCCACCAGTACCGCCGCTGCCTCCGCTGGAGGTTTGGTTCTGCGAGACGCCGCTCACCAATGTTAAGATGTCCACAACCTGAATTTGGGCCTGGCGTCCGCTTGGGGTAAGCACCTCGGGCGCGTTGAGCAAATCCACGCCGCTGCGCTGTTCCAATGCCTTCAAAACCACTCGAAATTGCGGATCGGTCAGGATTCCGCTGATGGTAGCCAAAGCCGGCACGTCCCGTGGGCTGGAACCCTGCCCACCCCCAACAACATTCCGCAAACTACCGGAGAGCAAAGCATCCGTGGCGGCAGGCGCAATGGCGGTCCCAGCGAGCGTACTGCCGGGGAAAGTCCCCTCCGGATTAGCCGTGCTCGGATTACCGGTGAACGACGGCTGCGTCCCAGCCGAACCAACGACGTTGTTTCCAAAAAACATGTTACCCAGAAACCAATCGAAACCCAAGGCTTTAACGTCACCCTGGGTGATTTCAACAAACTTGGCCTTGATGCTGATCTGATGCGGAACAATGTTCAGTACTTGGATGATCTTCTCAATGTCGTCCAGGTCTTGCAGCGAGGCCTTGACGAGCAAGACTCCAGCGCGGTCATTCCAGAAGACAGATTTCGGAGGGTTCAAATCTATGCCCATGAGCGTGAAGAAATTCCGAACGGCGGCATGAACTTGCTCCATGTTGTTGGTCTTGGTCAAGAAACTCACGCCACCACCACCACCGCCACCACCACTTTGTCCGCCACCTTGTCCCCCGCCCCCACCGCCACCCTGGGTGCTGCCGCCAGCAACATTGACGCGCGGAATACTGACACCGCCACCACCCTGACCCCCCTGGCCACCTTGGCTACCGCCACCACCACCGCCACCACCGCCACCGCCACCACTTTGGCCGCCACCCCCACCGCCACTGCTATTGCCACCAAGGTCTCCGACGACGAGTGATCCGACACTTTCCAAACCCTGGTAGAACGTGTTCGGGTCCACCTTATACTGCCGCATGAACAGCGGAGAATTCTCCGCTCCTTTCAGGGAGAACATAATGCCCCACTCTTCGATCGAGTATTTGAGCGGTTTGTCCGCCACCTGGATAATAATGTCCAAGACATCCGCCAATCGCATGTCGCTTAGCGCAGGGTTAATTTTCACCGGAATCGAGGCAACGTCCACGGCTTCCTGCGGCGGGGCTGCGACTGGGAGCCCGGTGCTCGGATCAATTGCAGTGAGTCCGGCTGGTGCCGCAGCCTGTGAGTTCGGATTAATTATGAAATTGAGACCCTTTTTAAGTGGGTCGCGCTTTCGAGTTTCGTCACTAAGTGTTCGAACCACCTCGCTAAGGGGAAGCCCGTCGAAGAACACACTGTCCAACTTAGTTGAGTTAAGTTTGCTGACAACCATCTGGCGACCACTACCAGTCCAAATCAGAGTATTGGTTGCAAAAGGGTTTGGCACGGGAAGATTTTCTCCTTTGTTCGCCGGCGACCAGTCCTGCTCGACCTTCACCGTGGAGTCCTTGGAATTTTGTTCGCGCAGGCGATCGGCCTGACGATAGCGACTCTCTTTTACGAAACTGAGATAGTAAAACGCAGCTTGGTTTTCCGGATCTAGTTTTAGCGCTGCTTTCAATTCCTTTTCCGCCTCATCAATCTTGCCCATTTCCAACAAAAGTTTCCCGTTTTGGACATGGGTGCCAGCCGACGCTTTCTCTCCTTGTATCTGCCCGATGCGCTCCAGCGTCTCCGCATTCGGCTCCCGCCCTTTCAACGAGTCCAGAACGACCTCGTTCTCCTTCATGAGCGACAGACCGGCGGCATTCTGGGGATCAACTTTGAGCACCAACGATAGGTGGGTCTTGGCCTCGTGGTAATCGCCATTTTTTTGCGCGGCGCGGGCAAGTTCGAGTTGTATGCTGGCGTAGCCGGAGATGGTCGCCGATTTCTCAGCATCAATGTTGTTGCCGATGCCCAGCACAAGTTTATACGCCTCCTCGTACAGCTTCGCGGCCGCAGGGATGTCCTTGCGCGCCTCGGCGGCTTGGGCATCCGCGATTTTTTGTCGGAGGGTGACCCGATCCGCTTCGCGTTGAACGGCTTGTTTGATGGCGGTGTCGGTGGCGGTAGATTGAGCCCGGCCGATGACGACGGTCCCACTCAGGACGATCAGACCGATGGAGAGGTAGGCTGCTTTAGTCATGGATTCGCTTCAGTTACTAAAAATTAGCCGCACTCAAGGGGCGGCAGTGTAGGGTCTGGGTGTTTTTTTGTTGTTCGACTTTGCGGATAATACAACTTCGTTCTTGCTGATGGCAACGACAATAAACGACTCACTTGCAATTACGACGGCCGGCATACCGGGACCACCCGCACCAACCCGCTGCTTACTCCAAGTCTTGTTGTCCGGCGGATACTTGAGGTCGGCCTCGTAGCCGTCCACCCGTTTATATGGTTTTTCCTTGGATAGCGAAACGCGCTCGCCGGTGTCAGTCATTTCAATGACCAGTTCGGTCGGATTATCCGGCGGCCCCTTGACTTCCCGGAGGACGAACGTATCGGTCTTCCCGTTTAGCGGTGCGGGGTAGTGTTTGCGGGTGCGTTGGGAACTCTTCGCGGCGGCTTCCTTCTCCACGGTGAAGTCATATCGCGCGGACGTATCGGCGGTCGGCGGGGCCAACACCGCCTCGAACACGATGGTGGTGTAAAGTGGCGAAATCTTGATCACCTCGATCGCTTCTGGACCAATTTGGTTTCCCGACGAAAGTTTCCTCAGCGTCGTATTGTCCTCGCCTTTTCGCAGCCAAGGCAGCGTGTTAAATACCTTGTTCGAGTTCGAAAGGTCGAGGCAGCCCGCCCCGCCCATCCGTTCGATCAAGAAGGTAGATTTGCTGAGATCCAGCGCCTCCAACGGTTTGGCCGGTCGGTTGATGATTTCCTCGGACTGGGCCTGCAACTTCGCCCGCTCGCTTGGAATCATCAAGGTCAGAAAGGCCGCGCCCGCGGCCAGGCCCAGCAACACCACCCCCAGCAAAACTTTCTCGTAATGTTTTTTTAGGAAATCCATGCGCGATTTATGGGGCGGCGGGGGCAGCGGGGACAGCTTGGGCAACCGACGTTTTACGGCTGACGCCAACTTTTACGACCTGCACGAGCATCGTGACCTTTAGTTGTTTCTCGTTCAGCACCGCGCGAGGCGCGGTGGAAACGGGTGCGACCAATGGCGCGGCCAATGGCGGAGGCGTGTAAGCTTGGGGCGGGCGCATTCCACCACCATCCTTGCCCATGCCATATCTACCGCCATACCTCTCATTAAAGGCACTATTGGGCTGGGTTGGACGAGGGGCTTCCAGAACTGGCTGGTAAGTCATCACGGGTTGCACGGCCTCGACTACCGTAACAGGTGCCAGCTCAACATTGAAACTCTTGACGATGATTCCATGATGTGAACTTGCAAACCCGCACAACACTTGGGCGAGTTCCGGGGTGAAGCAGCGGAACGTGAACTGGTAGGGCGTCAGTGCAGCCAAATCGGTTTCTTCCGTTTTCTGATCAAGGTAATCGGTCATCTGCCCGGCTTGGTCATCGGGGGAAACCCGCTCGCGCTGGATGTTATCCAGCGCGTTGACCTTGGCGGCGATCAGCACTTCGGACAAGACTTTGACTTCCCCAAGCTGCACCGCCAGTAGGGCGGGACTGCCGGGCGCGAACTTCATAAGGCTGCTCTGCTGCTGAAATGAGAAAGCATACTTGGGGGGCAAGATAACGCTGGCATTTGTAGCCTCCCGCTGGAGGTAGGAAATAGTCCGGGACAAACTGTTGGCAAAAGCTTCCGCAGTCACATTGGTCTCATCCGGCCGGATGGCCGGGATGGCCGGGATGGCTACAAATTGAGTCTTGGCCTGTTCGTAAACCTTGCGCACGGTCTGCTGTTGTTCGCGCGCGGTCTTGATATTATCCACCTTGCTGCTGCCCGGATTGAGATTGAGGCCAGACAACCGTTTGAGGTCTGCGTATTTGGCGAGCAATTCCTCGCTGGCAGCGGTATCGTGGCTGTAGCCGGTCCAAGTATAAAAACCGGCACCCACCATCAACAACAGCGCGACCGAGGCACCGATGACAAAGACTAAATTACGTTTGATCCAGTCCATATTACGGCGGAGCGGGCTGTGTAGTCGGATCGGCCGGCTCGACGGCGGGTTTGATTTTGTCGGACTCTTTGACTTTCCGGCTGACTGACATGACAAACGTGAAAGTAAGGTTGGTTTCGTCCACCCGGATCTGCTCCGCAGTCAACTCCGTTTTCAGTGGGTCGAGAAGCGCACATCCCTTCAATCCACTTCCTCGATTATCTTTCGAGGGGGCCTCGCCCTGAACGGCGTAGGCTAGTTCTTTATTCGCGGTCGCCGAGACACTGTCAAGACTGACGGCCCGGAAAGTAATCGTTATGGCGTTGGTATCAGGGGCCGCCGCGCCAACCGCCCCAGGGACACCTAGTTCGCCACCGGGAGCGGCCCCACCAAACCTGCCCGGCTCGCCTGGCAAAGCCATCGGACCTGGCCCGCGACCACCCGGCCCGATGCCGTAACGCTCCCGGAACATTTTCTGTCGAATCGCATCCTCCGCGCTAGGGGCACCGGTGGGTGCTGCGGGTGCGGCTGAAGCCCCACCAGATGGGTCCGCCGCCGCCGCCACTGAAGCCAAGTTTGGACAAGCCATCTGCTCAATCCACACGCCAGTATCCACGCCGAGCTTCCGCTTATTGACCGCCTCAACGCGGATGAGAATCTCGCGAATTTCCTTCACCAAATCCACCCACTCATAACGGTCCCGGATCCAGCCCGTGAGTTTATCGAGCTGCTGCTGGCTGGTTTTGAGATCGCCACTCGCTTTCTTAAATTGCGTTTCTTTGGTCTGCAGCGGCGCGATTTGCGTATCCAGCTTCGCGGACTCGGCCTTCTTCACATCCGAGAGCTTCTCGAACAACAGCCCGACCGCGAAAGCCATCGCCACCAGACTGAAGACCGTGGCGATAAAATAGGGTTTCTTCTCGTTGAAACTCTGCCAGCGAAGCGTGCTGTCCGGCATCAGGTTCAGTTCCACGGGGCAATGTGCCAAGTTGCGCAGCCCCAAACCGACCACTTCGCCCAGCGCATGCGCCACCCGCGCCAGCTCTTCGAGGTTCACCCCGGAGTCAATCTGAACGGAACGGAAGGGATTAAAGTACTCGACCGGCACGTTGAGCTTCTCCGCAAAGAACTGTGCCGTGTAAGGCATGATGGACGCCCCGCCCGCCAAGAATAACCGCTGAGGCGCGGAACCGCCTTGTTGCCCGCGGTAAAACTGTAGCGTCTGATTCACCTGGATGTGCAGGCGCGTCATGAATTGGCGGGCAATCTTGGAAATCGCGGCTTGATGCGGGTTCTCCGGCTCTTCGTACGCGCCGCCCAAGCTGACAAAGCCCTCATCAATCTTGATCTTGTCCGCCTGATCGAATTTCAACTTCGCCTCGTTAGCGAAGTCCTGCGTGATGGAGTTCGCGCCCAAGTTGATGCTGCGGGAAAAAACCTTGCCTTTCTCGAAGAACAGAAGATTGCTGGTCTTGGCCCCAATATCGAGGAGCATGGTGCAATCTTCCAACTCGCCATAGTTGTAGCGAAACGCATTGCACAAGGCCGCCGGCGAGACATCCGCCACTTGCAACTTCAGCCCGGACGTCGCCGCCACACGGAACAGCCCCTCGACAATGTCTGCCTTGATGGCGACTAGCAAAACTTCCAATTCGCCGCTCGCCGTGGTGCCCAGAATCTGGTAATCCCAAACCACCTCCGCCAGCGGGAACGGGACGTTTTGCTGCGCCTCGTATTGGATAATCTGGGTGACTTTGTTCGCCTCCACCGGCGGCAATTTCACAAACTTGGAAAACACTTGGAAGCCGGCCGCACAGACATTGACATCCTTGGACTTGATGCCGCGCTCCGCGATGACTTCCTGAAGCGCCTTGAGCAAAATAGCCTCGCGCTTCGTCTCCGACGAGGCATCCAAGCCCAGCGGCTTGATGACGAAGTGTTTCAGGCGCAGCCCGCCTGACTCGTTCACCTCAAACTCGGCGAGCTTGAGGCTACCTGCCCCAAAATCAACCGACAAGAATGACTTTACGTTCAACATTTACCGAGTTGCCTTACGATTTTATTTGCCGTCTCGCAGCCAGAATTTCAAACCAGCCCGTGCTTGCTACGCGAAATGATCTAACCGGTCAAACGAAATCATTTTTTTCGCAAGCGCCGACCGCGGTTATTTTGGCCTCGCGTCGGGCTTGATGTTTTTCGGCTGCACTCTTTTCTACCAACCCCGCAAGAAAGCCAAGCACAAAACCATCGGCGGACAAAATAAATTCTTCTGCAGCCCAAGAAGAACGGGGGTGATTATGCTGGGCGCGGTCACGATCTGCGCTTTTCAGTTGCCCAGCGGTCGGGGGGGGGGACGGCCTGTCCCCATTGGTTTTTCGCAACGGAGGGACGACCCGCCCCCACCCCGACAAAAAGCTCAGCCGGGGCCCGCGCGAAGAATAATCCTATCCGTCATGCCCGGAGTGTGGCTGTCTTCGGCCACAGCCAGGCGGAACGGTGGTAAGCGATTGGAACAAACCAAACCGCCAAGCGCGGCTACGGTTTACCCGACTCCCCTCCTCAAGCCTTCTCAAGGACTGCCCGATACAGGCAACACCGCCAGCCTACAAACGCGGCGGTGTCGTCCTCGACCTGCGCAGCGCGTCGGAACAAGTGACGCGACAGAATTATCCCAGCGACGGCTCATTGTGGAACTGCGGCGGCTGGGTTCGCCACCGCCGTGATTCGACGTAACTGCCGCACTTCCCGTCACACCGGACACTCGCCTGATACTTAACGCAACACGCAATCCGCCCCGCTCACTTCGGCAGGAACTTTAATCTCTCCGCAGGCAGGTTGAGCGTCGTCAGCCATTGGGCATAACCGGTCGGGTCGTTGCGCTGGTAATTGTGCGCCAGTTGTTGCGCGGAACTGAAGCGCTGGTTCTCGTCGGCGATTTGGTTCACGAAGGGCGCGGCGAATTCCGGTGACTGCCACGAGAGCTGGCTCACGTAAGACTGGACCGCCGAGTCGCGCGATTTGCCCCCCGGCAGCCCGGCCAGGAATTTCCCCGCGCCGGCGGGGTCGTGCTGCGCCCACGAGATCATCAGGCTTTGCATCGCGTTCTGGCGCAAGTCGCCTTCGGGAAAACGCGCGGCCCAGCCAGCGGCGGCCACCGGGTCCGCGCCGGCCCACGCGGAAAGCACGCTGAGCGCGGCGGTTTCCTGCCCTTTGCCCGCTGGCAGCGCTGCCACAAAATTCGCCGCGTCCTGCGGAGCGGTATTCGCCCAACCAGAGGCGATGCCGTTGGCGATGTTTTGCCGCGCGTCGCCTTCGGGCAGATGCGCCAGCCAGCCCGCGGCGGCTTGGGGGTCGGTCTCGGCCCACTGGCGGGCGACGTTGTTGAGGAAAGTAATTCGCGAACCGCCGTCCGGAAGCGCTAATCCGAAGGTGGCGGCGGCTTGCGGATCGGTTTGCGCCCATTGTTGGCTGAGATTGCCCAGCGCGTGCTCCTTGCCCACACCATCGGGCAGTTGCTGCGCCCACTGGACGGCGCTACTCAAGTCCGATTGCGCCCAAGTGGACGCGATCTGGCCGAGCAGATTGTTGCGCGTCTCCCCCGCTGGCAAAGTGAGGGCAAAATCTGCTGCGCCTTTCGGATCGGTTTCGGCGAGGCGATACGAAAGATTGCGCAGCGCGTCGCGTTTGGCCAGGCCTTCGGGCAGGGCGCTGACCCAGTCGGTGGCCTCCTTCACGTCCTGTTGCGCCCAACTGCTGGCGATCTGGGCGATGGCGTTGTTGCGCGGCCAACCGGGCGGCAGGTCCCCGGCGAAGGCGGCGGCGGTTTTGGGATCGCTCCACGCAAGCTGGTTCACGATGGTGTTGAACACGGAGCTCTTCGCCTGGCCCGACGGCAGTTCCTTCGCCCATTTCAACGCTGCCACGGGATCCTGTTGCGCGAGTTGGGCGGTGACGGAGGAGAGCAAACTGTTTTTCTTCGCGCCGGCGGGAAGGCTTTCCGCATAAGCCAGCGCGCCCTGGGGATCACTTTGCGCCCATTGACTGGCGATGCTCCGCAACGCCAACTGTCGGGCCGGGCCTTCCGGTAATTGCTGCATCCAAGCCACGGCGGCGGTCACATCGCTTTGCGCCCACAGGCTCGCGAGCGAACTGAGGGCGTTATCGCGCGACTGGCCGGGGGGCAAGGCGAGCGCCGTGGCGGCGGCGGATTTTGGATCGGTCGCGCTCCACGCCGCGATGACGGCGCTCAGGGCGCTCGAACGATCCCGGCTATCGGGCAAGCTTTTTGCCCAGGCGAGCGCCGCGGGCACATCTTTCTCGGCCCAGCGGCGCGCAATGTTTTGATAGGCCTGCTGGCGCTGTTGCGGATTCTTGAGTTCGCCGGCTTTGGCGGCGGCCGTGGCGGGATCGTTGCCCGCCCAGGTGTCGAACAGTTCGGAGTAGGGGCCGTAGCTGAATCCGCGGTCGGCCTTGCCCGTTTTGAGCAGCGCGAGCGCGGCTTCCGGATCCTTTTCGGCCAGCGCCCGCATGACGGCTCCGGGCGCTTCGTTGCGCAAGCGACCGGGCGGCAACTGCTGAATCCACGCCACCGCCGCCAGCGGATCCCGTTGTGCCCAGCCGCGCAACACGCCGAGAATCATCTGCTGCCGCTCGTTGGAGTTCTTGACGCCGTTGGCGAACTCCATGGCCGCGCGCGGATCGGCCTCGGCCCAGCGCGGCACGAGCGAATAGCGCAGGGAGTTTTGGATCTCGACCGGAAGTTTGGAGAGCATGGCCAGCATCTGCGGAATGTCCGCCGGGTCAATGCCCTTGGCGATTTCCCCGACGCGTTCCCAGAGTTTCTCGCGGGAAGGACCTTTCAACTCCGCCAGCGCGCTTTCGATTTCGGCGAGCGTCAGGCGTTTGTCGGACTTGTCGGACGAGTCCGACGTTTGGGGTACGCGTCTGGGCTTCGCGGTGCCGCCGGGGAGCAACTTCCCGGGCGCCGCGGAACTCTCGCGAGCGGCGGGCGCTTTGGTCGAGTGTGGTCTGACAACGAGGCCCGTACCGAAGCCAGCTACGGCCAGCAGCGCGGCGAAGAAGAGCGTGATGGGCTTCATTTGGAATCCGGGATTGACCAATGCGAGCATAGGCTTTTCGCAGTTGGCTCAAAGGGAAAAACGACCCTAGAGCGGCTCTTTCAAAACCCACCCAAACGCCGCGTGAGGGCCTGTGCCCCACAAGATTTCAGCCTAGAACCCGCATTGGTAGGCCCGCGGCCCTCAGCGGGCGGGGTTTTGAAAGAGTCAAAATTCAACACCCGACATCCCAGAGGGCGAGTTCGTTTCGGAGTCCGAGCATTGGAGGTTGGAGGTTGAATATTCGTTTTACCCCCAGGGTTCTTTCCCCAGAGTTAGGAGGCGCTCGGCTGGGAGCGTGTGATATGAAAAATGACTAAACCGCCCGCCGTCGTCATTTTACCTTGGCGGCATGGCAACACCCTGTCAGGACGACCCATCACATCGCAGTTGTATTCCGATCTCGTTCGCTCTATTCATCCTCGCAACCAAGCTCGTCATCATCATGAAAAACTCAAATTGTCCAACCGGTCTGGCGGCGCGACTCCAGAGTCTCGCGCTCGGGTCGTTGTTCGCGCTGTCGTTGCACGCCGGGGATTGGGCGCAGTGGCGCGGGCCGCATCGCGATGGCGTGTCGGCGGAAAAGGGTTTGCTCAGCAGTTGGCCCAAAGAGGGCCCGCCGTTGCTTTGGCAGGTGGCGGACCTCGGCGCGGGTTATTCGACGCCAGCCGTCGTGGGCGACCGGCTTTATCTGCTGGGCAATGAGGGATTGGAGAATGAGTCCGTCCAGGCCCGGTCGGCCAAGGACGGGCGGCGGCTCTGGTCCGTGCGCATCGGCAACGTGGGCAATCCCAAACAAGACCCGAATTATCCTGCGGCGCGTTCGACGCCGACGGTCGAGGGGAAAATGCTTTATGCGCTCGGCTCGGATGGCGATCTCGTTTGCCTGGAGACGGCCACGGGCAAGGAGCGCTGGCGAAAAAGTTTGCGCGCGGATTTCGGTGGCCTCCCTGGAGTTTGGGCGTACGCGGAATCGCCGCTGCTCGATGGCGACAAGCTCATCTGCACGCCGGGCGGCACAAACGCCACGCTGGTGGCGTTGAACAAAAACACGGGCGCGGTGATCTGGCGTTGCGCGGTGCCGGGCGGCGACGAGGCCACGTATTCGTCGGCCATCATCGTGGAAGCCGGCGGCGGGCGGCAATACGTCCAATTCCTGGCGAAGGGCTTGGTGGGCGTGGAGGCAAAGAGCGGAAAGTTTTTGTGGCGTTATGAGAAGACGGCCGTGGGCAGTCCGGCGGTCATCCTCACGCCGATCGCGGAGAAGGACTTGATTTACAGCGGGGCGTATCGGGCGGGCGGCGGGTTGGTCAAACTGAAGGTGACCAACGGCGCGGTCGAGCCGGAGCAGATTTATTTTTCGCCGAAACTGCCCATCGGCCTCGGCGGCGTGGTGAAGGCTGGAGATTATTTTTACGGCTCCACGAGCCAGGCGTATTTGTGCGTCGAGTTCGCGAGCGGCGCGGTGAAATGGGAGGAGCGCACCGCGCCGGCGGCCTCCTGCTTTGCGGATGGACGCTTGTATCTGCACGCGGAAAACGGCGAAGTAGCGCTCGTCGAGCCGTCGCCTGAGGGGTATCACGAGCAGGGCCGGTTCGCGCCCCCGGAGCAACCCAAGCGCGCCAATCAGATGGAAAAAGCGTGGGCGTATCCGGTCATCGCCAACGGTCGGCTCTACATCCGGGACGTGGGCAAGTTGTGGTGCTACGACGTTAAGGCGCGACGGTGAACCGACAAAACGCGGCGCGCTCGATCCGCGTCGCGCGCGTCTGGAGCCAGAGCGTGGCTTGATTCTGTGGGCCGCGGGCGTAGAGTGAGTCGAACCTTCAACGAAAGGACTCCTATGCCAGTCAAGAAATTGAAAGAATTCCTAGATGCAAACGAAGTGAAATACACCTGCCTGACCCATTCGCAAGCCTACACCGCGCAGGAAGTCGCCGAGTCGGCGCACATTTCAGGGAGGGCTTTGGCCAAGGTGGTGATCATGGACCTGGATGGGGAATTGGCGATGGCGGTGCTGCCGGCGGATCGCAGGGTCGTGGCGCAGGACTTGCGCGACATTACCGGCACGGATCATGTGCGGTTTGCTTCCGAAAACCGATTCAAGAGCCGCTTCCCCGATTGCGAGATCGGCGCGATGCCGCCGTTTGGCAATCTCTACGGGATGAAGGTGTTCGCGGCAGAATCGCTGGGCGAGAACGAGGAGATTGCGTTCAACGCCGGCTCGCACGAGGAAATCATCCGACTCAAATACGCTGATTTCGAGCGGTTGGTGCAGCCGATGGTGATGAGTTTCACGACCTGAGCAAGCGTTTGGCGGCAGCGGTCCCGCTCCCGCCGGCATGGTCGTATTGCGCGTGGTTTCGCCGGGGGTGCGACGCGGGGAACCGCGCGGCCCCGTGGGGAAAAGGGGGCGGCAAAGCAGCGCGCTACCGCGCCCCTTCCGGCGTCCGAAAGAGCCGGGAAAGCGGTTAATGCGCCAAGCCGCTGCCTTGGCACGTCGGGCAGGCCGGGGGGGCGTGGCGCAGGAGGTGGTAGATGTAATCCTTTAGCTTCGCCCGGCGCATCTTCATTTCCTCCGTCTCCTGATCGGTGGCGAAATCTATCTCTTCTTCGATGCGACAGATTTCGTCGTCGAGCCGGTGGTATTCGTCGTAGAGGTGGCGGAAGTGTTCGTCGCTTTTGAGGCGCTTGATGGTTTCACGGTGTTCGGGAAACTCACGCAGGATGGGATGATGCAAGTCCATAGGATGTTCGCTGGTTTTAGGTGTGATTGGCCGATGTCATGTTGAACGGTTTCCGCAACACATCCAATAAAGCGCGACTCGCGGGCCGTTGCCAACTCTTTTTTGCCGGTACTTCATCCCGGTTTGGTCCGCGGGCGGCCCGCATAGTCCAGGCCGATGAGGCAAACATCGTCGTCGAAGGAGCCATCCGCGCTGTAGCCGCGGATTTCCGCAATCAGTTCGTCGAAGAGGATGACGGAAGGCAATTGCAGTCGTTGGCGCGTGGCGGTGGTCAGCATGGCCTCGGTGTAGAGGTTCTCGTCGCGGGCTTGGACCTCGAACAGTCCGTCCGTGAACAACATGACCAAATCGCCCGGGGCAAGCGTGGTTTGGGAGGTTTGAAAAACGGCATTTTCAAACAAGCCCAGCGCTGGCTGATTTTTTTTGCCCACGTTGGCCAGCGTTTCGACTTTGCCGGCGGCGCGTTGCAAGTGGAGTGGTTTGGGATGCGCGGCGTTGGCGTAGCGTATGGTGCCGGTCTCGGAATCGGCCACCAGGTAAAACGCCGTGGTCAGGACCGGGGTGCCGCTGTGCTTGAGAATGGCGATCAGGTCGGAGTTTAATTTGGTCAGGAACTGGCCCGGCTCGTGGGCGAAGGGACGCAACTCCTCGCGCAGCGCGCGGACCATGGCCGTGACCAGCGCCGAACGCACGCCGTGCCCCGCGACGTCGCAGATCAACACCGCCACTTCCGTGTCCGACAGCGCGGTGACGCTGAAGAAATCGCCGCCCACCGTACCGGTGGGCAGGTAGCGGTGGGTGAACTGAAAGGTGCTTTCCTCGGGCTTCGCGTGCCGCGGCAGCGTGGGATATTGCTGAGGCAACATCGCGAGTTGGATTTCGCTCGCCATCCGAAGGTCCTCCTCCATCTGGCGGTTTTTCACGCGTAACTGTTCGCGGCTGGCGGCCAGTTCCGCGCTTGCCTTGCGGACCGCTTCCTCGGCCAGTTTCTGCGCCGTGATGTCCCAAAAAATCCCCTGCAACCCGATGATCTGGCCGTAAGCGCCGCGCAACGGCGTCTTCACCACCTGCACATAAATTTTGCGGCCGTCGGGCAGTTGATGCCCCTCGACTGTGTCGTAACTCCGGCCCGTGGCTACGACGCGCGAATCGTCGCGCTGAAAATTCGCCGCCATCTCCGGCGGGAAAAAGTCGAAATCGGTTTTGCCAAGGATTTCCGCCAGCGTCCGGCCGAGGGTCCGGCAGAACTGTTGGTTAGCGAAGGTGAAACGCTCCTGCAGGTTCTTGCGGAAAATATTTTGGGGCAGCGTCTCGACCAGCGAATGATACAGCGCCTCGGAGTCGCGCAATTTCGCCTCCGCTTCGCGTTGCGGTGAAATGTCCTCGACGGTGCCTTCGTAGTAAAGCAGTTGACCTTGAGCGTCCCGGATGGCGCGGCAGTTCTCGGAAATCCAGATGATGCTGCCGTCCTTGCGGTACACCTGCGATTCAAACCCCGCGAGCGTGTCGTGCTCCTGGATGATGCGGACGAACTCGTCCCGCCGGCCGGGTTGCACATAGAGTCGTTCGCCGATGTCCGTGAGGCTCTGGGTCAATTCGCCGGGCGATTCGTATCCGTAGATGCGCGCCAGCGCGGCGTTCGCCATCAGGTAACGCCCGTCGGGCGTCGTTTGAAAAATCCCCTCGACGAGATGATCGAAGATGCCGTGATACTTTTCCTCCGCCGCCACTAACGCCATCTCGGCCGTGTGCCGTTCGAGCGTGTAGCGAATCGAGCGCAGGAGCCAACGCGTGTTCAACTGGTTCTTCACCAAGTAATCCTGCGCGCCGGCATGCACGGCCTCCAACGCAAACGCCTCATCATCCACCGCACCGAAGACGACCACCGGGGTGTGGGCGGCGCGCTCGCGTAACACGGGAATGTTGAGCAACCCGGCCCCGTCCGGCAGAAAAAACTCCAGGAGGATGACGTCAAACTCTGCTTCGCCGAGCCGGGCCACGGCCCCTTCAAGCGAATCGGCCACCACGACGCTCCCAACCGTGTCGTGCGCACTTTCGAGCATCCCGCTCACCGCCCGGGCAAACGGTTCGTCATGCTCGACTAATAAAATCTTCAGCCGTCCTGAATCCATGTTTCGTTGGGTTGGTTGTCCGAGGAACTTGACCGCCAGCGGTCGCGTCCGTTCGCTGCGGGGAACTTACCTGACGCCCGGTTCGCCGCAAGCGGATTAGCGGCGGATTCCATTTGCGACCGCCGGATTCGCAGACCCAAGCGCGAAGGCCGGGCGGCGCGCCGGTCTCCAGCTTCCGGAATTTCGCTCACCGTTTGGGGACGCCCGTTGGAGATTGGGAACGCCGCACCCAGGGCTGAAAATCACGAGTTTGAGACTGGCCCGCCGCCGTTCCCGCTGGAGAGTCACCTGGCGTAATGCGCGGCGCGGCGGACGGGAAATATGGTGGGTCCATCGCTGTTTGGAGTGGAATGGATCACCTTAAACCACTTGATGCCGAGAGAACCGGCGCGCGCCGGCGTCCACAGAAGTCCCGGAGGGACGGCCGAGAATCGCTCTCCGGGCTGGAAGTATTCCATCGTGAACAGCGAAGAAGTGATTGGAAGTTCTGTTGGCGTTTGGCGCGGAGAGTTTCTAAATTCCGAGCGCGATGACTTCCCGCGAACGAGTTTTGACCGCCCTAGCCCACCAGCAACCCGACCGGACGCCGCGCGATTTTTGGGCGGAACCGCCGGCGCTGAATCGCTTGTTCCAGCATCTCGGTCACACGGATCAGGATCGTTTGCTGGACGATCTGGGCATTGACATCGCGCACCTCGAAGCGCCGCCCACACCGGAGCGCCCGCTCGGTGACGGCATCTTCCAAAACTTCTGGGGCGAACGATTCGTCTATCAAACCACGCCGTGGGGGCCGATGCGCGAGGACGTTCCCGGCACGCTGGCCGACGCGAAATCCTTCGCCGATCTGGAAGCTTTCGACTGGCCCACGCCAGACTGTCTGGACCGGTCACGCTTGCGGGAACAATGTCGCCGCCACGAACCGCGGGCGCTGCTCTATGGGTTTGCCGATGTCTGGCAACGGCCCGCATTGGTGCGCGGCTGGGAAGGCATGTTCGTGGACATGGTGGAGCGGCCCGACTGGGTGCATTTCCTGGGGCGCAAATTCACCAATTTCTATCTGGAAGATTACACCCGCGCCGCGGAGATCACGGACGGGCGGATTGATCTTTACCTGCTCATCAGCGACCTCGGCAGCCAGCGCGGGCCGCTCATTTCCAAGGCGATGTTCGAGCAATTTGTCGCGCCCTATCTGAAGGAGATGATTGACCGCATCCATGCCCTGCGGGGACGGGTGTTGTTTCACAGTTGTGGCGCGATCACCGCCTTCATCCCGCGCCTTATTGAACTCGGCGTGGACGTTCTCGATCCGATCCAACCGGTTGGCCCCGACATGCAACCGGAGAAGTTGAAAGCGGCCTACGGGCGGCAACTCAGCTTCCACGGCGGGATTGATATGCAGCACCTGCTGCCGCACGGCACGCCCGAACAAGTGACCGCCGAGGCCCGCCGCTACGGCGAATTGCTCGGGGCTGGTGGCGGTTACATCCTCGGCCCGGCCCACTTGTTCCAGCCCGATGTGCCGCCGGAGAACATCCTGGCGGTCTATCGCGGGTGAACCTGGCGAACCGTCCGGGCGGGGCGATTTTCGCCCGTGCGCGCAAAAATCGCTTCCCGCACCCCGGAAACCGTTCCGTGCGCGGCGGGGCCGGTTCCGTGCGGGCGAATATCAACCCGTGCGGCCATTTTCCCTTCCGTGCGGCCAAAATTCGATCTGTGCGGGCAACGGATCGTTCCGTGCAAGCCGGCTTTGATTCCGTGCGGGCGAAAATCCATTTGTGCGGCTAGAATCCATTCCGTGCGCGGTATAGGTAGCGGAGGGTCGGCAGACCGCCGCATTCTTCTCTCACCCGCCCAGGTGTCCGCGCTCTGCCGAGAGGTCGCCTCGGGGGAACGGTACATGGAGAGAACAATCAATTCAACGGCGCGCAATTCCGGCGTGGCATCTGGCCGAAGGCTTTTCAGGCCAAACAACCTGCCCGAGACAATGTGTTTTTGGAGGATTGTTGGCCTAGCTTCTCAATTCGGTCGGAGTGTCGGTGCGTTTGTGGAATCGGCTGCATCCGAGTCCAGAATCTCCATTGCTAGCTTTCGTATGAGAATATCCACAAACCGGCCCAAACGCTCCCGATCTCGAACTGCTTCGAAGTAGGGCTTGTATTGACTAACGTCCGCTCCGGGTTCATTTGAGATCGAAGAAGTATTGGTTGCCACGGCATCGGGCACACGGAGGTCTTCGGCCAGCTCCTTCACCCTTTGGTCGGCCTCCAGCCACTTTGCCTTTTCTTCCCTCCATCTGCTTTTGAGTGTCTCGATTCCACTTGCGAGTATCGGGCTGCCGGGTTCGACATTCGGGGCAGAGATCGAATTCTTGCTCTGTTGATTCTCCAATTCTTGGTTGCGTGCCCTGATTATTCCAACTTCACCACGCAGCTTGAGCAGTTCGCGAGTATTGCGATTCAAAAGTTCATTTTCCTCCCGCAATATGGCGAGTTGGCGCAGAGTGTCGTCGCGCACTTGCTGCAACTGTTGGACTTGGTCGGTCAATGGCTCTTGCTGTTGTCGGAGCGATTGAAGTTTATCGCGAAATTGCGAGGCCAGGCGCGCTTCGTAAATTCCTGCGCCGACGGCGACGGCGAGCGCGGCGGTGATGAGCGTCTTGTGCAATGTGGTCATGGCGACAGTTTTGATGACGGTGGCGGTCGTGGCGGTGGCGAGGGTTGTTCCCGCGAGGGCGGCGGTCGAAAGCGTGGCGGCCAAACCGGCGGGCGCGAGGGGAACG
>CAIKLQ010000094.1 GCA_903828255.1 uncultured Verrucomicrobiota bacterium
CTGAACGCCCACATGTCGTTCCTCGAAATGCTCGACGTGGTGAATGAGGAGTTGGCCATGCGGGGCGAAGAGCCGATCGCCTTCGACCACGATTGCCGCGAGGGCATCTGCGGCACTTGCTCGCTGGTGATTGACGGCAAACCGCACGGCCCACACAAGGGCGTGGCGACGTGCCAGACTTACATGCGCAGCTTCAAGGAAGGCGACACCGTCGTGGTCGAACCGTTCCGCGCAAAGGCCTTCCCGATCATCAAGGACCTCGTGGTGGACCGGAAGGCGTTTGATCGCATCCAGCACGTCGGCGGGTTCATCAGCGTCCGCACCGGCAGCGCGCCGGACGCAAATTCGATTCCCGTGCCGAAGGAAAACGCCGACCTCGCCATGGACGCCGCGCAGTGCATCGGCTGCGGCGCGTGCGTGGCGGCATGCAAGAACGCCAGTGCGATGCTGTTCGTGGCGGCCAAGGTTTCCCATCTCGGCTTGCTGCCACAGGGGCAGCCGGAGCGCTTCAAACGGGTGAAGGCGATGGTGGAGCAGATGGACACGGAGGGCTTCGGTGCCTGCACGGTCACCGGAAGTTGCGAGGCCGTTTGCCCGAAGGAAATCTCGCTCGACTTCATCGCGCGGATGAACCGCGACTATGGCCTGGCGTTGCTCCAGGGCGCGCCGAAACAAATCGCTAGCGGTGCGGGATGAACAGAACGCCGCCCCCCGTCTCGGCGCCAAGCTAAACCAGATCCCAACTGGCCGAGGCGGGGCGCGGCGTTCTTAGACAATGTCGCAGCCTGACAACCCGAATCTGAGTTTCGGCCTCGTGGATAATGTGCGCGTAGAAGTTCTCGCCGTCGCGCCCGCAATCTCCACTCAGCCGCTGAATGTCTTCGTGAAAGTCACGAGCAACGCCACGTTCTCCGTTACCGCCTCGGGCATCCCGGTGCCGCTGTATCAATGGCGGCTGAACGGGACAAACCTCGCCGGCGCGAACCGTTCCACCTTTACGCACACGAACTCACAGTATGCCGATGCGGGAAATTACTCCGTTGTCGTCTCCAACTTGGCCGGCTCAATCACCAGTTCCAATGCGCTGCTGACCATCCAGCCGGCGACCCGGGCGGAGTTCCAGTCTTTCGCGCTGCGACCGGACAATTCACTGCAATTCCTGCTGGCGGGCGATCCCGGCGCGGCTTGTTTCGTGGAAGCTTCGACGAACCTGTTGTAATGGAAGGCGCTCACGAACTTCACGCTGACCACCGGCACGTTCACCTTCAACGCTGGTTCCGCTACGAACGACGTGCAACGCTACTTCCGCGCCCGCAGCGGGCCGTGAGCGGGAAAAGTTGGCTCAGCCGGGGAGTTTGCCCGGTTCGGTTTCCCCCATCGCGTTTCTGAAGCGGGCGCTTTCCAGTCGCTCGATGAGCTCGGCGATGCCGCTCGGCGTCTCTTCGACCGAGAACAGCAAATTGTGCGTCAGATGGACCGTCGTGCTCCGGGACTCCGTTTCAATGAAGACGATGTGCTCGCTGTTGAGCACGATTTCGCCGCCTTTGTTGATGCGGTTCAATTTGATCATTGGCATGTCGGAACTGTGCCCGGATTTTTCCGGTGCGCAAGCGCCGAGCGTGGACGAACCTCATTGGGGTGCAGCCGGGCCTTGTCCCCAAAGGAGCGCGACCGGTCCTCGGTCGCAGCGCGCGATGGGGGAATGGTTGCGGCGCTTCCAAGTCTGGCGGAGCGCTTCGGGGGAGTGGTCGGCAACGGATCTCGGCTGTGGAAAATCAGTATTACGCCACGCCGAACCAACCCGCGATGATGGCGAGTGAGGTGTTCGTTACCCATCCAAGCGCCGTGCGAACGGGCGGAATCTGAAGCACGATGATCACGGCGATGAAACCGAAGCGCGCGAACTGCGCGTAGGTTTCGTAGCTCATGCCACTGAGCACTCGCAAGACGTGCGAGCCGTCCAGCGGCGGGATGGGAATGAGGTTGAAGAAGCAAAGCACCAGACTGAGTTGGGCCATGTTCACGCAAAGTTTGACCACTTCCTCCGAGTTGAAGGCCAACCCGACCCGTGCCAGAGCGATGAGCGCGACGGCGAGCAGCAGGTTCATCCACGGACCGGCCATGGAAACCAGGATGTCATCCATTTTAGGATTGCGAAAATTGGCGGAGTTGACCGGCACGGGTTTGGCCCACCCCACGAGAAAGCGGGAGATTCCCGGGGATAGGAATATCATCAGTAACGGCAGCACCACCGTGCCGATGGGATCAATGTGGACCAGCGGATTGAGGGAGCAGCGCCCTTGCAGCTTGGCCGTGTCATCGCCGCATTTCAGCGCCATCCAAGCGTGGCCGTATTCGTGGAAAGTCAGCAGGATGATCAAGCCGAGAAAGAAAATCAGCCCGTCGATGATCGCGTTTGAATCCATGCGGCGCGGAAACTACCAAAGCGGGCGGCGGGTGGATAGCGGTTTCTTGGGCGCGGGTTGGGCGAACGTGTCAGACCTGTCGGACCTGTCGGACGTGCCCCCATCCCTCAATAAACTTTCCCGCGGATTGAACTTTCCTGAAACGATTTGCCGCCTAAGCTGTTAATGGGAACAGGGTCGCCACTGGCGATCAGGTCGTTTGTCACCCGGGTCTTGCAGGAATGAATAGCACTACACCGCTTCGGTCATGGATAGGGTTGCCGCTTGCGCTGCTGCTGCTGGCAGGCTGCACGGCTGCCCAGTATCGCAAAAGCGCCGACGCCACGGCGTACCGGGCGATCAAGCAAAAAACGCCGCGAGTGCCCAACATGGACCCGCACTTCACCATTGAGCAGACCAACAAGCTTTCGCTTGAGGGCCTGCCCATTTCCACCAACGTGCCGGAATCCCTCGGGCCGGATGGCGAACGGGAACGCGGGGCCCGCATCCTGCGGCTCGATGACGCCCTGGCGATCGCGGTCGAGCACAGCCGCGCCTACCAATCGCGCAAAGAAGATCTCTACCTGGCGGCGCTGGGGGTCACGTTCACGCGGCATCAATTCACGCCGATTCTTAGTGGTAATGCTTCCGCTGAATTCACCGGCGTCGCAAATGTGATCACCCGCACGAACGGGATGGGCACGAACGCTGGCGTCGCCATTGCCTTTCTCGAGGACGACAATACCCACGGGAAGGCCGGCCTCACGGCGGAGTGGCTGATGCGCGACGTGGGCAAGCTGACCACGTCGTTCACGGCGGACTTTCTGCGCTTTGTCACCGGGGATCCGCGCATGGCCCGGTCGGCGCAATTGACCGCGGAATTCACCCGGCCGTTATGGCGCGACGCTGGCTTCAAGGCGCAAGTGGAGGCGCTGACGCAGGCCGAGCGCACGCTGTTGTATGACTTGCGGAACTTCACTCGTTATCGCCGGGAATTCAGCGTGAGCATTGCCACCGCCTACTACAGCGTGCTCGGCAGTCGCGACATCGTGCGCAATAACTTCCTGAATTTGCAAAGCTCCCGCAAGAGTGCCGAGAGCAAACGCGCGCTGGCGGCGGAAGGGCGCGAGACGCAATCGGACGTCGGCCGCCTCGCCCAGCAGGAGTTGTCCTCGGAGAGCGCGTGGATCAACGCCATCCGCAGCTACCAGCAATCCTTGGACGATTTCAAACTGCAACTGGGTCTCACCGTGGACGAAAGCGTCATCTTGGACGACCGCGAACTCGCGGCGATGCAAATCGTGCATCCGGAAATCACCACGGCGGATTCGATCCGGGTGGCCCTCGCGGCCCGGCTTGATTACCTGAACTCGAAGGACGAGTTGGAGGACGCCGATCGCAAGGTGAAGGTCGCCGCCAATTTCCTCAAGCCGCGCCTGGATTTCACCACGTCGGTCGCGGTGAACAGCCTCGACTCGAAGAATACGGGCGTGCCATTGCCGGACTTCAACCGTTACACCTATAGCGCGGGACTGAATCTGGATCCGGCATTCGACCGGACCGCCGAACGCGATGCGTATCGGCGAGAGTTGATCTCGCGCGACCGCGCGGCTCGCGCCGTGGAGCAACAGGAGGACGAAATCAAACTACAGGTGCGGGACAGTTGGCGCTCGCTGGATCAGGCCAAGCGGAATTTCGAAATCAGCGAAATTGGCGTGAAGTTGGCCGATCGTCGCGTCGAAGAACAAGGCATCCTCGCGGAACTCGGCCGGGCCAAGGCCCAGGACCAGGTGGATACGCAAAACGATCTCGTCAATTCCAAGAACCAGCGCACCCAGGCGCTGGTGGGCCACACCATCGCGCGGCTGAAATTCTGGAACAATCTGGGCATTCTTTACATCAAAGACCGCGGCCAGTGGGAGGAACTCAAAGATGAAAAAACCAAATAGCTTTATCTCATTCATCCAGCGGCAGGCTTGGTGGCGGCTTGGCCTCTTGCTGGTGCTGTTGGCCACCGGCGCGTGGTGGTGGTTTCGCGGCGGCAAAGCCGCCAACGCCAACGCGGCCACCTTTATCGCCAAGCGCGGACCGCTGGACATCACCGTGCTCGAAGGTGGCAGTTTGCAGGCGCTCGAATCGCAGGAAATCAAATGCGAAGTCCGCGTGGGCTATCAGGGCACGAAGATTTTGCGGATTGTCGAGGAAGGCTATCTGGTGACCGAAGAGGACGTGAAGACCAATAAGACGCTGGTGGAACTGGACTCTTCGGAATTGGAAAAACAAATCGTCCAGCAGGAGATTCAGTATCAATCCGCCCTCGCCTCGCTCACCGACGCGCAGCAGGGCTACGAGATTCAGGTGAATCAAAACCAGAGCGATGTGAAAGGCGCGGAACAGAAAGTTCGCTTCGCGCGGATGGACTTTGACAAGTTCCTCAGCAGTTCCGTCACCGACGATTTGGTAAAGGAACTGGGCCTGGACAAATTGATCGCCGAAGCCAGCACGAACGACGTCACGGCGGGTTTCGCGCCCGACAAAGCGGATGGCGGTACGCCCAAACCGGCGGCCCCAAACGCGCGCCCGCCTGGCACCTCGCCCCCCAGCGGCTCGCCCTCGCAGTTGATGGCCGGCGGCGGGTCGGCAACGATCGTAGTGAAAGGGCCAATGGATGTGCCGCCGCCCAACGCCCCGCGCCCGCCAGCGGCTGCAAAAGCTCCGCCCCCCGCCGAGGCCGCCCCGCCCGTGAGCCTGCCGACGTTTGAATTGCCCTCCACCGCGGCGATTGATTTTGGCAAGTACGCGCATCTGGAGGTGTTGGGCGACGGCGAAGCGAAACAGAAGTGGCGCCAATTGGACGACGATCTCCAGGTTGCGCAAAAGGAACTTGGCCAGGCCCAAGTCAAAATCGAAGGCACCAAACGCTTGTTCGAGAAAGGGTTCGTCACTAAGGACAATTTGCAGGGCGACGAAATTGCCTATGACAACAGCCGGTTGAAAGTGCAAAGGGCCGAAACCGCGCGCGTTCTGTATTTGAAATACGAATTCCCGAAGTCCGCCGAGGAATCACTCTCCAAGTATCTTGACACCGTGCGCGATCTGGACCGGACGCGGCGACTGGCGGTTTCCAAACTTGCGCAGGCGGAGGCGCGGTTGAAATCCGGTCAGGGCCAATACGAAGTACAGGTCCGCCAGCGCAAGGATCTTCAGGAACAGCGGGACAAATGCCTCATCCTCGCGACGAAGCCCGGGTTGGTGGTCTATGGGGCTGGCGGCGACAGCCAGTTTTATTATGGCGGCGAGGAACGCATTCGCGAGGGCGCGAGCGTGCGCGAGCGGCAGGCCATCATTACCATCCCGGACCTGACGCGGATGTCGGTGAGCGTCAAAATTCACGAGACCTACATCAAGAAAATCCTGAAGGGCCAGAAGGCGCGTATTACCGTGGACGCGTTCGCTGACAAGATTCTCACCGGCGAGATCACCAAAGTCGCCGTGTTGCCCGATTCGCAAAACCGGTGGATGAATCCCGACTTGAAAGTTTATGCCGTGACGATTGCGGTGGAAGGCACGCACGAATGGGTCAAACCGGGCATGAGCACGAAAGTGGAAATCATGGTCAAGCGCCTCGACGATGTGGTACAGGTCCCGGTGCAGGCGGTGTCACTGAATGAGGGCAAACAAGTTTGTTTCGTGGCCGGTGGCTTGAAGCCCGAACGGCGCGAAGTCGAACTGGGCGATTTCACCGACGAATTCATCGAAGTCAAAAGCGGGATCAAAGCGGGCGAGCGCGTGCTGTTGCGCACGCCGGACGGGGTGGAATCCGACAACGGCAAAGCCAAAGAACCCAAGCCCGCCGACGCCAAGCCCGATAAGTCCGGCGAAAAGCCCGCGCCCGCAAAGCCGGAACGCACCGCCAAAACCTGAACCGAGTTTCCCTGTGGCCACCTCCATCGTTCAATTCGACAACGTCCGCAAAACCTACCAGATGGGTCTGGTGATCGTCGAGGCCTTGCGCGGCGTGTCGTTTGGCATCGAGCCGGGCGATTACATCAGCATCATGGGCCCGTCCGGCTGTGGCAAATCCACGCTGCTCAATTTGCTCGGCTGCCTGGACCGTCCGACCTCGGGCCGCTACCTGCTTGGCAACGAGGATGTCTCCCAGATGAACGATGACGCGCTCTCGTCCGTGCGCGGCGCGCGGCTCGGTTTTGTTTTTCAATCCTACAATCTCATCCAGCAACTCACCGTCTTGGAGAACATCGAAATTCCCCTTTACTACCAAGGCCGGCCCGAGGACGAGTGCCGCACCACCGCGCGCGCGCTGGCCTCCCGCGTGGGTCTCGATACCCGGACCGAGCACAAACCTTTTGAGCTGTCCGGCGGCCAGCAGCAACGCGTGGCCATTGCCCGCGCGCTCGTGAACGATCCGCTCGTCATTCTCGCCGACGAACCGACGGGCAATCTCGATTCCAGTTCCGGCAAGGAGATTCTGCGTTTGTTCGACGAACTAAACGCCCAAGGCAAAACCCTCATCCTGGTTACGCATGACAACAGCGTGGCCGAACACGCCCACCGCGCCATCCGGTTGCGCGACGGGCTGATTGAAAGCGATGTCCGCCGCTAACCCCAACAACCTCCTCGAGGGCCTGCTCCGCGACCTGTCGCTCGCGCGGCTCAAGCGCACGGTGCGCCTGGGCTTCAAGAGCCTTTGGTTGCATCGCCTCCGCTCGCTACTCACGGTGCTGGGCATCGTGTTTGGCGTTTGCTCGGTCATCGCCATGCTGGCCATCGGCGAGGGCGCGAGTTACGAGGCGCAGGAACAAATCAAAAACCTCGGCAGCCAGAACATCATTTTGCGCAGTGTCAAACCGCCGGAAGAACAGAAAATTTCCAACAAGGGCAGCCAGAATTACGTCATGGCGTATGGCATCACTTACCAGGACGTGAAGCGGATTCGCGGCACGATTCCAGGCGTCACGGTTGTGCTGCCGGCGCGAGTGATTCGGGATTACGCCTGGCAGATCAGTCGGCGGGTGGATTGCGAACTCGTCGGCACGGTGCCGTGGTATCCCGAGATGCGCAACCATCGCGTCGCTTCCGGTCGGTTCTTCACGGACACCGACATGGATGGCCAAGCGAGCGTGTGCGTGCTCGGGTCCGAAATGGTGCCCGCGCTTTTCCCGCTCGAATCGCCACTGGGCAAACACATCCGCGTCGGCGGTGATTACTACCAGGTCATCGGCGTCATGGAGCCGCGCGGCGCGGGCGTCAAGGGCGATGACTCGCAGGACACGAGCAAGACCACCGGCAAGCGCATGTTCATCCCGCTGGAAACGATCAAAATGCGTTACGGCGAAGTGCTCATGCGCCGCCGCCCCGGTAGCTTTGAGGCCGAGCGCGTCCAACTTCACGAGGTCACGGTCAAGGTCGCCAAGTTGGAGCAGGTCATGAACGTAGCGGACGCCATCAAGCAGGCCCTGGAACACGGGCACAAGAAGAAGGATTATGAAATCGTCGTGCCGCTCGAACTGCTCAAGCGCGCCGAACGCACCAAACAGATTTTCAACATCGTGCTCGGCTCCATCGCGGCCATTTCGCTGCTCGTCGGCGGCATTGGCATCATGAACATCATGCTGGCCAGCGTCACCGAACGGACGCGGGAGATCGGCATCCGGCGGGCGCTCGGCGCGCGGCGGCACGACATCATCCTGCAATTCCTGGTCGAGACCGTGCTGCTTTCCGGCGTCGGTGGCATCATCGGCGTGCTGCTCGGCGTGGCCATTCCGTTCATCGTCACTTGGAGTGCCGGCATGAAAACCATCATCACACTCTGGTCGCCGTTGCTGGCCTTCACCATTTCGGCTTTGGTCGGAGTCGTGTTCGGCATTTACCCCGCCATCCGCGCGGCGGAAATGGATCCCGTCGAGGCGTTGCGCCACGAGTAAGCGCCCCGCATTTTGCGCGGTTTTCAATTCCGGACTTCTTAACCCAACGAACTGGGTTCATGCAACTCCACCATTGCTCGCCCGCCCGCATTTCCGCAGACTCCCGCGCTTTATGGCAAGCAGTCGCAGGCAATATCCGTTTCACCTGATCGAACCCAAGTGGCAGAAAACTTGGGACGAGCAACAGGCTTTTCGCGCCTTCAACCCCGGCGACGACATTCCGGCGGCGCACGCGTTCGCCCAACGCCACCAAGTTTCTGGCAAAGTCTCTGCGCCGCAGTTGCCACCCAAGTTCTACATCCTCGACATGTTTCCCTACCCGAGCGGCGCGGGCTTGCACGTCGGGCATCCGGAAGGCTACACCGCCACGGATATTCTGGCCCGCTACCGCCGGGCGTGCGGCTTCAACGTGCTGCATCCGATGGGCTGGGATTCTTTCGGCCTGCCTGCCGAGCAATACGCCGTCAAGACCGGCCAGCATCCCCGCGTCACGACCGAGGCAAACATCGCCAACTTCACGCGCCAGATCAAAAGCCTCGGCTTTAGCTACGACTGGTCGCGCGAACTCGCGACCACCGATCCCGGTTATTTCAAGTGGACGCAATGGATTTTCCTCAAGCTCTACAACTCGTGGTTCAATCCGGCGACGAATCGGGCCGAGCCGATTGAGGCGTTGAAGTATCCGGCGGAACTAGAGCAAAACGCCGTCGGTAGTGGGGCAGACGCCGCGCCTGCCGACCTCGAATCCCGCCGTCGCGCCTACCGCGATTCAAAGCGCCTCGCCTACGTCAGTGAACAACCGGTCTGGTGGTGCGAACAACTTGGCACGGTTCTCGCCAACGAAGAAGTTGTGGACGGCAAGAGCGAAGTCGGCGGATTCCCGGTCACCCGCAAACCGATGCGCCAATGGATGCTCCGCATCACCGCCTACGCCGAGAAACTGCTCGCCGACCTCGACACGATTGACTGGACGGATTCGCTCAAAGAAATGCAGCGGAACTGGATCGGGCGCAGCGCGGGCGCGGAAGTGGACTTTGCGATTGCCGATTCGCGGATCCGAGTCTTCACCACACGCCCGGACACATTGTTTGGCGCGACCTACATGGTGCTGTCGCCTGAGCACAAACTCGTTCCGCAAATTACTACTGCCGAGCAAAAGCAAGCGGTTGAAACCTACAGAGCGTCGGTCTCTGGCAAGTCCGACCTCGAACGCACGGAACTCGCCAAGGAAAAAACCGGCGTGTTCACGGGCGCTTACGCCGTCAATCCCGTCAACGGCGAACAGATTCCCATTTGGATTGCCGACTACGTTCTCGCCAGCTACGGCACCGGGGCCATCATGGCCGTGCCCGCACACGACACGCGGGATTTCGAGTTCGCTACCAAGTTCAATCTGCCGGTTCTCCAAGTCGTCCAACCACCCGATCCAAAGACAGATTGGCGGGGTTTCGTTGACGACGGCGCGGCGGTGAATTCAACCGGTTCGGAAATTTCCATCACCGGCCTGCCCACCGCCGAAGCCAAACAGAAAATCATCGAATGGCTTGAAGCCAAGGGCCTCGGCCAGCGCACTATCAACTACAAGCTCCGCGACTGGCTCTTCAGCCGGCAGCGGTACTGGGGCGAACCGTTCCCGATTGTCTGGAAGCGCGACCCGAGCGGGCAGCTTTATCACGAAGCGTTGCCAGAATCCGCGTTGCCGCTGTTGCCGCCATCGCTCACGGACTACAAACCCACCGCCACCGGCGAACCCCCACTCGCCCGGGCCAAAGAGTGGGTTGCCCTACCCGACGGCTCGACGCGCGAGACCAACACCATGCCCCAGTGGGCTGGGAGTTGCTGGTATTATCTCCGCTATCTCGACGCAACAAACGCCGGGGCGTTCGTGGGTAAGGAGGCGGAGAATTACTGGATGGGCGCTGACGCGAGATCGAAGCCTAATGTCTCAAGTCTAAAGTCCGACGCAAGACTTCAGACTCAAACCTCCGGACTCAAATCAACAACGCCCGGCGTGGACCTCTACGTCGGCGGCACCGAGCACGCCGTCCTCCACCTGCTCTACGCCCGCTTCTGGCACAAGGTATTGTTCGACCTCGGCTACGTCTCGACGCCCGAGCCGTTTTTCAAACTCGTCAATCAAGGACTGATCCTCGGAGAGCTGGAGTTCACCCAATTCGAGTGGGAGCTGCCTCATGGCGGCACGGCCTTGGTGAGTGCGGATGAGTTGAAGGACATCACCGTGATGTCTTCCGAAAAAGGGCTCAGGCTTGGGGGAACTCACAAGCAAACCGGCAAATTGGGGCTTGGAACCACCGTCCCTGCCGAGGCGGTTGAGAAAGTTGGGGCGGGCTACTGCCTCAAGTCCAATCCGGACATCCGAGTTGATGCCCGAAGTTACAAGATGTCGAAATCGCGTGGCAACGTAGTCAATCCCGATGACATCCTGACGGAATTCGGCGCGGACGCCTTTCGACTTTACGAGATGTTCATGGGCCCGCTCGAAATGGTGAAACCGTGGAACACCAAAGGCGTCGAAGGCGTGTATCGTTTCCTTGGTCGTGTTTGGCGCTTGTTCGTGGACGAGCAGAGCGAAACGGAATTTGAACAGGCCGAAACAGTGACCAACACTCAACGACCTCAAGTGCCCAACGAACTACTGGGTCTCATCAAACTCCATGCCAGCATCAACGACGTCGCACCGACCGCCGCCCAACTGAAAACGCTCCACGCCGGCATCAAAAAAGTCACCGAAGACCTCGACGGAATGCGCTTCAACACCGCCATCTCCGCGCTGATGATCTTCGTGAACGAAGCGATGACTTGGGAAACCAAACCCGTTTCAGTCCTCCGAACTTTTCTGCAACTGCTCGCCCCATTTGCCCCTCACTTCGCGGAAGAGCTTTGGGACCGAGTTCACGCAACCCGCAACCCGCAACCCGTTCCCAGTCTCGCGTACGCGGTTTGGCCCAAACACGACCCCGCCTTGCTGGTCGAATCCGAACTCGAAATTCCGGTCCAGGTGAACGGCAAGCTGCGCGACGTGATCCGCGTACCGGCCAACGCCGACAACGCCACGCTCGAAGCCGCTGCCAGAGCTTCCGAGAAGGTCCAGCAATTCCTCGTCGGTAAGACCATTAAGAAGATCATCGTGGTGCCGAAGAAGCTGGTGAACATTGCCGCAGCCTGAGGAGCGCCGAACTCCGATTCGGCGCGGTGGTTTGTTCCGACGGCGGCGCGATCCAGCGCCGGCGAATTCCCAACTCGGTCCGCCGGTGCGTCCGGGCGCAGCAGGGAGAGGCTTTAGCGCACTCGCAAAGTCCCCGCCCGCCGGTCACTACCCTCCCCGAAACCAAAGCGAGTTTTCAAACTGACGCCCACGAGTTCTCACGTCGCAACAGGCGGCAGCCAGGCAGAAAGGCGGTCGACCAGTTCCTCCGGCAGGCGCTTGGGCCGCTCGTCCAACCCGGAGCAGGCGTGCCAGGTTTCGGCGTCCAGGATCAACCTGCCAGCCGCAGCCGTAACCCGGTAGCCGAAGTTCAAGCGCACGCGCTTGAGGACTGTCGGCCAGATTTCGAGGGTGAGAAGCTCGTCGTAACGCGCGGGAGATTTGTAGCGCAGATGACATTCCACGACGGGGAAAATGATCCCGCGCTGCTGCCATTCGGCGAAGCTCGGGCCCAATTTCCGGAAAAAAGCGCCGCGCGCCTCCTCCAGTAAATCGAGATAACGGGCGTAGTAAATGTGGTTGCCCACCGTACATTCGGCGTAGGTGACGCGATGCATGTGGCAGAACGGAGCGACGACCATGCGCCCAGAGTAGGGTCGTGGCGAAGGCGGTCAAAGCCCAAAAATCAGGGCGGGATCGAAAGGGGCGCATCTGGACACGACCACCGGAGCGCGTCCGCCCTCGGCTCGCAGCGGCCCCACTGGCTGGGGGAGGTCGAACGTAACGTCGGGCAAGGATGCCTGACGCCCCGCCCGTTGACCGCCACCTCCAATCGCCCCGCTTGCCAGAAGCGCAATTGACGCTGCCGGAGGCGTGCCCTAGCATGGCCGAGAATTAAGAAAAGCGACTCTTTATGCGAATGAAATCCTTCAAGCCGAACTGCAACCTGGCCACCATCCGGGACGGGCGCGGCGCCATTTTCTCCTTTGTCCCGGACGCTCCGATCCTGGAATTCACCCATCAGTTCATCAAGGCGGGCAAGATTCGCGGCAATCACTGCCATCCGGAGTTCGATGAATACATCCTCCTCGTGGACGGCGTCGGCGTGGAGGTGGAGAAGGACACGGAATCAGGGAAGGAATCGTTCATCTACATGAACAAAGGCGAGTGCATTTTCATTCCCGCCAATACGTACCACGTTTTCCTCGCTATCACAGATTGTCAGTCGGTTTCGTTTCTGACCAAGCGGTGGGATGACTGCAAAGTGCCGATCCTGCATCAGAATCTGGGCATGGGCGAAGGGGATCACGGCGATCCGAAGAGCGCCTTCTACAAGGAGCAGAACAAAACCGCCCAGCACGTCCAGTAAGCTACCGCCGCATGTCGCCTGTCCGATTTGGCATCCTCGCCTGCTCCAGCGTGGCGCGACGCCGGTTTCTGCCGGCCTTGGCAGCTTCCAAAGTGGCGCAACTGGTCCACGTCGGGAGTCGCGACCCGGCCAAAGCCGCGGGGTGCGCCCGCGAGTTTTCCAGCGCTAAATCGGGCAGCTACGAAGCCGTGTTGGCCGATCCCGATGTGGAGGTCGTTTACATTTCCACGCCGCCTTCGCTGCACGAGGAATGGGTGCGCAAGGCGGCGGCGGCAGGCAAGCATGTGCTCGTGGAGAAACCAGCGTTCGGCGACTTCCGCTCGGCGGTCGCGGTGGTGGATCGCTGTCGCGCGGCTGGCGTGCGGTTGGCGGAGGGGTATTCCTTTCGCTGGCATCCGCAGCACGCCGTTGTTCGCTCGCTCGTCACGCAAGGCCGCGTCGGCCAACCCCGATTCTTCTCGGCGGAGTTCACCTATCCGCGTCCGCCGGAGAATGACATCCGGCTGAAGCCGGAACTGGACGGCGGCGTTTTCCGCGATTCCGCCGGCTATCCCGTCGCCGCCGCGCTGCTGCAAATGCCCGGACGGCCCGTCTCCGTGTTTTGTCAGTTGGGGCGGGATCAGGCGACCGGCGTGGACGATTCCTTTTCGCTCTGGATGCGCTTTGCCCAGGGAGAAACGGCGCAAGTGCTGGTGGCGTTCGGCGCGCATTACCGTTCGCGGTATGCCATTGTCGGAACGCAAGGGCGCGTGGAATCGGAGCGCGCCTTCGCCGTGGGGCCGCAGATGAAAACCTTCATCGCGCTGGAGACCGACGCCGGACAGGAACGAATTGAAGTTGCCGCAGACGATCAGTTTCGCCTGATGCTGGATGATTTCTCCGTTCAGATTCGCGGCGGGAGCGCGCCGCCGAACAATTTTGAAGCGGACCTCCTGCTGCAACACGCAGTCATGGATGCCGCAGCCCGCTCCCAGCGCGAGGGACGGATGATTTCGCTTTCGGATTATCAACTATGAAGATTCTAGTCACTGGCGGCACGGGCTTTCTCGGGCGGCATTTGGTGCCGGACTTGCAACGGCAGGGCGCAGAAGTCACCGTCATCAACTCGCGCAACTGCAACCTGGTCGAGAAGCACAACCTCCTGCAATTCGCCGACACCAAATTCGACCGCATCTACCATCTCGCTGCGTGGACCAAAGCCGGGGATTTCTGCCTCTACCACAAGGGCGAGCAGTGGATCATCAATCAGCAAATCAACACGAACGTCCTGTGGTTCTGGCGCGAATATCAGCCGCAGGCGGTGATGATCGCGATGGGCACGGGCTGCGCGTATCCGCCGGAGCTGGACTTGAAGGAGGAGAATTACATGGTCGGCGAACCGGATCGCGACCTCTACACCTATGCGATGACCAAGCGGATGATGTACACCGGGCTGCTGGCGCTGAATCACCAGTTTGGCATGTCGTATCGCCACCTGGTCCCGTCCACGTTGTTCGGTCCGCAGTTCGACCGGGCGGACACGCATTTCATTTTCGACCTGATCAAGAAAATCGTTGCCGGCAAAACCACCGGCCAGCCGGTCGCGCTTTGGGGCAACGGCCACCAAATCCGCGAACTCATCTACATTGACGACGCGGTGAAGCTCATCAACCTGGCCACGGAACATTGTCCGAACGACCTGCTCAACCTCGGCAGCGGCGTCGGCCACACCATTCGCGAATACGCCGGGATGATCTGCAAGATTGTGGATTACGACCCGGCCAAGATCATTTACGACACCGACAAGTGGTCGGGCGTGCCGAAGAAAGTTTTCAATCCGGGAAAAATCAAACGCCTGTTTAACTTCGAATTCACCGACATCCGCCGGGCGCTGGCGGAAACCATTCACTACTACCAATCCCTGCCGCCGGAAACCAAATCCTGACCTATGCCTTGCCGAGTTTGTCACAGCGAACGTCTCGAACAATTCCTTGATCTGGGCGACCAGCCTCATTGCGACAGCCTGCTGCTGCCGGCGGACCTGTCGCGCCGCGAACCGTATTACCCGTTGCAAGTCTGCTTTTGCCATGAATGCACCGCGGTGCAAATCAACTACACCGTCCCCAAGGAGACGATGTTCGGTGAATACCTCTACGTCTCCGGCACCACGCAGACGTTGCGCACCCATTTCCAGAACAGCACCGACCGCCTCGTCGCGCGGCTCGGCCTGAAGGCAAACGATCTGGTCGTGGACATCGGCAGCAACGACGGCACCTGGCTCGCCTGCTACAACAAATACGGCCTCCGCACGCTCGGCGTGGACGGCGCCCGCAACCTGGCGGAAATGGCCAACGCCCGCGGCATCGAAACTTGGGCGAAGTTCTTCAACGCCGACGTGGCCCGCGAAATCATCGCCACGAAAGGCCGCGCCAAACTCGTCACCGCGGCGGGCGTGTTTTTCCATCTCGAAGAATTGCACAGCGTCACCGAAGGCATCGCCGAGTTGATCCGCGACGGCGGCGTGTTCTGCGTGCAGGCGATTTCGCTGACAGCGATGCTGCGCTATACGCAGTTCGATCAGGTCTATCACGAGCACTTGACTTATTGGACCGTGAAGTCGCTGGAGCGACTGTTCGGGCAATACGGCCTGGAGATTTTCCACGCTGACATGCTGCCGATCCACGGCGGCTCGATGGAACTGCTCGTCGCGCCGAAAGGCACGCAGCCGATTGACGCCTCCGTCGCGAAGATGCGCGCCGACGAGGAACAACTCGGCTGTCACCAGATCGAGACCTACCGGAATTTCGCCAAGCGCGTGCGGGAGATTGAGATCGAACTCATGGGCATCCTGCGCGACTACGCCACGCAGGGGAAAACCGTCCAAGCCTTCGGCGCGCCGGCCAAGGGCGCCACGCTGCTCAACTCCTTTCACATCACAACCGACCTCGTGCAATGTGCCGTCGAGGTCAACTCACTCAAGATCGGCAAGTACATCCCCGGCGCGCGCCTGCCGATCGTGGATGAGAAGACGACCACGCCACCCGATGCCTACCTGATCTTGGCGTGGAATTTCTTGTCAGAATTTCTGCCCAAGAAACGCGAGTACATCATGGCCGGCGGCGAATTCATCGTGCCCATCCCCAGGCCCGTCGTGATCAACCGGCACAACTACGCGCAATACGTCAAGTGAGCAGGGATTGAATTGGTTGGTTGCTTGGACTGCGGACCTCACCTCCGAATCTGATTAGAAGCGGGCGAGGGCAACATCGGCGTTGCCGAATAGACGGAGTGCGCCCGTCCTCGGGCGCAGCAAGTCACCTGCGTTTGGCGGTTGGGCTAAAGCGCAATCTCCACGTACCGCGCCGTGCAGGTCGAGCTGTAGGAAACCCGTACCCGCCGGCTGGCGGGAAACCATTGCAGACTGGCGGTGGTCATGAAGTGATCGTCATGCGCGCACGGTGACCCGCCATCTGGTACGCCGGTGGGGCCGTGGTCGCCCATGATCGCCGCCAGTTCATCTGGGCCGATGCGGCTCTGTTTCCGAACGAGTTCCGCGATGCGTCGGGCGCGGATGATATGCATCTGCAGGACCGGTTTGCCGCGCAGGGCCACCGGCGCGTTGTCCGACCAGAGGGTCGATTCCGACACTTGCACCGCACAGATTTCCGCGCACTGGCAGACATTGGTGAAGTGCAGCCAATCCTCGCCCGGGGCCGGGCGGCGGACGCCGGCGCGCGTGTTGGAAAGTTCCACTGAAGCGAGGTCCCCCGAAGCATCCGCGAGCATCAACTGCCCCGCGCCCCAGCGTGGCTTCGCCATAATCTGTTGGACGGCCTCCGGCACCGTGGCGCACGACGCCAGCGCATCGGCGATCAACATGGTGACCACTGGATTCGGCGGGCTGGAGTCGGTCACGAACGCGTAGTCGAGCGTGATCGCCAGACCTTTTTCGTTCACGCCGTCCACCGTCCCGGCCTGCGGTGCCACCATGAAGCCTAGCGCGCGGAAGCCATCCCGCGGCCGGCTTTCGCGCAACGTGTAAAAGGGGCGAACCATTGGGAGATAGTCGAAGTTTTTCGCGATGATCGGCTCGCCCGTCCGGGAAAGCGCGCCGCGAACGGCCAGGGACGAGCACCCTCCAAGCGGTGCGAGCGGCGGCACCAGGGTTTTTCCCACCACCATAGAGATGGCTGGTTCCATGGCATTTATCAGGCAGACGCTGCCGAGCGACAAACCCGCGCCCGCGGCGATCCCTTGCAATCGGGCCAGCATGGCGGGGTTCGCTCGTTGCAGGGCGGGGACGAGCATTTGCTCCGCTTTTCGTTCCGCCATTTTCAGAAAAAACGGGTAGGGCAACCACCACGGTTGTTCCAAACGCAGCGCTTCCAGGTTGCGCAGCATTTGATGCGCCCCCCGAATTTTCTCCCGCAACTGGGTTCCTTGCGCCAGCCCCATCTCTCGCGGATCGCCGCTGCACCGGCACTCGACGCGGGGCGGCGCCATGTTTTCAGTCGTTCGAGGATTCATCGGCATGGAGTATGTCAGGGTTAAGCTGTGTCCACAGGAACATCCTGCCAGCGGAGTTCAGGTGAGCCAACCAGAAAAATGCTCGTTGAACCTTACGCAAGACCCGCCTCGCTGATTACCTCGATTACCTCGGAGAGCCGGTTTGAAAAGTCCAGCGCACGGGCGGGCTCCACCCGCAGCGTTTCGCCAGCGGGGAGGCGTCCGGATGTTCCGAGGTGTTTTCTGCGGTGCAGCCGCTGCGACCGAGGACCGGTTGCGGGCCAGGGTTTGCGGTTTCGTCGCGTTCATTTTGGTCCGGAGCGCGGTTGGGGCGTCTTGACCAGCCGCGCTCCGCCAAAATGAGAATTGCTGCACCGCGGGCGTTTCGGCGGGTGTTTCGGTTTGAACGCCGGCCCGGCGCCGCGTAATCTCCGCCGCGTGCCACACGAAGCCATCGCTCCCAATCCGTGGATGATCCTGCCCTTTGCGGTTTTGCTGGGGTTGGTTGCGCTCGCCCCGCTGTTCTTCGGCGAATGGTGGTTGCAGCATTATCAGAAAGTCGCCCTCGGGCTGGGCGCGGTGACTCTCAGCTATTACCTGTTCGGCCTGCACGCCTACGGGCGACCGCTGGAAACGGCGGAGGACTACGTTAAATTCATCGCGCTCATCGGGTCGCTGTTCGTCGTGTCGGGTGGCATCCACATCTCGGTCAAGGGCGAGGCGACGCCGCTGGTGAACGTCGTTTTTCTGCTGATCGGCGCGGTGCTGGCGAATGTGCTGGGCACGACCGGCGCTTCAATGCTGCTCATCCGACCGTGGATCCGGATGAACAAATACCGCGTTACGGCGCACCATATCGTGTTCTTCATTTTCATCGTGTCCAATGTGGGCGGCTGCCTGACGCCCATCGGCGATCCGCCGTTGTTCCTCGGTTTTCTGAAGGGGATTCCGTTCTGGTGGGTGGCGGAGCATTGCTGGCCGATGTGGGCGGCGGGCTTGGGTATTTTGCTGGCGATGTTTTTCGTGACGGACACGCTCAACTATCGCCGGGCGCCGAAACCCATTCGCGAGCAGGAAACCGCGCACGAGCAGTGGCGCTTCGCCGGCCTGCCCAACGTGTTTTTCCTCGCGGTGATTCTCGGCGCGGTGTTCCTGGAGCGGCCGGTGTTTTTGCGCGAGGCCTTGATGCTGGCGGCGGCCCTCGGTTCCTACTACACGACGAAGAAGTCGGTGCATGAGGCCAACCATTTCAATTTCCATCCGATCCAGGAAGTGGCGATCCTGTTCATCGGCATCTTCGCCACGATGATGCCCGCGCTGGACTGGCTGGGGGCCAAAGCCCATACCGTGCTCGGGGCCAACGCCGGGCCGGGATTTTTCTACTGGGGCACGGGCGGGCTTTCGAGCGTGTTGGACAACGCCCCGACTTACCTCGCGTTTCTGAGCGCGGTGTTCGGGTCGTTCGTGGACTTGGACAGCGTCGCGCAGGTGCAACACCTCATCCAGACCGGCGGCCTGGACCTGGCCACGTTTGTCCACGGCGAGCACGCGGAAGCGGTCAAGAACACCTTCCTCGCAGTCCAGAAATATCACGGCGACCAGGTGCTGGCCAAAGGCGTGGGCGTGGACGAAATCAAAGTCTGCTACCTGCTCGGCAACGTGGCGTTCAACCAATACATCATTGCCGTCAGCGTCGGCGCGGTGTTCTTCGGGGCCGCCACTTATATCGGAAACGGGCCAAACTTCATGGTCAAGGCCATCGCCATGCACCAAAAAGTTCACACGCCGACTTTCGTGGGCTACGTCCTTCGCTACACGTTGCCGTATCTGGTGCCCATGCTGGTATTGGTGTGGTGGTTCTTCTTCCGGAAATAATTCAATTCTGGAAACTGTTTCGCCGCGCGGCGACCCCTTGGTAGCAAGCCCGCCGCACTCCCAACGCTACGCGCCTTCCTCCGCGCCGGCCTGGTTTTCGGGACGCGCAGCGGGACCCGGAACCTCTGGGTGATCGGGCGCTGCCGGAGTGGCGCGGGCGGCTCGCTTCGTCCTCGATGTGGACGGGTGTTCGAGGACGAGGACGAGAACGAGGAGGCGGAAACCAGAGTAATGGTTCCTGCCGTACCGCTGTTCATCGCATCCGGTTCAATCCCACTGCGCTTCGTCATCGCCATCCGATCCGCCATGCGGTATTCACTCCGCGCACTACTCTGGAAATTCGTAACGAAATGAAATTTATTGCCTCTGTGCTGGGCGCGGTGTGCCTCGAAATTCTTGCCGCCGCCGCTGAATCACCGCCGCCGGGCGCGAGCATCCCGCTGTTCGACGGCACGACGCTCGCCGGGTGGGAGGGCGATCCGAAAATCTGGCGGGTGCAGGACGGGCTGCTCACCGGCGGTTCGCTCACCGAGACGGTGAAGCAGAATGAGTTTCTCGCCAGCACGCGCGACTTCACGAACTTCATCGTGCGCTTTCAAATCCGGCTCGTTGGGACGAACGGCTTCATCAATTCCGGTTTCCAGCTTCGTTCGCAACGCGTCCCCAACAATTCCGAGATGGCCGGCTACCAAGCGGATTACGGCGAGCCGGCTTGGTACGGCTGCCTCTACGACGAGTCGCGCCGCAACCAGGTCATTTCCGGTTCGGACATGAAAACGCTGCGCCCGGCGCTCAATCCCGACCCGCAAGGCTGGAACGATTACGTGATCCGCGCCGCCGGCCCGCGCCTCACGACCTGGCTCAACGGCGTGCTCGGCACGGATTTCACCGAGGCCGACCTGGCGATTCCCGACTGGGGCAAGTTCGGCATCCAGGTCCACGGCGGCGGCAAGGCACTCGTGCAGGTGAGAAACATTTCGCTCGAAGAGCTTCCGCCCACGCCGCCCGGGAAAAGATTCCTCGGCGCGCCGGAGCCGGCGAAATTGCCGGACAACACCGGCAACGACCGCGCGACCGCGCAGACCGCCAGTCAAAGCCAGCCCGTGCCGGCGGAGGAGGAGAAAACGCGCTTCACGCTCGCACCCGGTTTTGAAATTGAACTCGTTGCGCAGGAGTCCGAGGGCATTGGCAAGTTCGTGGCCGTGGATTGGGATTTGCACGGCAACCTCTGGACGATGACCGCGCTGGAATATCCCGTGGACGGCAACGAAAATCCCGCCTACGCGAAGGAGCTTTACGCCAGTCACGCGCGCGACAAGGTGGTGGTGTTTGATCGCGATCCGAAATCGCCGACGGGTTATGCCTCGCAACCGCGCGTCTTTGCCGACGGCCTGGCGATTCCGCTCGGCATCTTGCCCTACCAGAATGGCGTCTATGTGCAGCACGGGACGGAAATTGTTTTCCTGAGCGACACCGACGCCGACGGCCACGCGGACAAACGCGAGGTGATTCTCAGCGGTTTCGGCGTGCAGGATTCGCATCTGTTCCCGCACCAGTTCACGCGCGCGCCGGGCAACTGGCTGTGGATGGCGCAGGGCGCGTTTAACTACGGCAAGGTCAAAACCACCACGGGCAAGGAGCAGCAGTTCGATCAAACCCGCATGGCGAAGTTCCGCGCCGACGGCTCGGACTTCGACATCACTTCGCAAGGCCCGTGCAACATCTGGGGACTGGTGCTCGACGGCAACGGCCAGGCCTGGATTCAGGAGGCGAACGACTACGGCTACCCGATGATGCCGTTCCACGAATACGCGAATTATCCCGGTTGCTCCGATGCGCAGTTCAAGAGTTACGCGCCCGAATTTCCCGGCACCGCGCCGGACTTCGCAATGGGCGGCACCGGTTTGAGCGGCCTTGCGCTCTCGGACGCGCCCGCCTGGCCCGAGGCTTACGCGGGCATTTTCTACCTGGCCAATCCCATCACCCGGAAGATTCAGGCCATCCGCGTCACGCCGGACGGCGCGCGGTTTCGTTACCAGAAGCTGCCGGATTTTGTGCAGTCGAGTGACGAGTGGTTTCGCCCGGTCGCACTGCGCACCGGCCCGGACGGCTGCCTGTATTTCGTGGATTGGTACAACAAAATCATCTCGCACAACGAAGTCCCGCGGAACCATCCCGACCGCGACAAAAAGCGCGGCCGCTTATGGCGCGTGAAACCCCGGGACTGGAAGCCGTTCGAGGTGCCCGATTTCATGCGGCTCTCTGGCGATGAACTTATCGCCAAGCTCGGCGGCCCGTCGCTGGCGCAAAGTCATCTGGCGTGGCAGGCCATCACCGACCGGCAACTCACGGACCTCGCGCCGAGACTCAAATCGCTCCTCGCCGACCCGGCGCAGCCGGTCGTCCGGCGAATCGCCGCGCTCTGGGCGCTCGAAGGTTTGCACGCAGTTGATGTGGGAATCTTACGGCCTTTGCTCAGCGACCCAAACCGCAATGTTCGGCGCGAAGCCATCCGGGCTTTTCGGGATAATTCGCTCCCCTTCGTCACCTCCGTCGCCTCGGTCGCATCGCTGGCCGACGATGCCGACCCCGAAGTTCGCGCCGAAACCATCCGCACCGCGGGCACGCTGTTGAGCCAGCATCTCGGCGCTCCCGCTCCCATCGCGCTTTCCCCCGCTGCGCTGAGCGCCGTGGGTTTGCTGGTGCGCGCCGCCCGCCCGCCGCTTGCCGAACCCACCATGAAAAGCACCCAAAGCGGCAAGCCCATCAAAACCGGCGAAGCCTACGAACGCGAGTTCGAGCGCTACCTCGTCCGGCTCGAACTGGAAAAACATCCCGGTGCCATCGCGCAGTTTCTCGACAGCGATGCGGCGCGGGCGTTGCCCGTGGAGAGCCGCCTCGTCGCCACGCTCGCGCTCGAGCCGAAAGCCAGCGCCGCGCGCGTCGCGCAACTGCTGCCCCAACTCCCGCGCCCGCCCGGCGATGAGGAAATTCTCCGCCTCGCGCAGTTTCTGGATCAGCCCGGCGTCGGCGAGGCGCTCAACGCCACGCTGCGAAATCCCGCCACGCGCGAGGCCATTCTGAAAGCACTGCTCCGCGTCCGCAGCCGCCTTGACGCCGCGAAAATTACTCCGCTCCTGGCCGTGCCCGCCCGGGAATTGCTCGCCGGGGATTTTGATTCAGTCAACGTCGGGATCAAGCTCGCCAGCACGTTTCAAATCGTGGAACTCGCGGATGACTTGATGCCCATTCTTCGGCGCGGCTGGGAGCAAGCGGTGGTCGCCGCCCAGACCGGCGGCGGAAAAATCACGCTGCCGGCGCCGGCCGAAGCCGCGTTGCGCGCGCTCCGGGAAATGCGCGCGGGCGATGCCGCCCTGTTTGCGCAAATGGCGAAGTCCTCGCTGGCGGATTCGGGCCGCACCGAGGCGCTCACGGCCCTAGCGGTTTCCAAGGACGAGCGCGCCGCGACGTGGCTGATCGAACTGTGGCCGGGCCTCACCAGTTCGGAGCGGCGTTCGGCGCTGGACCGGCTGGCCGGCACGAAGCCGGGCGCGCGCGCAGTGGTGCAGGCGCTGCAATCCGGCGGCATCGCCCGGATCGAACTGGACGGGCTGACGTTGGAGAAATTACAAACCGTTCTGGGCGATTCCGCCGAGTTGCGCGCGTTGTTGGGCGACCTCGCGGCCCTGTTCCGCCCGTGCCTGCGGCTCAACGGCGCGGACGACGCCTGGACCGAATCAGACATTACGCTCGAAGGTCCGTTCACGGTCGAAACGTGGGTGCGGCTTGATCCCGGCATTGATAACAACGACGGCATCCTCGGCGCCCCCGGCACCCTCGACATGAATTTTGCCGGCGAACTATTCCGCGTTTATGTCGGCGGCGAAGTGCATGACGCCATCGTCGCGAAGAAAAAAATCAACCCGGAGATGTGGACGCACCTCGCCGTCACGCGCGACCCGGCGGGCCGCTTCCGCATCTATGTGAATGGCGAACTCAGTTCCGCCGACTCCAAGGCCGCGCCGCAGAAGTTCGAGCATTGCCGGATCGGATGGACCACGCCGGGCAAGGGCACGGCGGGCTGGTTGAGTGAGTTCCGGATTTGGAATCGCGTCCGCACGCCGGAGGAAATTCGCGCCGAGTTCGACCGTAGTTACGAGGGCGATGCGGCGGCGGGCCTGGCGCATTATTTTTCCGGCCAGAGTTGGGGCAAGTTGCAGGGCGGCGCGCGGGTGGTAAAAACGCAGGACTTTCCGGCGCTGCTGACGGCGACGCAATCCCAGGCGCTCGCGGAAAAATTCGCCAAATTCCACGTCCTCGCGGAAAACTCCGGCGACTTCGCGAAGGGCCGGGCGCTGTTCACGAACGTCTGCCAGGTTTGCCACAGCGTCGGCGGGCAAGGCGGCCAGATTGGACCGATCCTCAACGGCGCGGGCGCGCTGGGGGTCGAGGCGTTATTGCGCAACCTCCTCACGCCGAGCGCCGCCATGGAGCCGGGCTACCGCATCTATCGGATTGAATTAAAGAACGACGAGGTGCTTGATGGCATTCTGGTTTCCGAAGACCCGGAAGCGTTCGTACTCCGCCGCCCCAGCAGTCAGGACCTCCGGGTGCTCCGGCGCGAAGTCCGCCAATCCCGCTTCACGAAAACGAGCATGATGCCGGAAGGCTTGCTCGACGGCTTGACGCCGGCGGACGTGAGCGACCTGTTCACTTACCTGAAGACGCTCAAGTAAAATTCCGGCTCGCTTCGGGAGATCGTGCGGGATCAAACGTAGGGACGCAGAGACGCAGAGATGCGCGGAGGGAAAGCGGTTGACCGTTGGAGCGGAGAAAAGCCAGCCGGCCACAGCGAATTGTGGAAGCCGGGCGCACAATTTGAGTCACTTGAAGTCTCGCGCACCAGGTGGGGCGTTTGATACAATTCCGGGCGAATGATTGTTGTCTCCATTATCCGCCGTTGTCACTGAACTTCACCCCGCCCATTTCTGGCCACGAAAACCCATGCTCACATTCAGACAAACTCTCTCTTCGGCAATCAAGCTGCCCCTGCTCTGCGCTTGGTTGGCTGGACCAACTCTCGCCCCGGCGCTCGATCTCAAGCAGGCCGTAATCGTAACTCCGACCGGCATTTCCGGCCCCGAAAACAAGGCCGTGGTGATGCTGATCGAAGAAATCGAGAAACGCACCCAGGTGTCGTTGCCCAGAATGACCGCGTGGCCCACGTCGAACGTGCCGGTCATTGCGGTCGGCAATCTGGCCGCGCTCCCGCAGTTCGCCGGGCCTTACTCCAAGGAATTGCTGGCGGTGCGCAAAGCCGTCGGGCCCGAGGGCTACCGGCTCTGCGTCAAACGCGGCGCGGCGAGCGCGGGCGTTTTCGTCATCGGCGACGATGCGCGCGGCGTCTTGTTCGGTGTCGGAAGACTCCTGCGCGAACTGCACCTGCAGCGCGACCGCTTGAATTTGGCGGATGATCTCGACCTCTCGACCGCGCCCAAGTATCCGCTGCGCGGTCACCAACTCGGCTACCGGCCCAAGACGCACTCCTACGACGCCTGGGACTTGCCCGTTTGGGAGCAATACATCCGCGACCTCGCCGTCTTCGGCTGCAACGCCATTGAGTTGATTCCGCCGCGCTCGGACGACGACCGCGACAGCCCGCATTTTCCGCGACCGCCGCTGGAGATGATGACCGGCATGTCCAAGATCGCTGATTCCTACGGCCTCGATGTGTGGGCTTGGTATCCGGCGCTGGACACGGATTATTCCAAGCCGGAAACCATCGAGTTCGCGCTGAAGGAATGGGGCGACGTTTTCGCAAAGCTGCCCCGCCTCGACGCCGTGTTTGTGCCCGGCGGTGATCCGGGCCACTCGCCGCCGAAACTGCTCATGGCGCTGTTGGCGAAACAAACCGAGAATCTGCATCGCTACCATCCCAAGGCGCAGATGTGGGTTTCGCCGCAGGGTTTCACGCAGGCGTGGTGGGATGACTTCATGACCATCGTGCGCGACGAGCAACCGGCGTGGCTTACAGGCATCGTCTTCGGCCCGCAGGTGCGGCTCGATACGGTGAAGCTCCGTGCGCTCCTGCCGGCGCAATACAAGCTGCGCCATTACCCCGACATCACGCACAACCGTCAATGCCAGTTTCCCGTGGCGGATTGGGACACCGCTTTCGCCATCGCCGAGGCGCGCGAATGTGTGAACCCGCGCCCGCGCGCCTACGCGAACATCTTCCGCATTTTCCAGCCGCCGACCATCGGTTTCATCTCCTACTCAGAGGGCTGCAACGACGACGTGAACAAAGCCGTCTGGTCCGGCCTGGGCTGGGATCCGGATCGCGACGTGACGGAAATCCTGCGCGACTACGGCCGGTATTTCATCAGCGATCAATTTGCGGATGAGTTCGCGCAAGGCGTGCTCGCGCTCGAAGAAAACTGGCGCGGCCCTGCGCTGGCGAACCAAGGGATCGAAGCCACCTGGCAAAAGTTTCAAGCAATGGAACGCGCGGGCGGACCGAAGCTGCGCACGAACTGGCGTTTCCAAATGGCGATGTTCCGCGCCGCCTGCGACGTCTACGTCAAACATCGCCTCGCTTACGAACAAGACTTGGAGCGCGTCGCCATGTCGTTGTTGGGATCGGCGCCGGAGAAAGGCGCGCTTGCCGCACTTGATGCGGCGCAAGCAACGCTCGATCGCGCGCGGGCAAGTCGCGTGACAGCCGATTTGCATGAGCAGGTTTTCGTTCTGGGCGAGAGTTTGTTCCAGAGCATCCGGATGCAACTCAGCGTCGCGCGCCATCGCGCCATCGCGCCCGACCGCGGAGCAACGCTCGACACGATTGATCTGCCACTGAACAACCGGCTCTGGCTTCTGGCCCGCTTCGAGGCGATTCGTGTGTTACCGGACGAGCCCGCGCGCCTTGCCGCCATCCGTGAAATCGTGAACTGGACCAATCCCGGCCCCGGCGGATTCTACGACGATCTCGGCGACTTGACGCATCAACCACATCTGGTGCGCAACCCAAATCCAGACACCGATCCCTCCAACTTGGAGTCAGCATACGTTGGCTTCGCGGACCAAAAGGGCCGGGTTACGGAACCGGACAATCTGGATAGCGCGCTGCGTTACTCCTGGCTCAACCACGCGGAAACCTTGCGCGGCACGCCGTTGCGACTGCACTACGAAAAGCTCGATCCGAACGCCAGCTACCGGGTGCGCGTCGTCTATGGCGGCGACAGTCTCAATAAACACATCCGCCTCGTCGCCAACGACACGATTGAAATCCATTCGCTCCTGCCCAAGCCGCAACCGATCAAGCCGGTCGAGTTCGCCATCCCGCGCGCCGCCACGGCGAAGGGTGAACTGACTTTGAGTTGGTATGGCGACGCGGCCTTGGGCGGCAACGGTCGCGGCTGCCAAGTCTCGGAAGTTTGGTTGATCAAAGAATCACCAGCACCAGCTCGTTAAACCAACCCCAAACTTTTACCGATCTATGAAATCCAAGAAGTCCGTAACAACTCGGCCTCAATGGGAAAATCCCGTCAAAGCCAAACTGAAGAGCGGCGAACCCGTGTTCGGTTTCACCATCAGCGTGAACAACGTCGAGGTCGCCGCGCAGGCGGCCAACCTCGGCTTTGATTTCATCTGGCTGGAGATGGAGCACGCGCCGCTCAGTTTGGAAACTGTGCGCAACATCGTCCTCGCCACGCGCGGCCTGCCCGCCGTGCCGTTTGCGCGTCCGCCCGTGAATGAGGTTTGGACGGCCAAGCGCCTCTTGGACACTGGCGTGCTCGGCGTGATTTTCCCGTTCACCAGCACGCCGGAATTGGCGCGACGAGCCGCCGCCGCTTGCCGCTATCCGACGCGCGGGGTGCGCGGCTCGGGCGCGGGCCTCGCGCAATTCCGCTGGCCTGCGCCGGAAGGCTATTACGATTTCGCGGACGAAAATGTCATGGTGGTTACCATCGTGGAGGATGTTCCGGGCTTGGAGAATGTTGAGGAGATCGCCGCCACGCCGGGCATTGACGTGCTGTTCATCGGCACGAGCGACCTGTCCTTCGCGCTCGGCCTGCGCGGGGAGCAGAATCATCCCAAGCTCGACGCGGCCATCGCCAAGATCGTTGCGGCGGGAAAGAAACACGGCAAGTTTCTGGGCCGGCCGGCGGGCACGCCGGAACAGGTTAAACAGTTTCAGAAGCAGGGGTTTCTTTTTTTTCAAGCGCCGACGGACCTCGATTTCATGGTCGCCGGCGCCGCCCGATACCTGGAGCCTTGGGGCCGCGCCCAACGCTCGACGTTTTCCGGAGGGATATGATGAGCCGCGCTCTGAAAGTTCGCCTCGCCACGGCTGTTCTTGCGGCGTTGGTGTCCTGCTGTCCGCCCTCGGCGGCAGCGCAAACTTCGGACGGTCACGACCGACCCAACACGCGCCGGGTTTACAGCCATCTGCTCGACCCGCGGGAGCATCCCGATTACGACCGGCGCGCAGTGAAGCCGCCGACGTGGGAGACGTTCAAGAATCGAACGCAGTTCACTACCTTGCGCGGCTTCAACGTTCAGGACGACCGCATCGTCGGCTTCGCCGAGGAACTGGAGAAATACACCCGCACCCACGAACTCGGCGACGTGATCTGGCC
>CAIKLQ010000095.1 GCA_903828255.1 uncultured Verrucomicrobiota bacterium
AAGGCCGCCATCTTCTTCCATCTGGGTGGATTAGACCTTTATCCTGCGCAATGAAAAACTGCCAGAACATGCCCGAAGAAGCAGGAAAAGAAAGGCTGGCTGACGGAAATCTATTTTTCTGCTTGACCGCTCACGCTAATGGGTGACCGCTACTTCCAATCGCGCTTATTCCATAAATCCGGGCTTGCTTTCAATCACCAGCCGCCTAGTCTCCGCGCTCCCTGACTGAGGGAAAAAACCGCAGAACGACAAACTAGAACGATTTATGGCATCCGCAAACGACCTCCGCCGCGGCCAGGCGATTGACTATAACGGCGACATCAGCGTGGTGTTGGACGTGCAGCACCGCACGCCCGGCAACCTGCGCGCCTTCGTGCAAGCCACGCTTCGCAGCATCCGCACCGGAAAATCCTCCGACGTGCGCTTCAGTTCCACCGAGAAGGTCGAGACCGTGCCAATGATGACCAAGAAGATGGAATTCAGCTACAAGGACGGCACCGATTTCGTTTTCACGGACCCTGAAAACTACGAAACCGTCACGCTCATTCCAGAACTGGTCGGCAGCGCGAAAGATTATCTCGTCGAGAACGGCGGCGTGACCGTGACCTTCGTGGACGACAAGGCCGTGACGGTTGAAATTCCCCCGAGCGTGGTGCTCACCGTGACAGACGCACCCGAAGGCATTCGCGGCGATTCCGCCAACAACGTGCAGAAAGCCATTACCGTCGAAACCGGCATCACCGTGCAGGCGCCGCTGTTCATCAAGACCGGCGAGAAGATCAAGATTGATACCCGCACGGGCAAATATATGGAACGGGCGTAATTAGCCGGTTCCGATTGCAAAACGAAAGGCCCGCCACCAGCGGGCCTTTTGCTTTGGTAGTCCGAGAGGGTAACTGCGACCCAGATCAATCTTCCGAGAACAAATACTCCAAATCCGTCTTCGACAAACTCCGCGCGAAGCCTTCTTCGCCGAGCACATCAGCGATCGTTTGCGCCTTACTCTGCTGGAGCTCCCAGATTTTTTCCTCGACGGTGCCGGGCGCGATGAGGCGGTAAGCGTTCACGGTTTGCGTCTGGCCGATGCGATGCGAGCGGTCAATGGCCTGCGCCTCCACCGCCGGATTCCACCACGGATCATACAGCACCACGTAACTGGCGGTCGTAAGATTCAAGCCCGTACCCGCGGCGCGCAGGCTCAAGAGGAATACAGCCGGACCGGGATCGTTTTGGAACGTACTCACCACTTCCTGCCGGTCCTTGGTCTGGCCGGTGAGCAAGTGCGTCTTGATCTGCCGCGCGTGACACTCCTTTTCCAGCAGGTGCAGCATCTGCACAAACTGGCTGAAAACGAGCACCTTCTGTCCCTCGGCCACGAGCGAGTCGAGCAGCTCGAACAAGGTTTCCGTCTTGCCGCTGGGCGAATCGTTGCCGACGAGTTGGGGATGGCAGCAAACCTGGCGCAAGCGCGTGAGCGCAGCCAGCACATGCATCTTGCTCTTGTTCAAACCCTGCTCTGCCACGGCCTGCATGATCTGGTCGCGACTGCGGCGCAGTTCGGCGAGGTAAAGTTTCCGTTGATCTTCGCCGAGCGGACAATCGCGCCGTTGCTCGATGCGGTCGGGCAAATCTTTCGCGACGTGTTTCTTCAAGCGGCGCAACAGCAGCGGGCGCAGCTTGGCGGAGAGTCGCCGGCGCGCGATGCGCTGGACGCTCTCGGCATCGTCGCCACCCTTCGGCTCGTAGGTCTCAACGAAATGCTCCTGGTTGCCGAGGTAGCCGGGCTGGATGAAATCCACGATGCTCCACAAATCGAGCAGCCGGTTTTCGAGCGGCGTGCCGGTGAGCGCGAGCTTGTGCTCACACTTGAGTTGCTTGACGGATTGCGTGACTTGCGCGCCGGGGTTCTTGATGAATTGCGCCTCGTCAAGAATCACCGAGCGGAATGCGAACTTCTGCAACTCCTCCAAATCGCGCCGCAGCAAGGCGTAGTTCGTCACGATGATGTCATGTTGGGGAATTTTTTTGCGCAGGTTGTGCCGGGCGGCGCCGCTTTCCAACACGAGCACTTTGAGCCCCGGGGTGAAGCGTTCCGCCTCGCGTTGCCAGTTGTGCAACACGGACGCAGGACAAATCACGAGCGACGGCTTGGGATCCTTTTTGTTACGCTCCTTGAGCCACGCGAGCCAAGCGAGCGTTTGCAGGGTTTTGCCCAGGCCCATGTCATCAGCGAGAATGCCGCCGAGCCGGATCTGCACGAGGTGAGCGAGAAAATCGAAACCGTCCTTTTGGTAGGGTCGCATCTCCGCCTGCAAGCCGACGGGCATGGCCACCGCAGGCACGCCTTTGAAATCGCGCACACGGTCGCGTAGCGCCTGGGCCTCGGGAGAATCCACGAAGCGCCCTAACTCCTCCTCGTCGAGATGCGCGACATTTTCGAGGCCGACTCGTTGCGGCACGGCGATGAGGCCATCCACGCCCAAGTCTGCCATTGCTTCATGCGCGCCTTGCACGGCGGCGGTGTCCAGTTCAACCCAGCCAGAGTTAGGCAGTTTGACGAAGCGGCTCGTCGCGTTCGCGAGCCGTTCGAGATCCGCCTTGCTCAACTTCATCCCCTCCGCCTCCCACTCCGCGGAGACGGCGAGCCAGTCAATGCCACTGCCTTTGACAATTAATTTCGGCTTGAGGCGGCGCGGCGTCAGGAACAAGCGATGAAACGCCGGATTGCCGAGAAACTCCACGCCCTCGGGCCGTTGTTGCCAGGCCTGCGCCAGCGTGCCCAGGCAATTTTCATTCGCGTCGCCGACCCAGAGACTCGGCTCGGGCGTGAACCAGTCGAGCTGGCGTAACCATTGGGCCGCGGGTTCCAGCCGTGGATCATCGAGAATTTCCGGCTTGTCCGACGGGCGGCCTTTGCGTTCGTAAGGCTGCCATTCCTGACCGCTCCAAGACCACACGCTCTGATCGCGCTGGCTCTTCGCGAGCAGCCGCAAACGCACCGTGTCTTCGAGCAGTTCGAAAACAAACTGCGGCACGGCGGGATGCGCCACGCACAATTGCTCCCAGTCGAGGCCGTGATTGGATTCCGACTTGCGCAAATGGACGAGCAAGCGATGACTCAGCCGGCGCACGGGCACGGCGGGTTTGCTGGCCCAATGCTCAATGACCTCCGGCGGCGGCGCATCGCGCAGCAGAAAAAACGCGTTGCGCACCAGAGCAAGCGGCGGCTGGTGATTGAAGAATTTCACCTCGCTCAACGAAACCTGTTCGCCACCGGGCAGGCTCAGCCGATGCGTGAAAGAAAGTTCCTGGCTACCGTTTTCCAGGTGCGGCGTCAACCCCACCACGAGGCCCTGAAATTGAAGCGGCCGACCGTCGGGCGCGAGTTCGAGCCGGGTCGTGTGCCCCCAGCGGGCCAGCCATTGGATCAACTCGACATCGGAGAGCACCAGCGGGTTCTCGCCGTCGCGCCGATGGCGATGCGCCTCCGTCAGCCATTGGATGAAGACCCAGTCCGCCGGCGGAAACAACTCCTGCTCGTGCGCGGCACGGGTCATCAGATCAATCATGTCCGTCAGCGAGCGGACCTTTTCGCCGGTGCGGGGCCGGAAGAGATGGAACTCCACGCCGATGCGATTGCGGGCGGGGTTCTCCTCGTCCGCCACGGTTTTGCAGATCACGCGCAACGTCGCGCGCGGCGTGTCCAAAAGTGGTTGCGCGAGCGGAAAGAGCCAGTGTTCGAGCGCCTGCACGAGTTTCTGTTCATGCTCGGCCTCCTCGACCTTGGCGAACCGGGCGAGGTTGGCGTGCGTCTGGAGTTCCGTCGGCATGGGCCGGCCGGCGCGCAGAAAAAGAAAGGCGACTTCTTCCAAACGGGCATTGGCCTTGGCCGCCAGCACGCGCGGCCACCAGTCGGTCGCCGGAAAATCCTTCCGCGAGAGCGAGAGCTTCTCGAAATAATCCTCCAGCAGCAGCCACGAGCGCTGGGAATCGGGGCAGGCGGCGAAGTTGCGCAGTATGTCCTCGCGCTCGGCCACGGCGGTCTTCGAGTCGGAGAGTTCGCGACGCAAATCCGCAAACGCCCCATACGTCTGCGAAAGAACTTTATGATGCGCGTCGTACTTGGTGGTGCCACCGTTCCGCGCGCCGTTCCCGTTTTTGCCTGTGCCTTTTGCCATCTGATTAAAGTGGTACGATAGAACCTTA
>CAIKLQ010000096.1 GCA_903828255.1 uncultured Verrucomicrobiota bacterium
AGCGCAGGCCGGCGCGAAGCGATTCGACCTGAGTTCCGACCTCAACGCCCCAGCATGACAGCCGGCCCATCCAACAACCTTCACTCTCGAAGCTTTCCCCTCTTCTACCTCAACCTAGCAATGAAATTCCCCGGATATCCCTCGGAGATGAAAAGCGCGTGCGACCATCAACTCGTGGGCTGGCCGCCGCACTGGCGCGACCTGCCGCCGGAGACGGTGCGGGGCTGGGCGAGCGAGCGGCAGACGGTGTTGCGCACGCTCAATGAATGTGTGGACCAGTTCAAGAATCTGAGTGTGGCCACGGATGAAGAGGGCCGGCAGGTGATGACCCGGCGGGGAGCGCGGCAATTTAGCGCCCAGGGGAAGAAGGATTTGATGAGCGCGGGGATGTATTGCTACCTGGCGTTCCGGCTCTGGCTGCGCGCGGGCGAGTGGGTGCCGGGGATCAAGGCGGAGAACCGGGCGCTCCTTTCAATGCAGTAGCGGGGTCGGGGAGGACCGGACCAAACGGGCTCGGAACTGGCTCGGAGCAGTTCGCGCCAGCGCGCGGCGGCTTTCCTTGGGCATCGGGGCCTCCAGCCGCAGATACTTCGGCTTCGAGTTCATGCTAGGCATGCGTCATGGTTGGCGCACATTGATGGGCTTCCAGTACCAAATCCGATTTCCGTCTTTGTCCCCAACGGAATTGCGGAAATCTGCGGCCCACGACCGGCCTGTCCAAGTGTCAATCCTGATCATCCACACACGGGAAGGACCTCCCGCTTCGACTCGATAACGGTTGGCAGAGAAATAAGCAGCGCCATAACCTAACACCGACCCGCACACAAGCCCCAGAGCGCATATTTTCCAGGGGTTTGATTTCACCATGCGCAAAGTCCGCAGGCCGGGGTTGAATTGCGCGCTGAGTTGCAAGGTGATCCACCGCCGCACTTCGCCTTCGTTCTTCCATTCCTTGGTGTGTCTGCCGATGTGCGTTACCGCGTCTTCAACTGCTTCCGAAACACTGCTGCCCGAGCTTAACGACTGAATAGCTAATCCTAGCGCTTCATTGCGCACTCGACGAGCAGCCTCATCCAGCGTGCTTTCGGTCGTCTTCTTGGTCACGAACTTCTCAGCGGCGGGCTGTTTCGAACGGCCCAGTCGGAAGACCTTAACCAACCAGCGTTTCAGTTTTTCGTATCGTTCAGCATGCCAGAGCTTCATGACATCCACAACCAACCACAAGGTAACCGCAACACCGGCGAGAATGGAAGCGGTGTAAATAACGGAAAGGGTGTCAATCATAATCCTTCATGCTTCAATAAGAGTGAAACTCAGACAGATATCCGAGTATTTACCGCTTCCCGACCGTTCGCAAATCGTCTTTCGCTGAGGCTCATGGCAACAAGGCTAATCTCGAACCGGGAAGCTTGACCGTTCCGAGCCTAACACACTCTGTTTCAAGGGTTATTCTAGCCTTGTTTTACAGGGGTTCAAGCCATTTTTTCGACCGTTCGCTCAACGCTATGCATTGCCTCGTTACCGCCCGTTCATTGCTCGCAAGGTGTAACTTTAGGTGAAGGATCAAGTGAAACTTGTCCATCTGGGCAAGAACTGATTCGTCCTAGTGCTTGCTGGAATGAATTCGGTTTCCAATGCAATCACGCTTTTCCCGCGAGCGCCTGGCGGCTAAATTCTTTTGCGATCCCGCGTTTCTGCAAGGCCAGAGCAAAGGCATCCGAGAATTCCACACGGCGGCGCATCCTTAGACCTTGCATCGCGCGCGCATGGTGTGCTTGGATAAGATCATATTCTTGCCGCTAAAGGCTGAGTCAATTTTCGGTGCTTTAACAGCAAGGAATGGGTAGGGGTCTGTTGGGGGCTCGGACAAACGAGACCGCTGGGCCAGAACCGTCATCGAAAGACCCCGCTTCTCACGTTCTTTGCGCAGGATGCGCGCGACGTGAGCAGCAACCGGACCCACATGGGCAGACAACACGCCCGATCACTACCAAGGAAAGGCGTTCATCCCGCAGATTACAATTGAAATAGTCCCGGCGGAGTCGACAATTTCGAGGGCAAAAACAGCAAGGGATGTGTGGTGTCGGTTTTTGGTTTGGGAAAGGAGTTGCTCTGTTATGAAGCGGCTTCAGCGTTTGCCGCGCACGAAAAACCAACAAGCCCGAAGGCCACCAAAACTATGAAAACCATCACGCACAGGATTGTCGGCGCAATCGCGCTATGCATGACTGGCGCATCTCATGCCCAAACGGGCAACATGCTTGAGCAATCCGTAGAGACCCCAATCGCAGCACTCATGGCTGACGTATTTGGTTTCCAAATACAGACGAGCACATTTCGATTAGTTGCCGAGGACCAATTGCCAGATTCCGGCTCGTTTTGGCTCGCGAAAGGACCCTACGGCAAACCTCTGCCGCCGTATCCATGCCTGCCGTCGTATCTGGACGTGCCGATTTACGACATCGGAAACGGGCAGTTTCTCGTTGACGATAGCGGATTCGACTACGGGACATTGAGGCAGTTTCGTCGAACGACACAGTACTCGACATCCACTTCACTGATGCCCCCGGACGATGGAGAAGGCGGCGGTGACCCGGGTCCAGATCCAACTCCCGACACCAGGAGGAACTATGAAAAATTCATGGCCCATTTGTTCTCGGTGATCGACACCAACGCCGCAGCTCAGGTTGACATCAACCTCTACAACGCTTGCATTTCCTTTCCGCCGGATACCAACACGTCAGGCACTCTCCAGATCATGAAGTACGGCACGAACGCCGTCATTATCAAGGCAAACCACTTTGATTACTCAGCAGAAACGGAACGCGATTTTGCCTTGTTGATCTGCGATTCAGTCGACAAACCGCTGAGGAAGACCGTTGATTTCACGGGGGCATCCGACGCACAGGATGGTTGGCTGATTCAAGGAATGGTTCCGCGCAACCTCGTCGCAGATCCGATGTTTCTGCTGGTTTCCAACATCGCTCAAATAGACAAGGCATTCTTTCGAGCAATCCCATACGGTGGGCCTCAAATCGGAATCACTGGAGCACAGCCTTTTGATGTAGTAAGCAACACGATCACGCTGCAAGCTACGATCAATGATCTGAGCGGTGTCACCAATGTGCAGTTCGAGCTAAATGTGGACGGTGCGTCTGCCAGATATAGCTTGGGGACAAACAACACGATCAGCATTGAAACCAAATACAACCCAAACGGCATCGCCAACATCTATCTGAAGGCATTTAGCAAGCCACGGATTTTTGACCCGGCGAATCTTCCTGACAACGCAAAACTAGTTTTTTCAGGGATAGGCGCGCTGCCAGTTGATTTTGAGAATGACACTTTCTTGGCGTTTGCCAGTGATTATGCGTCACCGGATATAGGGACAAGGGCGCAAGACACCCTCCAGCGAGTTTAGGTTTCCGGCTTTTTTTGTGGCATAGTATATGTGTAACGAATATACCACCCGCACATGAATACTCAAACCACCCCCGAATCCATCCTCCAAGCCTTGGCGCAAATCCAGA
>CAIKLQ010000097.1 GCA_903828255.1 uncultured Verrucomicrobiota bacterium
AACCCAACATTGCGGGCGCTCTGAATCGCAAAGCCAGTTTCGTTGGTGGCGTTGTCGGTCCAGACCAACATGACCAGGGCGTTAACGCCTTGCAAGGCCGCGGCGGCGTTGAGGCCGCTCGGAGCGGCCGGGGGCGACGGCATGGATACCTGAGCCGAAGTGGCATAGGCCGAACCGACGGGGCCGCTCATGGTCTTCACCCGGTACACGTAGTTGCTACCAAAGAGCCCGGTTGTGTTGGTAATGGTAACCGCACCCGTTCCCGCTCGGGCGGCCTGGGTTGCGATTTGGGCAAAGGGACCAACGACCGCGTTGGTCACGACTGCGCGCTCGATGACGAAGCCGGTTTCGAGCCTGTCGTTATCCGTCCAACTCAGCCGAACTTGAACGCCTGTCAGCAAAGTCGCCGTCAGGGCCGTCGGAGCGACCGGCAACGGGACCGGGATGTTGGTCGAGGTCACGTAGGCCGAGTCTTTCCCGAGATTGGAAGCCTTGACCCGATACACATAGTTGCTCCCCGCAATCGCCCCCACATTGGTATATGAGAGCGTGCCTGTGGTGGCGCGGGGACCAACAGACGCGATCTGGACGAAGACGTCCGGAATGCCGCCGACCACATTCGCGCGTTCGAGGATGAAGCCCGTTTCGGTGGTGGCGTTATCCCTCCAAGTTAACGCAACCCGGGGGCCGGATTGCACCACGCCATACAGCGCGGTCGGGGCCACAGGTGCCGGACAGGTCGGGCACACGGAGACGGGCAGGGACACCGATTGACCCGCAGCGTTGTAGGCGACGACGCGATAACTGCGGGCGCCATTGGCCGGCGCGGCATCAGCGTAATTCGTCTGGTTGGCCAGGATATTGGTAATGGCCGTGTAAGCGCCCGGGGTGCCGTTGGCGGAGAGGTTGGCGCGCTCGATACGGAAGCCGACCTCGTTCATCGGGTTGCCCAAGGTCGAAGTTGGCAGGCCCGTGACGTAGTCGAACGGCGTGGGGTCGGTCCACGTGAAGGTGATACCGTTGGTGTAGGCGGCGCTGAGCCGAGGCGCCGTCGGCACAGTGGCCGGAACATCGAACACAATGGGCCGCATCATGTCGTTTTCTTCGTGGCCCAGTAGGTGACAGTGCCAGACATACTCCCAACCGAAGTCGTTGGTAAAGTTGGAGAGCTGAGCTACGGCCGGGAGCCCTGCGGGCGGCGCGACCGGCGTAAAGTTCGCCGTGGAGCCTGCAGGCATGGTGACATCGAGCAGGCGTTTGCTTCGCGGAAGTCCGAACGGGAGTTTCATAGCGGCGGCAGTCGGACGGAGCGCCATGACCACGTCTGTGAACGGGTCCGTTTCGACGGTTTCCTTCCAGCCGACCTCCCCCGGCAGCGGTGGCTTTACAACTCCGGTCCAGTCCACCCGGTTGACCACCTGCACGTCGAACAGGTGGAAGTGAACGGCATGGGAATCCACGCCGATGTGGGTCAGACGCCAGAGCAAGGGTTTCTCCGGAGTCAGGATTTCAGTCGGCGGGTCAATGTAGAAAGCGGCCCCGATAACCGGCCCGAGCCCCACGAGCGGGGTCAATGGGTTCGGCGTGGAGCCGAGCACCGCGTTCATCCGTCCGTACTCCATGTCCATGCCTTCGACAATGTTCTTGCCGTCCAACACCGTGGCCCCGGTAAGCAACGTATTCGCCTGGGCGCCGCTACCACCACCACCGGTCAGGTAAACGTAGGGAGCCTTGATATAGTTGGAGCCCCCGCGGGTCACGACGATCGTGCCGACGGAACCGATGGTGATGTTGGCCGTGGCCGTCGCGCCGATACCAGTCGGATCGGTGATCGTCACGTTAGGCGCCACGAGATAGTTGGACCCCGGGTTATCAATCGTGATGCCGGTAATTACTCCACCGTTCACGGTTGCGAATGCCGTGGCCCCGGAACCCCTGTCAGGGGCAACCGCCGCAATGGCGATGGTCGGATTAACAGAATAGCCGGTGCCGGCGGTCACGAGGGTAATCCCAACGACGCCGTTGAGTGTGGCCTTGGCCACGGCACCGGAGCCGTCGCCGCCGAAGAAGGTGACATTGGGCGGCGTGGTGTAGTTCTGACCAGGCATGACCGCCTTGACCTGAGCAACGGCCTGTGCCCTGCCTGTCAGGTTCATGGTTTCGTCCAAATGGTTGGGGTAAACGCCAGGGGGCACGATGAACGGTTCCTGTCCCGTGGCGAAGGCCGTGGGCAGGGCCGCCTGGAGGGCGGCGAGGTTGTACGGCGACGTCGGGGTTCCCTTGATCCGGATCTGCATGATGGTCCGGGTGTTGGGGCCGAAGCCCGGGGCGGTCGCGGATGCACCGCCGATCGCGGTCTGATCCGGGTCGTCGGTAAAATAGTCGTAGCGGGAGTCGTAGAGGGGCATCGGCGCCGGCGCGTCGTTGTAGAGGATATAGGTGTCGCCATCCTGGGCCCCGGAGAGGTCCACGATCACATCCGCGCGCACTGCCGGGGGCACATAGAGCGACTTGCTCGTAACACTCCCCAGGGTGACGCTTCTGCGGTTATAGTCGTAGTCCGCTGGATTGGATGGCACCACCGCCACCTCCGCCAGAAAACCGCCTTCGTTGCCGATCTGGTAAAAATCCGGACCCTTCGTAGTCGGATCCGGCACGCCGCCAGGCCGGCCGTCTTGAGGCCACGTAGGATAGGCCGGGTTGGCGAGCGCCGGAACCATGTGGACCTCGGTGTTGGCGGAGGCAAAGGCGACCGCGCCTGAGCCGGGGCCGCCGTTATCGGTGATGGTAACAGTCGGGGCGGAGGTGTAGCCCTCGCCTGAGCTGGTCACGGTGATCGCGGTGATGGTGCCCGTCAACAGGTCCACGCTTGCAGTAGCTTCGCCCTGCACACTAGCACCACCTCCGCTGAGGGTGACGGTTGGACCGACGTAATTGCTGCCGCCGTTCACCAGTCTGAGAGTAAGCGGCTCCGCCTTGTACAGCTGCAGGTTGAGCATCCGGTCGTTGCAGGCGTTCAGGATGCGTAAGCGAACGGCCGTTGGCGGAAGCTCGACGTACGGGAAAGGCGTGCCGTTGACCATCATCGTGTCCCCAAAGACCTCGGGCACGATGGTGGGGCTGGGCAGCTCGGTGTTATTCACTACCATGGGCGGATTCATCCAGGGACCGTAATCCCAGCGACCAAAGTCGTTGTAACCTCTCGGGTCGAAGGGGTTCTCGTTCGGCATGTACTCGTGGGGCAGCCAGAGACTTCCCCCCAGGATGCCACCAGGCACGTAGGCCTTCCAGAGTGGATCCACAGTGTCCGTAAGCGGCGTGGGCGTGTAGCCCGGAGGCAAATTCGCACTCGTCGCCGCTAAGGTGGCGGGGTCGTTCACAAAGGTCTTATCCTGGATCACCAGAGGTACTCCGAGGCCCGGAAGGATCTCGCGCGTAATCAGATCCTGCTCGACCGCGTCGGTGATCAGGTATCCCGCCGCCTCACCCGCATAGAC
>CAIKLQ010000098.1 GCA_903828255.1 uncultured Verrucomicrobiota bacterium
AACGTGAAGCTCATCGGGCTGTGGCGCTACAACGCCGACGGCATTGATATCTGCAACAGCCAGAATGTCGTCGTGCGCAACTCCTTCGTGCGCGCCTTCGACGACGCCATCGTGCTGAAAGGGCTCAAGGGCTTGGACGCGCAGCCCGTGCGGAACGTGCGCGTGCATGACAACGTGATCTGGTGCGACTGGGGCCGCGCACTGGAAATCGGTGCCGAAACGGCGGCGCCGGAGTTCACGGACATTTGCTTCCGGGATAACGATATCATTCGCACGACGCACATCGCCATGGACATTCAGTGCGGCGACCGCGCGGTTGTGCATGATGTGCGGTATGAAAACATTCGCGTGGAAACCGACGCCGTCTGTCCCGCGCCAAAGATGCAGGCCCGTCGTGACGAGCAATACGTCGCGAACCCAAACGACGAATACTTGCCGAATCTGCTGGTGATCGTCATTGCGAAGAATCCTTACTCCCAGGACGCCGAGCGCGGCGCGGTTCACGACATCACCTACCAGGACATCACGGTGACGGGCCGGCGTGCGCCTCGATCATTTTTCATGGGACTGGACGCCAAGCACACCGTGAAGAACATCACGATTGAGAATCTGCGTTTCAATGGCCAAGTGGCAAACGGCGCGACCGAGGGCAATCTCGCCTTGGGAGAGCATGTGAGCGATGTCCAATGGCGAAGCCCGAAACCGGTGGCCGATCCTGGCGTTCGCAAACCGGGGGTGACTGTTGCTCGCCGCGCCGACAAAGCCGCGCCGATAGACCAAGCGACGTTGGATGCGTGGTCCGCGCCTTACCGGGGGTGGCATTATTACGCCGAACCGGTCATCCCGTCCGATCTCAAGATTCCCGGCCACGAGAACTTTCACAGCTTCGACGTCCCTACGGTTTATCAGCTTCCCCGGCAGCCGAGGAAGTGGTTCATGAGCCACATCGGGTTCAACGGGAAGGGCTACAACAGCTTTGTTTCCGAAAGCACGAACCTCCTGCAATGGACCAACCCGCGCCTGGCAATGGGCTTCGGTCCCACGAATGAATTCGATCATGGCGGCTGTGTCGTCGGCGCGTTTCTCTACGAATCCGCCGACGTCAAAGCGCCGCGGGTTTTGAAGCAGCGGGAGGGAAAATTCTGGACGCTGTATGGCGCCTACCCGCGTCAAGGCGGTTACGAATTGCGGCCCGGCTACGAGGGCGTGGCGGTGAGCGACGACGGGCTAACTTGGCGTCGGGCCAAAAGCACGCCGATTCTGGCGGTGCAAGATGCGGGCTGTGGCGCCTGGGAAAAGGACTGCATTTATCAGCCGTGGTTGGTGGAGCATCGGGGCCGCTTCTTCAACTTCTACAACGCAGCCAATGGTGGCATGGAGCAAATGGGCCTCGCGACTTCGACCAACTTTTTGAACTGGGAGCGTGGCGGCGAAAACCCGATCGTCCGCAATCGCCCGGATGGTTACGACAGCCAGTTCTGCTCCGATGGCAAAGTGTTTCGCGATGGCGACCATTGGGTGATGTTCTACTTCGGCGTGGGACGAGGCGGCGCACACATCATGGCCGCCTTCTCGCGGGACTTGCAGCATTGGACCGCACACCCCGAGCCGCTTTACAAAGCCGGCGGTCATCCGGGTGGACTGGACGCGCAATACGCCCACAAGATTTCGCTGGTCCATAATCCCGCCAACGACACCTTCTATCTCTATTACTGCGCCGTCGGCAAAGACGGCATTCCGGGAAACAAAGGGCGGTGCATTGGCTTGTTGACCAGCCGCCCGCTTGCGAAGCAGCGTGACTAAACTCAACGCCCTTTGGAAACTCGATCACCCAGTTCTGCAGGCCGCGTCCCGGAGGGACGACTGAAAATAGCCCAGCGTTTCAACGCTGGGCTCCGCGGGAAACGGGGGATCAGTCCCGCAGGGACGACAGAAATTGAGAACTGGTCCACGCCTCTGTCGTCCCTACGGGACTCAAACGACCCGCTCGGTTCCGACCCAGCGTTAAAACGCTGGGCTATTCTCGTCAAGTCCCTCCGGGACTGGGCGCTGAATTTCCGAAAGGCAGCGCGATTAGAACTCCCTGACATGAAAGACATGTTGTTTCGACTCTTGGTGACCCTCGTGGCCGCAGTGGCTTTCGCCGCCCCAGCCGGGACGATTACCTTGGCCGACCGAGGCCGGGCGGTGGCGACGATTGTCTTGGCGCGTGACGCTACGGCTGCTGAACAGAAAGGCGCTCAAGAACTCGCCGAGTATTTTCGCCGAATCAGCGGAGCCGAGTTTTCGGTTCACTCCGAAGACCATGCTACAGCGGCAGGCAGTCATGTTTTTGTGGGCGACACGGCATTTGCCAGGGGTCAGGGCCTGGCGGCAGAAAAGTTGGAGGCGGAGGAATGGCTCATCCAGACGCACGGCAAAGATCTCGTGATCATGGGCGGGCGACCGCGCGGCACAATTTACGGGGCCTACCATTTTCTGGAAGACGTGCTCGGCGTGCATTGGTGGAATCCGTTCGAGGAAAGCGTCCCGCAGCGCAGGACACTCCGCCTCGGCTCGCTAAATTTACGTGGGAAGCCGGTGATCCAGTATCGCGACATCTACATGCTCTATGGCCACGACGGCGGGCGGTTCGCGGCGCGCAATCGGCTTAATCGCGAAGGCGACGCCCCAATCGAAGCGCAGTTCGGCGGCGGTCGCGACTACGGTCCGCCCTACCACGTTCACACCTTCAATCAGTATTTTCCGCCGAAGGAGTTCTTCGCGCCGCATCCGGAGTGGTATTCGTTACTGAACGGTCAGCGCGTGGCCGAAGGCAGCCAGCTTTGCCTCACTCAGCCGGAGTTGCGTCAGGCCTTTCTGGCGAAACTGCTCCGTTACATCGAGACCTCCTGGGCGGCGGCGAAGGCGGCTGGGTCACCGCCGCCGCTGGTTTTCAGCGTGTCCCAGAATGACTGCCTGAATCCCTGCCAGTGCGAAAACTGCCAGGCCATCGCCAAGCGAGAGGAGTCAGAGTGCGGGCCGTTGCTGGATTTTGTGAATTACCTGGCCGACGGAATCAGAGACAAGCAACCCGAAGTGTATCTCGACACGTTGGCGTATCAATACACGCAGCAGGCCCCGAAGACGATCCGACCGCGCGACAACGTCATCGTGCGGTTGTGCGATACCGAGTCCGATCCGAGCCAGCCGATCACCGCGGCGGCGAACTCGGCGTTCCGAGAACATCTCTCCCGCTGGGCGACGATCGCCAAGAATCTGCGGGTGTGGGATTACGCCGTGACCTACGCCAATCCCGTCGGGATGCCGATGCCCACGGCGCAAACTTACGGGCCGGATTACCAGTTTTACGCCGCGCACCACGTCGAGGGCGTCTTTACGGAACTGGAATACGAGATCCTGGCCGACATGCGGGACTTCAAGGTTTGGCTGATGATGAAACAACTGGAGAATCCGGCAACCGATTATGAGCAACTGGTGCGGACCTTCACGGACGGATTTTATGGCCGCGGCGGAAAGTTCATTCGCCAGTATCTCGTGGACCTGCAAAAGGAGGCGGTGAACCGACAGGCGCACTGCAACTGGAATTCGTCCCCGATGTCGCTAACTTACCTGAATCTGGAGTTCGTCAACCGGGCGCAGCGATTGTTCGATCAGGCGGAGAAAGCTGTCGGTAAGGATGCGACGCTGCTGCGCCGCGTTCGCCATGCGCGACTCCCGCTCGACCGGGCAAGCGTGGTGCTCCATCCGCGGCTGGCGTCGGATTGGCTGGCGGCAGGCAAGCCGGCTGGACAGTCGCCGCCGCACCGCGAAACCGTCGCCAACCGGGTTCTCCATACGTGGCTCACGCAAGCCAATCTCAGGTTGCCGGAATCGGCGCAGGCGCTGGAGAAGCAACACGCGGAAGCAGAGATGCGACGTTACGCCGCCATCGCCGCCGGAGTGCCGCTGCCGGAGAAGTTTCGCGGTTTGCCGAAAGACAGTGTGCATGATTACGTCGCGACCATGACGCGCAACTGGGCCGACGTCGTGAAGGTGGTCAAGGATCCCGAGGCCGAGACCGGGACCGCCAACAAACTCGATCTGACCGCCGCCGATGTGGAGAGTCCGGAAAAATACACATTGCCGCTGCCGTGGGGGCTTTACGGGAGCATTGACAAGCAGTCCTTGGGTGGCGCTCCGATCAAGGCCGAGGACATTCCCGGGCCGGGATACCACTGGTACAAGATGGGAACTTTTCCAATCGCGCCCGGCTTCTACGCGTATTTCTTCTGGAGTTGGATCATCCAGGTGGAGGTGGACAATGTGTTCGACCCCGCCAATCCGGGTCAGAAGTTCGACGTGTGGGCGCGGGTCAAGTTCGAAGGCCCGCGCTTTCCTCACGCCCGACCCGGCGAAACGAATGCCATCTACGTGGAGCGTTTGGTATTGGTGAAGGCTGCGACTTGACGTTGGCAGCAGGCGGGCCCACAGTCGGCGCGTGATCACAAATGCGAAATTGTTCAGCCGTGACTGCGGAGCGTCGCGGCGTAATGCCCGGTGCGATTCCGCCTTCACGTTGATCGAGCTTTTGGTCGTCATTGCCATCATCGCGATCCTGGCTGCAATGTTGTTGCCCGCCCTGGCCCGGGCGAAGGAAACGGCCAAACGGACGCAATGCATCAACAACAACCATCAACACGGCCTGGCTTGGTCGCTCTACGTGGACGACAACCGCGACAGTTACCCGATCACGACGGGTTGGGGGGATTTCGGCGGTCAAAGGGGCAAACCGACTCCGACCACGCTGTGGTTGGTCCCGTATTTTGGGATTTACAGCGACCCGACAAATCGCCCGCTGAACAAATACGCCACGGCGGCGCAAAGCTGGTCCTGCCCCTCAGACAAAGGCGATCCGAATTACGGCGCCATCAACTGTTTCCTCGAATACGGCAACAGCTATTGCACGCAATGGGCCAGCGATCCTTGGGGCGTGAAACACGTCACGGACCAACCCGGAGGCAAGCCGCTCAAAGGCTCGGAACTCGCCGTTCGACCCACGACCAAGATCATTCAGGGCGACTGGATCTGGGAGAACGCCGGTTTTGATCCCTCGCTAAACCTTCCCTGGCACAGCTACAAGAGCCAGCGGCGTTACGTGATGCTGTTCGGCGACAACCATGTGGAGTTTTTCGCCTTCCCGCGGACGATCAGTTCGAGCGCACCGGTCAGCATGACCAATCGCTATTGGTGAACTCGACCGGGCGCAGCAAAGTTGGCTAACTCGGCCGGGACAACGCTTGGCAGCAATCACCGCAGTCGCCAGCGATCGCCGTAAGGAGCGACTTGGCCGACCAGAGGCTTTCGGGGCTGCTGGCGCGGCGCAGGACGGGACGACCTTGAAAGGCAAACGGCAGCTTCCGCCGCGCTCAGTGGCGCGGTCCAATCACCTCGATGAAATTCCCATCCGGATCCTTCACCGCCAGCAACCATGTGCCCGTGCTGATTTCCACGGGCGTCTCACCCAGTGGAGAAACGCCGGCCTTTTTCGCCCGCGCCAGAACCGGGGTGAGGTCCTTCACATACAAGGTCAGATACCGGATACCGAGCGATGAATGAATGTAGGCCTGGTCCGGTTGCTTGCCTGGAGCTTCGGGAAAGGAGAACAGTTTGATCCGCGTGGCCTGCTCGACCTCATCCAAAACGAACACCCGAGCCTTGGAAGCGTGGCCATCAATCAATCCAAGTTTCTTGCCCAGATCGCCGCTGACGCCGAAGCCTTTCACTTCCTTGAAGCCGATCACATTGGTCAGAAACTGCGCCGTGCGGTCGGCATCCTTGGCTACAATGCCGATGTCAATGATGGCTTTGGAAAACTCGGACTCCGCGGCCCGAGCCGCCGGGTTCCCAGCCAGTAAATGAACGGCGGCGAACAGGATGAACAGGTGGCCGGAAATCCAAGGGACAGTTGATTTGATATTCATGCGCGAGAATAGGCACGCCGCCGCGCAGAACTCAAGCCCACGCGAAACTTCGGAAACGAATCCCCTCTCGTCCAGTCCTCCGGCCTAAACAGCCTCATTTGTCCTCTCAGACATTAGAATTGAACCCATTGACTCGATCCGCCTCGGCTGTTTACCTGTCAGGATTATTGATTCCCGAAACATGAGGACTTTCCAACGACTTTGCGGTCAGCGGTTGATGCGGCTCTTCGGGTTGTTCCCGCTCGCATTGGCCCCGGTTCACGCCGCCGACTAGCCGCAATGGCTCGAACCGTAACGGGACGCCGTCTGGCGCGAGCCCCGCATTATCGAGAAGTTCCTGGCGGACGGTCAGAAATATCGCTGGCGCGTGCCGATTGGCGGCGGATACGCCGGGCCGGCGGTAGCCAAAGGTCGGGTCTTCGTCACCGACCGGCGACTCCCGAAAGGGGCGACCAATTCGGCAAACCCCTTCGCGCGAGGCACGATCCGCGGTGGCCTTCGACAAGGACACGGGCTAGGAACTGTGGCGCGCGTTGAGCGCGAAGGAGCTAGGGGACGCGCCGCCAGTGATCTTTGAGTTTGGAGACAAACGGCAGCTCATCATCTGGCACCCGGAAGCGGTCAACGCGCTTGATCCCGAGACGGGCAAGCTTTTTTTGGACCTACCCGCTCACGCCGTCGGTGCGCTCGGGCATGACGATTCCCAGCCCGCGCCAAACCGGAAACCTGCTCTTCCTCACCTCCTTTTACAACGGTTCGTTGATGCTCCGCGCTGACCCCGACCAACCGACCCCGGTCTGGCAGAGCAAAAAGGTGAGCGAGACGGACACGGACGGATTGCACAGCGTCATGGCCACGCCCCTTCTGGAGGCTGGATACCTCCACAGCCCCTGCAGCTACGGCCAGTGCCGCTGTCTGAAGGTTGCTACCGGGGAGCGCATCTGGGAGACGTTTGCGACGACGACCGGCAAGTCCACCCGCTGGGTCAACGCGTTCATCGTGAAGAACGGCAACCGCTACTCCGGGGTGCGGACCTTTCCTCCGGAGATGACACAGTCGAGGCCAGCCTGTTGCCATCGGCCGGGAAACCATCGCAAGGCGACGGATGCTCCATGAAACAGCGGCCAAATAGTAAAACGCCGGTTACTCGATTCAGGCTGGAATCGTGGTTTTGAGATCAGATCGAGAAACTCTAAAAGTGTCGGAATTGTTTCCAGTTCCGTCAACGGTCAGCGAATCTCAGCACGCAACTGACTATCAGCACTTTCTGACTTCTTGTCCTCAGCGATGGAGATGAAAGGATGATTTATCGTCGGCAAGGATTACACAATGGCGAGCCGCGGTGAGCGTGTCGGGCGCAAAGAACAAATGACTCCGCACTGATAACTTGCTGTCACTCCATATGTTACGGTCTTAATATCAAGGAACTAATTCTCAACCCGCTTCCTTGGCATCGTGAATGCGAACAAAACCATTGTTGCGAAACCAGTAAACGGAAAACAACCAGTAAACGGAAAACAACCAGTAAACGGAAAACAACCAGTAAACGGAAAACAACCAGTAAACGGAAAACAACCAGTAAACGGAAAACAACCAGTAAACGGAAAACAACCAGTAAAGCATATGAAAAGAACAATTATCGGATTAGTCAGTACGGTCGTGCTGGGCTTGGCCCCACACTCTTACGGAATCACTGTCACATTTGATGAT
>CAIKLQ010000099.1 GCA_903828255.1 uncultured Verrucomicrobiota bacterium
CTCAACGCTGTCAGGATTATTCCGCAACCCTTCGCGAAGAAACTGCTCCGCTTCGGCCACTTTCCCAAGTCGCTTGCAGAGCACGAAAGCGCCGTCCGTATAGGTTTGGATGCGCTGGGGGTCAAGCTCCGCCGAAAGCCGAAGCCAGGGAAGAACTTCCCGCTCCCCACCGCTCTCCAGATGCGTATGCTCCGTGATGCGGAAATGCCGTCCGAACGCCTGAATCCAATCGCGGGGCTTCCCCAGGAAGTCCATCTCTCGTTCGTGTTCGGTCTGGTTGTGCGAGGCATCGCCAGGATTCATCGCGGTGGTCTTTGGCTTCGCCCGCTGATCGAAAATGGAAGGGTAAAAACCGCTGTGGAACGATACGTCCGCCTGCTGGGCGAAGTGATTGGCGAACAAGCGCCGCCCGTCGCCCAGGAGAACTTTCAGGATACTGCCGGATTGCGCCCCGCGACTCCAGGCCGCGGCGCGCGGTTGGAGCAAAGTGGCCAGCGAGAAACAGACGACCCCCAACAGGCACAGCACAAGGATGGGCGGCAGGCGCTTCATCGCTTCAAACGGTCAGATTCTTGCGCCGGAAAATCAGCCAGGCCAGATAAAGGAACAACCCGGCATACGCCAGGCCGTAAACTGTCGCCAAGCCGCAATGCACCCAAGCAATCGGAGGGTGGTCGTAAATCACCCGCTGCCGGATGTCGTTCCACTCCAAGTGCGGGATCAGGAAATAGATGAGCGAGAGGAGGGTTTGCATCGGCTCCGTGAGTTGCAAAGCCACTTTGTGCAGATGTTCCCCGAGCAAAAGAATTCCCAACACGCCGATGAAAGAGATTGTAGTGTTCGACGACGGCGCGGTGAAAACGACCGACCCCAGCAACACCATCGCCGTCACCACCCCCATTAAAACCCAGTGCAGCCAGAGCGCTTGAAAATAATTGATCCAGAGCGAATGGGCCCCCGCAGCCTCCGGCTCCTCGTGCCCATGCCCTTCGTGGCCGGTTTCTGGTGGAGCCGCCAACACTAACGTTCCCGCAGCAGCGTTGGTGGCGGCAGCCGCTGAAGCGGTGGTGGCTTGGGCGCGGTCCCGACCACGCGACTCGGAGACAATGGCGAAGAAGAGATAGAACACCAGCAACGCGATGCCGCAGGCAAACCAGCATCCGGCGAACTTGCCAAGCAGAAACTGCCCCCGCGTCACCGGCTTGGCCAGCAAGGGAAAGATGGTGCGGCTCTCACATTCCGCCGGAATCTGCCGCGCGGCGGTGGTAATACAGATCACCAGCGATGAAATCCAGATTAGGAGCAGGCAGACCTCCTTGAGATAGCGCACGATCGTCGGGTCGTTGAAGAAATTGATCATCCCCAACACGCCGGTGATGAGCGCCGTGAGCACGAGCAAGACATAAAAATCTTTGCGCCGGTAAAGCTCCTTGATGACCACGCCGGCGATAGCAAGGATTCGATTCATACCGTTGGCTGGGTTTCGTATCCGATCAGGTTGAGAAAAATCTTTTCCAGGCTGCACTGGTACTTCGCGATCAGCTCATCCACCCGACCTTCGACCTTGAGTTCGCCGTCGGCGATGATAGCCACTCGGTCGCAAACCGTTTCCACTTCCCCTAGCTCGTGCGAGGAGAAGAAGACGGTTTTACCTTCGCTTTTCAGCCGCTGGATTATTTCCCGGACTTTCATCCGCCCCAGCGGGTCCAGTCCGCTGGTCGGCTCGTCCAAGATCAGGAGGTCGGGGTTATTGATCAGCGCCTGAGCCAGACCGACTCGTTGTTGCATGCCCTTCGAGAAGGTCTTGATCGGACGCTTGGCGGCATGCTCCAGCTCGACCAGTTTCAGCAACGGCCCAATCCGCCGCTCCGCTTCGGCACTGGGGATGCCGAAAATCCGCGCATAGAAACGCAACAACTCCTCGGGCGTGAGAAATTTGTAGTAGTAAGTCAGTTCGGGCAAATAGCCGATCCGCTGCCGGGCAATCGGGTCGCGCACGTTCACATCGAACAACCGCGCCTCGCCGCCGGTGGCGTTCACAAAACCCAGCAGCACATTCATGGTGGTGGTCTTGCCGGCCCCGTTCGGGCCGAGAAAGCCGAACACCTCTCCCGCCCCGACGCGCAAAGTAAGGTCCTTCACGGCCAGCTTGGCTGGCTGCCGCGAGCTTCGCGCACGATACATAACGTGCAGGTTTTTCAGTTCGACTACGTTATTCATGCCGATTTCAGAAGTTTCGACGGGCCGAGTATAGTACGACCCGCAAGCCGCACAACTTTTTTTTCAGGCCCGCACTTCTCATCATGGCAGCTTTGGAATGCGCCAGGTAATCCCCCCGGCCTACACCCGCCACAAAATCCCCGCCTTTAGCCCGGGGGTTCTCACCCGACTTCCCGGTCTGTTGCCATATTGACCTGTTTTCAAGCCTCCGTCGTCCCGAGAAACCCACACCTGGACCACTTCTGGCCTCCGGACGATTCCGCGAACGCCCATTCCGCAAGCCGCTCAAACAGCCTGGCGGAGTGAGCGTCGAGTTCGTGCCGGAGCGGATTGTCCCCCAGCAGGGTCAGAAGCGGGGGTCGGGTGTCAGCTATTCCCAGGGGTCGGTCCAACTGGTACCGCCCCGGTGGAACAGTGGTCTAAGTGCCGGGAGGCATCCGGCCAACAGTCGAACCGTCGGCCTTGAGTGCCAGGCTATCCGTATAGAGCGCCGCAATGGCCACCACGCGGCTGGTCGCAGTTAGGAGTCTGTCGAACCTAGAAAACCCGACGCTCACAAATGGCGGACAAGCGGCTTTGATTGCGAGGGTGTTTTGCTGGGCTAAAACACCCGGATTTCGGTGGAAATGGTCGAAGTCCGACAGACTCCTGGCCTACGCGGAATGGCCTGTTGCCTTCCTTGAACCGCGATAAATACGCACCGCACGGAGTCCTATAAAGCCAACGGCAAAAATTCCCAACGCCACATTGATCGGCTCCGGCACGGCGAAGACCCCCACATTCCAGTTCACCAAGGTCGAGCCATTGTTACCGCCGCTTGCCAAGTCGGCAAAATACAGCGTCCATTCGCCATTCGGGTTGCCGACACCGCTGAGGGCAGTTTGGAAGCTTGGCCCATCAGGTTGGTAGGTTCCGCCTAACGGATTCCCCGCGGCGCCGGTTATAGCATGCAGCCCGGAGTTGCCAGCATCTGCGAACGTAAAGCTAGTGAATCCGGCGGTGGCCGAACCGAACCGGTTGGCTTCCGTTTGTCCAATGCGGTTCAGGAGAACGGCGGAACTATTGCCGTAACTTAAATAGGCCACCAAATCACCGTTGAAGCCTCCCGTCAGGTTGATCGTGACGGTGACGCTGCTGAATGCGAGGTCCAGTCCGCTGGTGGTGATGCTGGAAGAGATGCCTGTGGGATTGCCATCCGGAATCGCCAGGTTGATATCGGCATTGCCGGGACTCAACGGGTTCGTGCCGCTATAGAAAAGTGCGCCTGGAGCACTGACCGCGCTCAGCAGGAGCGCGGCGAGGAGAGTTGCGTAGAGTTGCATGATGTTTGTTTTGCGAGAGGGTTGCGGGTTAGTTGTTCTGGCGGAGGCGGTAGTAGGCGGGGTTGGTAGGGGCCGTGTCGGTGAAGGTCCAAACCACGCTTGCGGGGGCCACATGCCTGGAGTCCGGGGTGCTGTTGCTGCCATCGAGGTCGGTCCACGGGCCATTAAGGTTGCTAGCCCGTTGGACCAGGTAGGCGTATCCCGGCACGCCAGCGAGCTTGATTGTCACACTGCCGGAGCCGGTGGTGATGATGCCGGCCACCGAGCTAACCGCGTTGGTCACCCCCAACGTGATGATATTGGTGGCCAGAGAAGTGGCATATCCCGCAAGGCGGACCACATACTCGAACGTCTCGGAGTTGTTATGGGCGGGTGCGAGTTGAATCTCCCCGCCGATCTGGACCACGGGCACGGTTCCACCGCTGCCCGTCGCTATCCTCACCAGTTCGCGCGTGTCGTTACCGGTAGTGTAGGTGGATATCATACTAAGCCACGAAAACCGCGTGAAGGTGCCCCACGCCCGACTATAGCCGGCGGCCGTGGCGAACACCGGCGTGAAGTTCAGATAAATATCGTTCCCCGATTGCCCAAGAGAAAACGCACCAACGGTGCCGCGGCTGTTTGCGAACCCGGTGATAGCCAAAGTGAACTTGTCCGCCGCGAAGCCGCTCACCCCGTCGGACGCCGTGGCGATGCGCCACGAATACGTCTGCTTGTTGTTAAAATTCCCGCACTCACCAGCGGAACTCCCGCTCAGCGAAACCACTTTGATCGTGAACTTGCTGCCGCTCGTGGCGGTCACGTTCAGGGGGCCGGTAGTGTTCAATAAGTCCCATC
>CAIKLQ010000100.1 GCA_903828255.1 uncultured Verrucomicrobiota bacterium
GGATGTGATCGCGCTCGAACCGAGCGAGAGCACTCAAATCTTCCGGCGGTTCCGCGACTTCACGGGACCTTATGTGATGCACTGCCACAATCTGGCTCACGAAGACAACGCGATGATGGTGGGCTGGTCCATCGTGTAACCGGAGTGACCCGCCTGGGACTGCCCGATAGCCTTGAAGGCCAGATAGGGCAGAGATAGCTCGCTAAACAGGCTTGGATTACCAGACCTCCCCGTGGAGGGACGGATCACTCATCCGTCCCTCCCGGTAAGAGGTCGCCTCCGACGGTTAGGGCACGACAAACAGAAAAGGATCGTCTCCGGGCATCACGATGGTTTAAGGGTGAGCAACCAGGAAACCTTGCCCGGCGAAGAAGCGGCGAATGAAACAACCTTTAAAAGCATTACTTTGTGCGGCCAGCGCCGTCGTCTTGTTGGGGGCGGGAGTCTGGCTCGGCCAGGGGAAAGTTGCGTTCTTGGAGAGGTCCGGGAGGGGTGGCGGCGCCCGGAGGGTTTTGTATTATGTGGCCCCCATGAACCCCGCGCACACCGCCCGCGAGGCGGGCCTGGCACCGTGCGGCATGAAAATGGAACCGGTCTATGCGCCGGACTCTACGCAGGACACTCCCTTCACCAGATCCGCTAGTCGGCCAGTCGGGACTGTCGCGGTTACTGCGGAGCAACAGCAATTGATCGGGGTCCGGTTGGGCGTGGTCGCAGCCAAGCCGGCGCTCCATAATTTGCGATTGCTGGGCAAGGTGGCGGTGCAGGAGCACCGCCTCTACCGGGTGGTGGCCAACGTGAACGGCATGATCACGAAGACCTGCCCCCACGCTCCAGGCAGCCGGGTCAAGAAGGAGGAGCCACTCGCTACCATGTACAGCCCGGAGTTCACGGGCGGCATTCAATCGCTGCTCACTTCGCTGGCCTCTCAGGATCGGGCCCAGGCGCTCGCGAAGGAGGGACCCGGCTCGGGGAATTCCGTCAGCTATTACGGTAATAGTCTCCAAAACAACCTCAGCAATTTGAAATACCTCGGCTTTGGGGAGACCCAGCTACAGGAAATTGTTAATACCCGCAACCTCACGCAGAATACCGACATTGTCTCGCCCGGCGATGGGGTCATACTCAAGTGGGCGATTTCGCCCGGCCTGCGGTTTGACAAGGGCGCCGAGCTGTTGCGGATCGCGGATCTGAGCAAGGTCTGGATTCTGGCGGATTTGAATGAGAACGAAGCCAGCTTTATTCAGACGGGCTTGGCGGGACGCGTGACGCTGTCCTCCCCGCAAAGAACGCTGACCGCCAAGGTCAGTGAGCTGATACCGCAATTTGATGGAGTATCCCGCAACTTGAAGGTCCGCTTAGAGGTGGACAATGACACTCTGGCCCTCCAACCGGATATGTTCGTACAGGTGGAATTTTCAGTGCGTCTGCCGGAAGGACTGGCGATTCCGATGGAAGCCGTGCTGGATTCGGGCTTGCGACAAACCGTCTATGTCCATCAGGGCGATGGCTTGTTTGCCCCCCGCGAGGTGACCATCGGCCGGCAC
>CAIKLQ010000101.1 GCA_903828255.1 uncultured Verrucomicrobiota bacterium
AGGCCAGCAGATCAGGCCGCGCGGAGTCATTTTGCCGGCGCCTGTTTTCTCCGTGGCGCGGTGCAGTTTGGTTCGCGCGAAAGGGAGAACCGGCCTGCAAGTGGAATCGGCGAACAACGAGCACGGCTATACGGCGTGGGTGAGCGCCACGGGCGTCGTCAGCATCGAAGCCCGCCAGGTGCCGCGCTTTGTCGTGCGGGACTGCCGGTTGCGCTACGGCCTGCTGCCTTCGTTCGTTGGTACGGACCTCTGCTATGCGCCGCAAAAGTTGCCGGGCTTGAAACAAATCAGCCTGCCTTCGACGCAATGGTTCGTCGGTTTGGTGGAGGGCAACGACAGCATGATGGTGGCCGTGTGGGACACGGACTCCCAAGCCGCCGCGCTCGGGCTGTCAGGTGAAGGGGAGCACCGCCTGATAGATTCGTTATCCATCGCCACGGATCGGGCGGGGTTTTCGCTTTCGTTTGTGGACCATGCCCGCATCTGGCATCGCGAAGCGCTCAAGGAAGACTGGCTCGGCGAATACCCGCCGATCGAGTGGCAGCGCCCGTTCCCGGCGCGATGGATGGGGCAGTTTTTCGTGACCTCCGGTCGCAAAGCCTCGTTCCGCGAGCCGTACATGGATTATTCGTTTCCCGTTGCGAACACGAAGACGCGGATGTGGGGCGTTTGGTTCGAGGATTGGAATCACTACCCGTTTTTCTTCGACGGCCCGCGCACCATTTTGCATTTCGAGAAGACGTTCGTTCCGAACGGCGACGCGCTCTTCTACTTCCTGGAACCGGCGGCGGCGGATCTCTATTCGCCATGCGAGATCGTCGAGCAGGTTCTCGGAAAGGAAAAAGCTGCGGCGCTGTTTGATTTTGATGGCACCGCGATGCGGAAGCTGAAGTATTCAACGCCGGACGAGTTCATTTACGACCGGCCGGTTTGCGCCACGACCACCCGGCTCTCGCAGATCAAAGAAGCCGACAAACCGACGGTGGGGTTGAACCTCGCCACGCATCTTTATGAATTCATCCGGGAAATTCGCGGGCGCGTGGACCAATACGCCGCCTACTTCGAGCAGATGAAGAATTACCTGGATGGCGAGGCCAAGGCGCATCCCGAGTGGGAGCCGTATCTCGCGGACTTGCAGGAAATGGTGGCGGAGGCGCAGTCCAAGACCGACCGGATTTACTCCACTTCTCTGCCTGCCGTGGAGGAAAGAATCCAAGCCATGAAGAAGCTCTTGCAGGAAGGAAAAGGCGACGGCTTCACCTGTGGCGCGCTCGACGTCCGGAGTCCCGCCGGTGCGCAGGATGATCTTTGCCGCCGCTACAATCGGGTGGTGATGCGCCTCGTTCAAACCGCCGCGCTGAACTGCGGCGACTCACCCGAAAAAGCCGTCTTCGCGAAACACCTCTGGAATGAATCCCGGAAAGTCCTGCGCCAACCAACCCGCTGGGAGGCGCGGCGGAACTTGTACTTCTTTGAACCGTGAAACGATCTCAACAATCCAGCGCTGCGAAGCAATTCTCCCTCGCCCCCGCCGAGGGGGAGAGGGCCGGGGTGAGGGGGAAATACCTTGAGGCTACTGGTCAACTCCAGGTCCAGCATCTCCAACCGACCCCTCACCCTGACCCTCTCCCCTTCCGAAGGGGAGAGGGAAGGGACCTCCGGAACTCAGCCCATCCCACGAGCTCGGCAGTAATTCGAAATACTCACCGTCTTGAGGTTGGAATGATCGCTCTCCTCGCCGCCTTCATTCTCACCGGCTGCAACGAGCAGTCCAAGACGCCAGACAAAACGCCTCCAACATCCGAAAGCCGGATCGTCCAGACCGCCTCCGGCATGGCGATGGTTTCAATCCCCGCCGGCGAGTTCACAATGGGAGCAGACGACGGTCCGATTGACGTCAAGCCCGCGCACCGCGTCCAGGTGGACGGTTTTCTCATGGACCAGACCGAGGTCACCCAGGAAGTTTACGAGAAGGTCACAGGCAAAAATCCGTCCCGCGTCAAGCATCCGAAGAACCCAGTGGAGCAAGTCACTTGGACGGCGGCGGTGAAGTTTTGCAATGCCCGCTCCACTCAAGAGAACCTGGCGCCGTGCTACGATTTGCAGACGTGGGAATGTAACTTCGCCGCCACCGGCTACCGGCTGCCGACCGAGGCGGAATGGGAATACGCCTGTCGGGCCGGCAGCACGAGCCAGTTTCACTTCGGCTACGACGCAAAGGACCTCAAGCTTTACGCCTGGTTCGAAGGTAATTCCGATTCCAAGCCCCACACCGTCGGCCAGCGGAAACCGAATGCTTGGGGACTGAGTGACATGTTCGGAAACGTCTGGGAATGGTGCCACGATTTCTACGGCGCGAAGTATTACCGCTCCAGTCCCACGAACAATCCGCACGGCCCGACCTCCGGTGAGAAGCGCGTGTTGCGCGGCGGAGCGTGGTCGGCGAGCGCCGAAAGCTGCACCTCCTGGACCCGCAACTGCGACGAGGCCGGCCTCACGGACGTTTGCCTGACCATGGACTCCAACGGCTTCCGTTGCGTGCGGAGGAAATGAACTGAACGAAGGCGAATCCTGAAACTACGAACTCTATTGCTCATCGGATTGACGATTATGTCCTTTGGATGCAAATACACGCCTCCGCATCCGCCGACCTTCGCTGATTTCCACCGGACTGGGCCGGGAATGTTGGAAGACGAAAAGAAACTGAACGCCCAGGTTGAGGTCTTCGAGGAAGCCAAGTTCCTGCCGCAGGAAATTGAACACATTCGCGCCAAAGGAGACGCTCGTGAACTTGTTGGCGCCGCGTTGCATGCTGACGTGGGAAACCAGAGCATCCCAGGGCTGCTTCGCGACGCTTGGTTGCGCGGCTCGAATGACGTGGTGGTGTTCGCGGGCATTGCGGAGTCACTGGTCCGAGATGTCGGCAATCAGGTAAAGGTAGCTGATGTCGCCCCGGAGTTGCCTCAAGTGCTGGCCGAACTTGAACGACTTGAACCCGACAACGGCCTGCCACTGTGCCTTCGCGCTTACGTCCAATTGAAGCAGGGAGACACCAACGCCGCGGGTCGGTCTGTGAAAGCAGCGATGCAGAAAACCGCACTCAACCTCCACGGCTCCGAGCTTCGCCACTGTGTGTTGCAAACGGCGCTCGCCTTGAAATATCCCCGCTACACCGCTTCGATGCTGGCGGTCGGAACGCTCAGCCTCAGCACCCAGATTGCGATTGTTGGAAGAGGATTACTCACCAACCCCGAACTCGACCGGACCACGGCGGAAGCCTGTCTTGAATTGGGCCGCCGGCATGAAGCCTCGGCGAAACTGTTCATTGACCAACTCATTGCTTTCAGCCTGGAAAAACGGGCGTTGGAATTCTTGAAGCCGCCGGATCTCGAGCAGCAATTGCTCCGAATGAAGGAAGCCAGAGAGAAAATAAAGCAGGCGGTGACTCTGCTCGACTCGCCCAAAGCCCACGCCCTAACCGAGCGCGTCTGGCTTGCCTACTTCGACACGCTGTTCGAAAAGTCCGAGGCTGAAGCGGTTGAGGAGTTGACCCGCAACCTAAACGACAAGCTTTAGTCCTTGAGCGCTTCCACTAGCGCAGCTTGTCCTCCAGCAACCGATACGCGTGCTCCCGCTGCGCCTCCGGAAAATCATGCCCGCCGGGCGGATGCTCCACGAACAGGTTTTTTTCCGCGCCGTAAAGCTGATACACCGCCGCAGCCGCTGCCACCACCTCATCCACGCTGCGGGCTCGGAAATTTGAATCGCCGAGCGGCGCGTTGATAAACACCGCCCGCGGCGCGAGCGCGCCCAGGAGTTCGTGGAAGTCGAATGGGATTTCCGCCAGCCGCCCGCGATAGTCCGCCAGCTTGAGCATGTAGCGCGTCTGACACCAGCCGCGCTCGAGTTGCCAGTTGGCGGGATCGCCGCCGTAATAATCGAGGAACGAATCGAAACCGCAGCTCGACACGACCACCTTGATGCGCTCATCCAGCAGCGCGGTGTAAATCGCGTTGTGTCCGCCAAGCGAATGACCGAGCGCGCCATACTTGCGATGCTTCACGAAGGGCATGTCGTCCAGCAAATCAAGCCCGCGTTTGTTGTCCCACACCGCCTTCAGCGTGCCGCTCTGCCAGCCGAGTGCCTTCAGGTCAGGTTGGTAATTAGCCATCACGGGATACGCCGGGGAAAGCGTGACGAAACCCCGCTCCGCGAGGTCGTGCGCGTAAGCCCGATAATAATCGCGCAGCTTTTCCACCGTGACACGGTGGCCGAATTCCATGTCCGTCGGGTGCAGGCACAAAACCGCCGGGGCTTTCTTCCACCCGTACAGCGCTTCCTTGGGCAGGCACAAATACGCCGGCACGCGCGAGCCCGGTTCCGATTGGTAACTAATCAACCAGCGTTCGTATTTGCCACAATCCGCGACCGAGTCCACGCGCATCTCGATCCGGCAGCGCTTCGCCTTTCCCGGCAGCGCGCCGGCGACGGACTCAAAGCCGCGCACGATTTCCGCCCGGCGCTTGAGCCAGTCGGATTTGGTTTTGACCGGCTGCACCTCGCCTTTGCGATCGTGGAAGACGAGCAGATTGGTGCGCGGCAAACGCGCGGCAACGGGGGCCGGGAGAGGGGAGGGACCTTGTGCGAAAGTCCAACGTGTGACCAATACCAGAATAGCGGCGGCCTGAGCGGTTCGGTTCAGCGATCGGAATAACATGCGCGGGACTTTGCCAGACAGGTTCGCGGAACGGAATCGGAAAAGAAACGAGGGGGCAGGGGAGCGGGCGCGGTGATTTTGCGGCGCGCAGCACCGGTTTCGTTAAGCTTTGCGTTTCGCGAAGGTTGCCCGGCGCGCAGCCCTCCGGGTCGCAGTGGGGCGAAAAGATTTACGAGCCGCGAATATCTCTGCGCCGGCTGGTGCAAGGAAGCCGCTGCGAGCGGGGCTTTGCGCGCCATTGG
>CAIKLQ010000102.1 GCA_903828255.1 uncultured Verrucomicrobiota bacterium
ATACAGTCCGTCGTTGAACGAGACGCTCGTGTGCTTCGGCATCTGGGCCTTCGGCCTGCTGTGCTACACGGTGTTTCTGCGCATGGCGGTGCCGATCCTGCAAGGCCGACTGACCAAGGCGAATGAAGGCCACACCATCGAGGAAATCGCCGGCGTCGCGCCGGCTGCGAGCAACTCCTAACCGCCGCCCGCATGGCCACGCAACTTACCGCCGATGACGCCCGCGAGTCGTTGAATTCCCATGTGGCCGCTCGCGGCGCGGAGATCAACGCCAAGTACGGCCCGCACATCGGCTGGAAGGAATTGCAGAAAATTCTCGAAGACCGCGCGTGCGTGCGCTACCCGTGCCCGGTTGTTTTTGACGCGGCGGCGTTGGGTGCCGGGGAGTTCGCTCATCCGCTTCCGACGGGCGAGCGTCCCGAGGCTGGCTTCACGATGTATGTGCATCCCGTCTTCATGACTGATCTCGCGCGGGTCCCGCTGCTGGTGCTCTATCAACTGGTGCTGGTCAATTACGGCGAATTCGCCTCCGCTGACGACGCGGAAACTTTTGGCGCCGCCGCCGCGGGGCTTTCCCGCGACGATTACTACGCCCAGCTTTGCGAAATGGCGGATGAACTAGCTGGCTGCTCGGCGGCTTGATGGTGGAGCGCCGACTTCCAGCACGGCGCGTTTCCGACCGCTTTTTCCAACGCGACCGATCGAAGATCGGCGCTCCGGCCAAAACTCACAAATCCATTCCCGCGCCATTTTGCAGCGTGCGAAACGGCTGACCGAGGTCACGGCACGCGGCTTCGAATTCGTCCGGCGGCTCCGTGTTGAAAGCGAACAGGTCGAAGTGATGCGGCACCGCGAGCCGCGCACCAATGGCGTGCGCTAATGCAGCAGCCTCCCGGCCGCGGAGATTGCCGGCCACGCGACGCTCCGGCTTGTTGCCATTGATCGGCACCAGCGCCACGTCCGGCGCGAACCGCGCGAGTGCGGGCACCAGTCCGTCGTGCATCACGGTATCGCCACTGTGATAAATCGTTTTCCCGCCCACGCGTGCCACATAGCCGAGAAATCGGCAGTGGCCTTGTTCGTCCCGGTCAACCGTGTTGTGCGCCGCCGGGATGCCGTGAAATTCCATGCCGGCCACGGTCACACATTCGCCCGCGTCCACTTCAACAAGCGCCGCCACAACCATTCCAAGCCGCTCCAGCACGAAAGCCCGATTGGCGCGCGGAATGACCAGCCGGGCCTGCGGATTCGCGGCCAGCAGCGGCAGCAGCGTCTCGGCATCCAGATGGTCAGTGTGATTGTGAGAACTCGTGATGGCATCAATCCCCGTGAGCCGCTCTGGGGCGATGACTTGTTCGGTGATGCGCGTGTGTGGCTTGTCTGTGGCGGCATATTTTCGGGTCAACGAGTCCGAGAGATAGGGATCAAACAGCACCGTGCCTTCAGGCGTGTGCAACAGAAAGCCACTCTGACCCAACCACCACAACCGCGGGCGCCCATCCGTCTGCGCGCGCGCAATGTCTGCCAACAGCGCGGCGTCTTTTTGGAAGGCGGGTTTCACGCCAAGCCCAGTTCCTGGCGCACGAGCTTCACGCCTTCCACCAAATTCGCCAACTTCTGGCGCGCGGCCCAGCGGGCGGTCTGGCTCAGACCGCAATCCGGCGCAAACCCCAACCGCTCCGCCGGCGCGTGCTTCAGACACAGTCGCACGCGATCCGCAATGTCCCGCGGTGTCTCGACGTAGTAGCTCTTCACGTCCACGATGCCCACCGCCACATCCATGCGGCGCGCGATCGGCCCGATCAATTCCAACTCCGCAAACTCGCGACTCGCCATCTCGACGTGCATTTCGTCGCACTTGAAATCGAGGAACGCCGGAAACATCGGCGCGAGGCGGCGCGGCCCCACGGCGCGGGCCTTGTAGTTGCCAAAGCAAAGGTGCGTGCAGACTCGCGTCCGGCCGCCGACGCTCTCGATGGTGCGATTGAAAATGTTCACGAACCGCTGCGGGTCTTCCTTGTGCGCGTAGCAACTCATGCTCGGTTCATCCACGCTGATTTCCGCGCAGCCGGCGGCGACTAGATTTTCCAGTTCCTGCCGCACGATGGGCAACAACGCTTCCGTCAGCGCCCAGCGGTCGGGATATTGCGCGTTGGGCACGAGTCGTCCGCTCAATGTGTAGGGGCCGGGGACGCTGGCCTTGAGGGTGGGGCTGGTGGAACGTTTCACCGCGCCGAAAATTCTCTGGAGTCGTCGGAACTCCTCCACCACGCCCAGTCCGCGCGGCGCGCGCAATTCGCCCGTGACCGGGTGCCGCCCGCGCTGGTCGTGAGCCGGCGGACCAAATCGGCGCGGGGACACTGACTCCAGCGCGATGCCTTCAATGTAGCCGTAGAACGACAGGTTGAAATCGAGCCGCGTCTGCTCGCCGTCAGTGACGACGTCCAGACCGGCGGCTAATTGATCGTGCAACGCGGTGATTACGGCGTCGTCTTGCGCCTCGGCAATATCCGCTGCGCCGAAGCGGTCGAGTTGTTGCGCGGCCAATTCCAGCCAGCCCGGAAACGGGTAGCTGCCCATGACGGTGGTTCTAAGCGGTTGTTCTTTCATGCGAAATTCTGGTTGCGCGGGTCAGTCAAAAATCACGGTGCGATTACCACAGAGAAACACGCGATCTTCGAACACGAGTCGCAACGCGCGGGCGAGGACCATTTGCTCCACATCGCGGCCGGCCTGCGCGAGATCGCGCGCCGTGTGCGTGTGGTCCACGGGCATGACCTGTTGCACGATGATCGGCCCCTCGTCAAGGTTCGCGGTGACGAAGTGCGCCGTGGCGCCGATTACTTTCACGCCGCGGTCAAAAGCCTGTTGGTACGGTCGCGCGCCTGCGAACGCGGGCAGGAAGGAGTGATGAATGTTCACGATGCGCGCGGGAAATCGGCGCACGAAATCCGGAGTCAACACGCGCATGTATTTCGCCAGGACGAGGTAATCGGGCTGATGTTGCTCGATGACCTGCAACATTTCCGCCTCATGTTGTTCGCGCGTGAGCGACTCGTGGCTGCGGCAATGAAACGGACGGTCGAACTTGGCGACGAGCGGCTGCAGCCCGGGGTGATTGCCGAGCACGGCGAGCACCTGCGCATTGAGTTCGCCGAACGCATCGCGGATTAGAATGTCGGCCAGGCAGTGGTGCTCCTTGGAAACCAGCACGACGACCCGCTTGGGGGTGGAACTGGAAAGCCGCACGCTGGCCGGGGACGGCAGCGCACGGCGCACTTCGGCTTCGAGCCCGTGGACATCCACGCCACCGTCGAACTCGGTGCGCATGTAGAAGCGGGACGAGGTAACGTCCACGAACTCCTGGTTGCCCACCACGTTGACCCCGTGCTGGAGCAGCACGCCAGTGATGGCATGCACGAGGCCGCGGCGGTCCTCACATTCCACGAGCAGCACCTGTGGGGTCATTCTGCACCTCCGGAGCCTTCGAGGCCGATGGTTGCGTAGAGCTTTGCCAGCCGCCGCGCGTGTTCGTCGTAAGCCGCTTCAAAGATTTCGGTTGCCCGCTTTGTCCCCACCACCACGCCGCCGCTGAGCACCTTGGGTGGCTGCCCCGCTGCCGTGAGGCGCGCGGCCACTTCGGCTTTGATGGTGTTGATGAGCAGGCAGCCGCCAATGGTCGAGCCGGGCGCGACGGGCGTATCGAGTCCGGGAATTTTCACCATCGCGTCGCCGACGGGGGCGCCGGTATCCAACACCAGGTCGGCGAAGTCTTGCAGCCGTTTGCCGTCGGGATGCTTCGAGGGACTGGCCTCGGAGTGCCGTCGGCTGATGATGGCGACGACTTTCAAGCCGCGCGCCTTGAAGCCCGCCGCCATTTCAATGGGCACCAGGTTGCAGCCGCTGGAGGAAATCACGAGGGCCGCATCTGTGGGCCGCAACGCGAAGTTCCGCAGGATGCGCTCGGCGAGCCCGGAGACGTTTTCGAGAAACATCGCCTGCCGTTGCCCGTTTGCGCCCACGACTAAATTGTGGAAACTCAGCGAGAGTTCGACGATCGGGTTGAAGCCCGGGAACGAGCCGTAACGCGGCCACATTTCTTCCACCATGATGCGACTGTGCCCCGAGCCGAAGACCTGCACCATGCGGCCGGCGAGAATGCGTTGAGCGAACCAATCGGCCGCCTGCTGGATTTGCGGAAGCTGGGCTTCGACCGTGTCCACGAGGCCCCGCGAGAGTTGCAGATAGGTCTGAGCTGGAGATGGATGATTCATGAGGAGGGAGACTAGATGTCTTTCGGAAATATGTCGCCTGGATACGCTAACGAGAAACCCCTCGGGATTGAAGAAGCTGGCGCGCGCGGCGCTTTGCCGCCCGCTCCCTCTTCCAGGTGTGGTTTCCGCAAGGCATCGCTCAGGTTGGGTTTTGAAAATGGATCGCGTTCCACGCCACGCCGAAAGCGCCCGCGCGGTCGCCAAGTTTCGCCGGCGCGACGCGTGCCTGCTGGCCGCCGGGTCGCCACTCGAAGTCGTTGAGATATTTTTTCAACGGCCGAAACAGGGCGGCGCCGGCTTGAGCGATGCCGCCGCCAATCACCACGACTTCGGGATCCAGCACGTTGATGAGCGACGCGAGGCCCGCCGCCAGGGCTTGGACTGATTTCCGCCAAACCTGCTGCGCGTCGGCATCCCCCGCGTTGCTCGCCGCAACGAGTTTCTTGGTGGAGGAAAAACGTCCGCCACTCCGCGCTTTGATCGTGCAGTCGCCGATGGCGTCTTCGAGGCTGCCCGGGGTTCGGGCGATGTCGGCTGCGCCTGCGGGATCCAGCGAGATGTGCCCGAGATGGCCCGCACGCCCGATCTGCCCCCGCAACAAGCGACCGTCCACCAACGCCGCGCCGCCGACGCCCGTGCCGAGCGTCAGGAGAATGGCATTTTGGGAACCCCGCGCCGCGCCGCGCCAGACTTCTCCCAGCAAAGCCGCGTGGGCGTCGTTCAAGACCGGCACGGGATGGGCAACCTTCAAAAACTTCTGCCAGCCGAGGCCTTCCAAGCCAGGCAGTCTTCCGGGCATGAAGGCGATGGAGGCTTGGTCGCTCGCCGCGAGGCCCGGCGCCGCGAGGCCGATCCACGCGGGCGGTTGTTTCAACTGCTGCACCAGCGTATCTCGGGCGCGACCGACATTCATGTGCCAGCCGCGTTGCCCGTGGTCGCCGGTGGGCACGACGGTTTGCGCCAGCACGCGACCGGCGGGCGTCACGGCCAATGCCTTGATGTTCGTGCCGCCGAGATCCAGTCCGATGGCGTAGTTCAAGGCTCGCATGGAATTTGTCCCTCGCTGACGGACCAGCCGCCGTCCACCGCGAGCACCTGCCCGGTGGTGAAGGCCGATGCGTCGCTCATGAAATACACGGCGGCGGCATCGAGGTCGGCGGGGCGACCGATGCGCCCGCCATCAAGCGGTTGCTTGGTCTTGATGAAAGAAAGAATCGTGGCGTTGTTGGCGGCGCGTTGCGCCATGAGCGTATCCACCAGCCCGGGCGCGAGCACGTTGAAGCGGATGCTTTGCGGCGCATACTGGGCGGCGCAGGTTTTGGTCAATCCAATGATCGCCGCTTTGGCGGCGGCGTAGGCGTGCGTGGCGAAAAACTTCGGCGATGGCGAAAAGCCGAGTACCGAACTCAGGTTCAAAATCGTTCCCCCGGCACCTTGAGCGAGGAACTGCCGCACCGCCGCACGATTGGAATAAAACACCGAAGTGAGATTCAGGTTGAGCGTGGCGTCCCAGCCTTCGTTCGTGAGTTCGTGCAACGGCCCGTCGCCCCAACGGCGGCCCGAACCGCCAGCGACATGATATAATCCGTCCAATCCGCCAAACACCGCCACGGCTTGAGCAACCGCGGCACCGGCCGTTTCTGGTTCAGTGGCCTCACCTTGCAAAACGACGCCGGCATTTCCCAGTTCCCGTTGCGTCGCTTCGACAGGGTCCGACTTTCGTCCGACCACAACCACCTTTGCCCCCGCCGCCACGAACGCCCGGGCAGCCGACAGGCCCAAGCCCGCCGTGCCGCCGATGATGACGATCCGCTTTTCGGCCAGCGCGCTGGCGTTAGTGGTTCCACTGCTCATAACGCCGGCATGGTTCGTGAAGACTGCTGGGGCGTCAAAGATTATTCGATTGCCCACAGGCGACCGAGCGGGCCGCATCGGCCAATTGCCAAAATCGTAAATCCCATGATCCTTTTCGCCCGCCGATCTCGCCTTGTGGTGATGAAGGGGCGAAAGTGGCCCGCAACGACAACTTGATAAAGAACATGAAAACGACCATCAGAATTTTAACCGGCCTAGCGCTGCTGACTTTCCTCGTCGGCTGCATCGTTATGTCGGTCTATCCCTTTTACACCGCCAAGGATGTAGTGTTCGATCCCGCATTGGTCGGGGCTTGGGCGGAGCCCGGCGCGACCAACGCCACGGACGATCATTGGCAATTCGAGAAAACGGAGGGCCAGGCTTACAAGCTCACCGTTGTGGAGAATGACAAGCGAACGGAGTTCGACAGCCACCTGTTCAAGCTCAAGGGCCGGCTCTTCCTTGACCTGTATCCGCGCGACCGGCCCGACAACTCGATCCCGGCGCATTATCTGCTCAAAGTCGCCCGCATCGAACCCGCACTTGAATACAGCTTTCTCGATTACGACTGGCTGACGAAGCTGATCGAGAAAAATCCCAAAGCCATCCGCCACACGGCCGCCCCCGACAAACTTGGTGAAAGCGGCGCCGGCCTCGTATTGACGGCGGATACGGCGGAGTTACAGAAGTTCATCCTGAAGCACGAGAAAGCCGAAGGGGCGTTTGGCAAAGTGACCGTGATGAACCGCTGGAAGAACTGAGCACCGCTCAGCGCCGGCCATGAAAAAACTCCTCAAACCCGTCGTGAATGGAAGCTGGGTAGCGCAGGTTTCCAACCTGCTGGGTCGCCGGCTGGCAGTCGGCGGACCTTCCCCAAGCGGTGGACGTTCGCAGGTCGCCAACTCGCCACGTAGCGGGCTGCCAGTCTTCACGATTTCGCTGTGCCTGAACCTCGCCCTCGCCAGCGCGGCGGTTTGGCTGTTGAGACAAGCGCCCTTGCCGCTGCCGGGCGCAGCTTCCACATCAGTCGTCGAAACGCCGACTGCGGCTCTGACAATGTCCCCGCCCGTCACCAGCAGTTCGGCCGCGGCGGTCACTTTCGTCACGAATCATTTCGCGTGGAGCAAAATCGAGGCGGAGGATTTCGCGCAACTCGCCGCAAACCTGCGGGCGATTGGTTGTCCGGAAAAGACCATTCGGGACATCGTGATCGCGCGCGGACGCCGGGCGTTTGAAAAGCTTTCCAAGGAAGCCGAACCGAAGTTGCCGTTCTGGACCGCCGGGTTGCGCCGTGCGCGTGCCAGCGCAGCGGCGGAGGGAAAGGCGCGGTTGGCGCTGGAGAAACTCCTTGCCCGCGTGGAGCGCGTCGTGGGTCCAGATGTTTTTCTGGGGGACTCGGACCTGATGAAGCTGGATGAACTCGAAGGCCAGGCGCTCATGCGTTTCTTGATCGGCCCGATGCCGGAAGAAACCTTTTCCAAGGTTACCACCAAGCTGGCTTGGTTCGGCGCGCGGCACGAAGAACTCCGCTCGCGCACTCGCGGCGTGTGGCTGGAAACGGACGAAGCCGCACTTGCGCAGTTGCGGGAGCAGTATCACCGGGAACTGGCCGCGCTGCTCGCGCCGATGCAGTTGGAGGAAATGACCGCGCGCATGGGGATGCCCTCCCAGATGGACCGCGTGAAGTTTGAGGCGACCGACTTGACCACCGCGGACGTGCGCCAACTGGCTTTGATTCGCGCCCGGTTCACGGAGCAGATGAGTGAGCGGCACTCTTTTCTCGATTCGGATTCTTTGACCGACGAGCAGGAGTTGGCGTTGAAGGCGGCGGAGCGGCAATTTCTCGGCGAGGTGCGCTTTGCCCAACTGGAGCGTGCGGCGGACGGTGATTTCAAAACGCTGTTCAGCCTGAGCCAGGAACACCATTTGCCGCGTGCCGCCGCCGAGAAAGTCTTCGATCTCCGCCAACTCACCACGCAGGAATCCGAACAGCTTCGGCAGGACAAATCCCTCTCCGAGGCGGATCGCAAGCAGCGCGTCACCCAAATGCAAGCCGAGATGCAGAGCGCCGTGCTACAAGTGCTCGGCGCGAACGCCAGCGGACAATATCTCGGCAGCGGCGGCGCGTGGCTGACCAACGTAACTGGGTTATGAAAATTACCACGAAACTTTCCCTGGCGCTCAATGCGTTGCTCGCGAGCGGCGTGCTCTGGCTGGCGGGGGCGGGAGCGCGCCCGGAGTTGCGCGGGGATTTTACCCACTTCCTCACGAACCGCGTGTTGCGCGTGAAGTCCCAACCCAAGCCGCCGCTGGCGACCGAACTAGGGCCGGAATTGGTTGAGCCCAACGAGCCGTTCCACTGGGCGCAACTGGAGTCCGCCGATTACCGGGTTTACCTCGCCAACTTGCGCGGCATCGGCTGCCCGGAAACCACCGTGCGGGACATCCTCATCGCGGACGTGAACGATCTCTTCAACGCGCGGGTCAAGGCGCTGGTGGACGCAGTGAGCGGACAGTTCTGGCACTACCTCACGCACGAAGCTGATTTTGAAAATCTCATTGAGGAGAAGGGGAAGCAACTGCGGGAACTGGGCCACGAGCGGGACGAGCTTTTTGCCACGTTGTTTGGCAACGAAAATCCGCGAGCCGAGGAAAACCAGCGTGCCACCGCCGCCGACAATCGCGAACATTGGGAGCGGATCGGTGATTTTCTACCAGCGGAAAAACGCGCGCAGCTCGCGACCGCCAAGGAGGAACTCGAACGCGCCTGGCGGGACTTCCTGCGGACGCCGGGCCAGAACGGGACGCAGCAACAGGCCAAGCGCAAAGAGTTGGAGGCCGCCCACGAACAGGCTTTGCGCGAATGGCTCTCGCCCGACGAACTTGCCGAGCTGAGGCTGCGCCAGTCACCGGTCGCGAGTTTGCGCGACCGCTTGGTAGGGATGAACTTGAGCGAGGACGAGGTGCGCGCGGCAGCAAACATCCAACTCGCTACCGACCAGGCGCGGGCGGGCCTGTCGCAGCAGGCGGCGGATTTCAAATCGCGCACCGCGCAATTGCAGCAACAAGCGGAAGCGCAAACGCGGGAACTGCTCGGCCCGGAAGCCTTTGCCGCCTGGCAGCGCGCGACGGACAATCGTTACGAGGCGATCTATCGCGTGACGCAGCGACTCGAACTGCCCGACGCCACAGCGGCGCAGGCTTACGACATTCGCCGCCAGGCCGAGGAAGCCGCGAACCGGTTGCGCGGCGACAAATCACTCGCCGCCGAAGATCAGCAGGCACGACTCCAAGCCATTGGGGCGGAGACGCAGCGAAGCCTCGCTACGGCGCTGGGAACGAAGGCCTTCGCGGCCTACGAGAAAATTGACGGCGGCTGGATGCAGCAAATGATGGCGGCCAAGCAATGAAAGCAAGAGGCAACTGACTTGACGGTGACTCTTTCGAGGTTGACCATCGCATCACTTATGAAACCCGCCCGCTTTCTCCTCTCAGGGGTTTTCGTTGGTTGCCTTTCTTTGGCGGCACAAACGTCGCCCGCACCTGCGACGCTGACCGGAATCGTGGACCTGCCCGGCTACAAGTGCGCAACATTGAGCGTCGCGGGGACACGTCCCAATTGGCCACGCACCGAGTTGATCTTGCGGGAGGGCGAGCGGGTCGCCAGCGTTGAGTTGCTTCACATTCTTCCCGAGCGCGGGGCGGTGGAATTGCGCGTCGGAGGAAGCAACCTGATGACGGTTTCGTTAAGCAACGCGACCAATACCTCGGCGGGTGTGCCGGCCATCGCCTTCGCCGGCGCCAGCCTGAAGAGCGCAATGGAAGTTTATTCTGAGTTGGCTAATCGCAGCTTGCTCCGTTCGCCCCTGCTTCCCGACCAAGGACTTACCTTCCGCGTCCTGGCTGGCGACAGAGCCGAAGCCGCGAGGATTTTGGCGGCGGCGTTTTTGACCAACGGCATCGCAGTGATTCCGGACGGCGACAAGTTCGCGCTGGTTCTGCGGAAGGAAGACGTTGGGTTTTTCCCCGCGCGCTCGGGTGAAATCAAACCAACCGCTGCGGATGCGCTGGACCTGGAGCAAATCCCCGCCGGTTCTGTGAACTTCATGGGCGCAGACGTTTGGGCGGCTGCCACCGGTTACGCTAGATTCTCCGGGCGGGAGATCGACCCGGCGAACTGGTCGCGGGATATTCCCAACCCAAGTTTCTTTTTCAGGAACCAGGCGCCCCTCACCACGCCGGAAATGCGGTATGCCTTTGAAAGGCTGTTCGAACTCTGCGGACTGAAAATGGTTCCCGACGGCGAGAAACTTCTCAAGCCGGTGCGGTTTGTTCCCAAGTCGGCATCGTCCAAGTGATTCTCGGCCGGGCTTAACGCCGAGACGCGGAGCGCGCGGAGAGGCGCAGAGTTTGGGAAGCGAATCAACGTTCTGCATCTGGCGTGTTTCGCCGCCTTCCTCTCCGCGTGTCTCTGCGGTCTCAGCGTCTCTGCGGTTAAGTCAGATTCCGTCTCCTGCTGCTCGGATTCGATGAATTGCAATTCCACGGGTTTTGGTTTTCGCCCGATGCTTAGATCCGCGACGCTCCGCCAAAACGGCTTGAAATTGCCAGGCCGTTAGCGAACTCTTCTCCCATGGCAACTTCCAATTTCCGCTTCGCAAACCACCGCTTCTACCGTGCCGGCGCTTGCTTGACGCTGCTGCTTGCTCTCGGCCTCGCCGCGACCGGTTGCCGCACCGCTCCACCGCCGCCGAACTCGCTCGCCACCCACAACTCCACCAAATGGGAAAGCGCCATCGCCGCCTACGAAGCGTCCGACCGGACCAATCCGCCGCCGAAAAGCCCCATCTTGTTCGTTGGCAGTTCCAGCATTTTGCGGTGGAAATCGCTGGCGCAGGATTTTCCCGACCTGCCGGTGCTCAATCGCGGCTTTGGCGGATCGCAGCTTGCCGACGCGGTGAACTTTGCTGAGCGCATCGTGATTCCCTACGCGCCGCGTCAGGTCGTCGTCTATGCCGGCGGCAACGATCTGAACGCGAAGAAGCCGGCGGCAATCGTCTATGGCGATTTCGTGGCCCTGATGGAGAAGCTCCGGAAGCAATTGCCGCACGCGCGGCTCGCCTACATTGCGAGCGCGCCGAACCATGCGCGTTGGGCGCAAGTCGAAGAGGTAAAACGCCTCAACACGCTCGCCGCCGCCTACTGTCACCGGCACGGCATCACGTTCATCAACGTCTTCCCGCTCATGCTTGGTCTGGATGGCCGCCCGAAGCCGGACATTTTTGTTGAAGACGGACTCCACATGAACGCCAAGGGTTACGCCATCTGGCGCGAAGCGGTGGCGCCGTATTTGAAATAGAGTTCACGCCAATGAGGCGACCGTCCGACTCGTCCGACCCGTCCGACCTGTCCGCCGTATGTGACCTGTCCGACGCTAGTCACCAGTGCGGGGCTTCAGCGCCGCTCAAGTTGAGTGAACCGTCATTTTGTGCTTGTTCACCCGCCGTCATCGGTCCTTTCTGTGTGCCGACAAAATGAGCACCGGACCATTGCTTGAAATGCGCGGGATTGGCAAACGCTTTCCCGGTGTGGTGGCTTTGGATGGCGTGAGCCTCGAAGTTGGCCACGGCGAAGTCGTCGCGCTCTGCGGCGAGAACGGCGCGGGCAAATCCACGCTCGTGAAAATCCTCGGCGGCGTCTATCAGCCGGACGCGGGGGAAATTCTCGTGGACGGTCAGCCGGTGCGCATCAACAACGTCACCGACGCCCTCAAGCTGGGCATCGCGTTCATCCACCAGGAACTCAACGTCCTCGACAACCTCGACGTGGCAGCGAACGTCTTCCTCGGACGCGAGCCGCTTATTGGTCCGTTCCGGCTGATTGACACGAAAAAAATCCACGCCGACACCGAACCGTATCTCAAGCGCCTCGGCCTCGATGTTTCCAGCCGCACCCGGCTCGACAAACTTTCCCTCGCGCAGCAGCAGATGGTCGAGATCGCCAAGGCGCTGTCGCTCAACGCGCGGCTTATCATCATGGACGAGCCGACCTCCAGCCTTACGCTGTCGGAAACCGAGCGCCTGCTCCAGCTCGTTTGCGAACTTAGCGCGCAGGGCGTCAGCGTCATCTATATTTCGCACCGACTCGGCGAAGTCGAGCACTGCGCCGATCGCGTCGTGGTGTTGCGCGACGGCAAGAACGCCGGCGCGCTGCCGTCCGCCGAAATCAGCCACGACCGCATCGTGAGCCTGATGGTGGGGCGCGAGATCAAGAGCTTTTACGTCGAGCCCCAGGCGCAAAGTAAACCGGGCTTCCTGAAAGTGCGCGGGGTTCGCTCCAGCCGTTACCCGGCCAAGAGCGTGTCCTTCGATGCCGGTCAGGGCGAGATTCTGGGCTTCGCCGGCTTGGTGGGCGCAGGGCGGAGCGAAATAGCCAAAGCCATCGTCGGCCTCGACCGGCTCGCGAGCGGG
>CAIKLQ010000103.1 GCA_903828255.1 uncultured Verrucomicrobiota bacterium
GTGGGCATTGGCTTCGCGCGCCCATTGACCCAGAACTTCCCGGGCCAGTTGGCGCACTTGCGCGGTCACGCGCTCTTCGGCTTGCTCGGCGGTGGAGTCGTCGCTCACGGAGGCATCCAGGGTGGCGGCCAGTTGATGCAGTCGGGCGAGGACTTCGGGCCGGTGCGCCAGCCGCTCTTCCAGCGGGCGGCGCGGCTTGAGGGACGGAGCTAATTTGCGTGGTTCATCGTTCATGAACCACTTCAAATATACAAAACCCTTCCAAGGAGCCAGGGCCAAATGACTTACGCACGCACAAATCTGACCGCCACTTCCGGTCGCACCCCAGTCAGTGGGACTCCTTTACAATCGCGGCCGCAGCGCCTCCTGACGGTGGCGTGGATGCTCCTGCGTGGACAATAGCAAGAACTGCTCACGCTAATGGGCGACCCCTTCACGCTGCGGATCAATCCTTGACAAGCGTCGCCGCGCACGACAAATGTGGTGCGCCATCATCTCGATCGGTATCCTCGCCTAGCGAGGGTATCCAAGACGAAGGTTCAGTGACAATTAACCTGACTGTTTCAATATGAAGAGATCCATTTTTCTCCTGCTTTCAGTTCTCGTGTGCGCGCCATGCGGTGCGGAATGGCCGTATCCGACAACCAAGACGGTGGAGGTTGAGGAAACTTATTTTGGGAAGAGTTACAAAGACCCTTACCGCTGGCTGGAAGACATGAAGGACAAGGAGGTCGAAACCTGGTTCAAGGCGCAGACAGAATTGACGGATGGGTTGCTGGCCAAGATTCCGGGAAGGGATGCGCTGGTAGAGGAGTGGATGGCGTTGGACAAGCTGAAACCTGCAACCTACTCGGCGATCTCGTATGAGAACGGACGCGTGTTTTACAAGAAGACGTTAGGCGGAGAGAATGTCGGCAAACTTTATTTCCGGGAAAGGTGGAACGGCGCGGAGAAGCTGCTGTTTGATCCGGGAACTTACAAGACCGGCGTGGTGACCACGATTGAAAGCATCGCGCCGTCGTGGGATGGGAAGCATGTCGTGCTGGGCTTTTCGTCGCAGGGCGCCGAATATTCAGAGCTTCGGATCTTGAACGTGGATCGCGGGACGATGCTGCCGGAGAGCGTTTATCCGTCGTATGGGGCGGCGGGTTGGGCGAAGGATAACAACACGTTTTTCTATGATGCGGGAAAGGTCACTGACGTCAAAAACCCGGAGATTGAGTTGAACCGCAAGACACGGCTGCACAGGCGAGGCACAGATTTCGCGACGGACATTGAATTCTTCAGCAACGAAAGCTATCCGGAATTGGGGATTGCGTCGAAGGAATTTCCCATTGCCTCCATTGATGAATCGTACCCGGATTATCTCATTGGGCTTGTGGCCACCGTCCAGAACGAGCTGCGAATGTTCTATGCACCCACTTCCGAGATGAAGGGCAGGAAAATCAAATGGAATGCGTTATGTCAGGCGTCCGATAATCTGGTGCGAGGGATTGCGTTCAACGGGAACTATGTTTATGCCATCACGCATGCCGACGCCCCCCAGTACAAAGTAGTTCGGACGAGCGTGAAGCATCCTGATTGGGCGCACGCGGAAACGGCCATTCCCGAAGCCAAGGACTCAGTTCAGTCCATCACCAAGAGCAAGCATTACTTGCTGGTCGCTTATTCAAATGGCGTGCTGGGCCGGCTGGTGAAATACGATCTGGCGACGGGCAAGACCGAGGAAATCAAGTTGCCGGGGTCCGGAACTGTCGCTTGCAGTTGTCCGGATTGGAAGACGGATCGTTGCCTGGTGTACATCACTTCGTGGACCGCGCCGGTGACGATCTATGATTTCGACGCGCAAAAGGGCACGTTCGCCAAAAGTATCTTCAACACGGATGTGAGCTATCCTGGATTTGATGAGCTGGTCTCGGAAGAAGTCGAAGTTCCCGGGCACGACGGTACGATGATTCCGCTCTCGATCGTTCACAAAAAGGGACTGACGTTGGACGGATCGAATTCCTGCATCCTGGAGGGCTATGGTGCCTACGGGATCAGTCTCTCTCCGCAGTTCAGCATTCGCTATTCCGTGGCGAAGCGGGGTGTCGTTCTGGCCTTTGCGCATCCGCGGGGTGGCAGTGAAAAGGGCGAGGCGTGGTACAAAGCCGGTTACAAAACAACCAAGCCGAACACCTGGAAGGATTTTATCTCGTGCGCCGAGTATCTGGTGAAGAAGGGCTATACGAGTCCCGCGAAGCTTGCGGGCACCGGGACGAGTGCCGGCGGGATCTTGATCAGCCGTGCCATTACAGACCGGCCGGACCTGTTCAAGGCGGCGATCTGCAATGTGGGATGCGCGAATACAATGCGAATGGAGTTCACGCCGAATGGGCCGGTGAACACCCCGGAGTTCGGAACCGTGAAGGACGAGGTGGAGTGCAAGGCATTGTACGAAATGGACGGAGTTGCGCATGTCCAGCGGGGCGTGAAGTATCCGGCGGTGATGGGTGTAGGGGGGTGGAATGACCCTCGGGTGACGGCTTGGGAGCCCGGCAAGTTCGTGGCCGCCATGCAGGCCGCGACGGCTTCCGGAAATCCCGTGCTCATGAAGGTGAACTACGACAACGGCCATTTCACCGAGGAGAAGATCGTTACGTTCAGAAACTTTGCGGGGCAATCGTCCTTCCTGCTCTGGCAGACCGGACACAAGGATTTTCAACCCAAGGAGGCAGGCAAGCCGGTGGATTGAGGAAAGAGCCGCCAAGGAGGCGTCAATTCACCGCGAAGGCGCCGAGACGCGAAGAAGATAAAACCGGAAAGGGGTCGCCTATTAGCGTGAGCGGTCAAGCAGAACAATAGCAGAGGTCTTGATATTGGACACCCGCCACACGCGGCCGGTTTCACTTCTACCGTGCAGGAAGTCCGTGCCTCCTCGCCATTTGCAACCCAAGCCGCCAAGCGCAGTCCTGTGTCCCGCTCGATTCCGACGCGCCCTAATTTCCCGCCGCGCCACAACCCCGCTCGCCACCATGGGACAGCTAAAAGAAAGCCCGTCCCGCCGGAGGGTCTTTCTGTGACGCTCACGCCGCAAGCTTCCGCTCGGCAACTGTGGGTGACGTGGGGAACCAAGCACGCCCCCGGGTGTTTCAGACTGCCCGGATTAAGGTTCGGCGGTGCTCGGATCAATTATGACTTTCACTTCGGAAACACGGGTCGCAGGGAAGCCTCCTTGCTTTGCGTGCTCGCGCACCGCCGCCTCATTTGGGGCGATATAGACGCAATAAATCTTGTCCTCGGTCACGTAGCTTTCGAGCCACTGAATTTGAGGCCCCAGGTGCTTCAGCACTCCGCATGACTTTTGAGAAATGACCTGCAACTCATCGGGCGTGAGTTTCCCGGCTCCCGGGATCTCGCGTTCAATAATGTATTTTGGCATTTGTGTTCTGGCTGGTGACGTGGAACTGCGAAAGACTTTGCGCCTGCGTGGTTCTCACGTCAAGCGCCGGCTGTAAACAGCGGGTGAATAATGCGGCGGATGGGTTTTGCATTGCTCCCATCCGGCGTTGGTTGCAGTGATCTGGTTGGGCCGCATGTCAACTCACTTGCTTGCTTTGCAAATCTGTGACCGGCTTCCGCAACTCTCGAATCTCCTTCTGCATCTGCCAAGTCGCAGAGCCAACGAAAAAGAAACACATCGGAAGGAATGAAAAGAACGCAGGCTTCCACCACCCCGCATCAGGATGGCTCGATGATGCGAAAAGCGCAGTGAGTGAAATGAACGCGCAAAAGACTGCTGGTGTCCAGTGTCCGATGCTCTGTAATGTCTGCTTCATAGCTTCGCTCCTATTGGTAGGTGTTGGTTTGTTAAATTGGGGGTGCGTTCATGCTGCCCAACCAACGCCAGAA
>CAIKLQ010000104.1 GCA_903828255.1 uncultured Verrucomicrobiota bacterium
ATACAGTCCGTCGTTGAACGAGACGCTCGTGTGCTTCGGCATCTGGGCCTTCGGCCTGCTGTGCTACACGGTGTTTCTGCGCATGGCGGTGCCGATCCTGCAAGGCCGACTGACCAAGGCGAATGAAGGCCACACCATCGAAGAAATCGCCGGGGTCGCGCCGGTCGCGAGCAACTCCTGACCGCCCGCCCGCATGGCCACGCAACTCACCGCCGCTGACGCCCGCCAGTCGCTGAATTCGCACGTGGCCACCCGCGGCGCGGAGATCAACGCGAAATACGGCCCGCACATCGGCTGGAAGGAGTTGCTACAAATTCTCGAAGACCGCGCCTGCGTGCGCTATCCGTGCCCGATCGTTTTCGATACGGCTGGGTTGGAGCCAGGCGAATTCGCCCACCCGGCCCCCAAGGGCGAGCGGCCCGAAGACGGCTTTACGATGTATGTCCATCCCGTCTTCATGACCGATCTCACGCGCGTGCCGCTGCTGGTGCTCTATCAACTGGTGCTGGTCAACTACGGGGAATTCGCTTCTTCGGACGACGCAGAAACTTTTGGTGCCGCTGCCGCGGGGCTTTCCCGCGAGGATTACTACGCCCAGCTTTGCGAAATGGCGGATGAACTGGCCGGCTGTTCCGCGGCCTGATGGCGGAGCGCCGGTTTCCGACCCGGCGCGTTCCTGAGGCCGCTTTCCAACAAGCCGGGTCGGAAACCGGCGCTCCGTCCAAAACTCACAAGTCCACTCCCTCGCCATTTTGCAGTGTGCGAAACGGCTGACCGAGGGCATGACACGCAGCCTCGAATTCGTCTGGCGGCTCAGTGTTGAAGGCGAACAAGTCGAAATGATGCGGCACGGCGAGTCGCGCGCCGATCGCGCGCGCCAGCCCGGCGGCTTCGCGACCGTTGAGATTACCGGCCACGCGACGTTCAGGTCTGTTGCCATTGATGGGCACCAGCGCCACGTCCGGAGCGAACCGCGCGAGCGCGGGCACGAGTCCGTCGTGCATCAGTGTATCTCCGCTGTGGTATATCGTCTTTCCGCCCACCCGCGCCACGTAGCCGAGAAACCGGCAGCGGCCCTGTTCGTCTCGCTCTACCGTGTTGTGTGCCGCTGGGATGCCGTGAAATTCCACGCCGGCCACGCTCGCACTTTCGCCCTCGTCCAGTTCGACCAATTGGCACCCATTCAGTCGAGCGTTCACCTCACCCTGGCCCTCTCCCCCTCGGCGGGGGAGAGGGGAAAGCGAGGCCCGGTCCACGACATTTCCGGCGCCGCTCGTCTTGCCAGCAGCTTGCCGATGTTTCTCCCTCTCCCCTTCGGAAGGGGAGAGGGTCGGGGTGAGGGGAAATTCCCTGCCAAGCCGCTCCAGCACGAAGTCCCGATTGGCACGCGGGATCACCAGCTTGGCCTGCGGGTTAGTGGCAAGCAGCGGCAACAGCGTTTCCGCATCGAGGTGGTCGGTGTGATTGTGGGAACTCGTGATGACATCAATTCCCGTGAGCCGCTCCGGGGCGATGACGCGTTCGGTGACCCGCGTGTGCGGCTTGTCCGTGCCGGCGTATTTTGTCGTAAGAGAGTCGGAGAGATACGGATCGAATAGGACTGTGCCTGCAGGCGTGTGCAGCAGAAAGCCGCTCTGACCCAGCCACCACAAGCGCGCACGCCCTTCGCTTCGCGCGCGGGCAATGTCCGCCAGCAACGCGTCATCTTTCTGGAAGGTAGGCTTCACCGAACACCCAGTTCCTTGCGCACGAGCTTCACGCCTTCCACCAAGCTCGCCAGTTTCTGGCGCGCCGCCCAGCGGGCGGTCTGGCTTAGGCCGCAATCCGGCGCAAACACCAACCGATCTGCCGGCGCATGTTCCAGACAAAGCCGCACGCGATCCGCAATGTCCCGCGGCGTCTCGATGTAATAACTCTTCACATCCACGATGCCCACCGCCACATCCATCCGGCGTGCGATCGGACCAATAAGCTCCAACTCCGCAAACTCGCGGCTCGCCATCTCGACGTGCATCTCGTCGCACTTGAAATCGAGAAACGCCGGAAACATCGGCGCGAGCCGGCGCGGCCCGACGGCCCGGGCCTTGTAGTTGCCGAAGCAAAGATGCGTGCAGACTCGCGTTCGCCCCGCGACTGTTTCCACCGTGCGGTTGAACACGTCCACGAAGCGTCGCGGGTCTTCCTTGTGCGCGTAGCAACTCATGCTCGGTTCGTCGACGCTGATTTCCGCGCAGCCGGCTTTGACCAGATTCTCCAATTCCGTCCGCACGATGGGCAAAAGCGCTTTGGTCAGCGCCCAACGATCCGGGTATTGCGCATTCGGTACGAGCCGCCCGCTCAACGTGTATGGCCCGGGAACACTGGCTTTGAGCGTGGGGCTGGTAGCAGGCTTCACCGCGCCGAAAATTCTTTGGAGGCGCTGGAACTCCTCCACCACTCCCAGCCCGCGCGGCGCCCGCAGTTCGCCCGTGACCGGATGCCGCCCGCGCTGGTCGTGTGCGGCTGGACCAAACCGTCGCGGCGACACCGACTCCAGCGCGATGCCTTCCATGTAGCCGTAGAACGACAGGTTGAAGTCGAGCCGCGTCTGCTCGCCGTCGGTGACGACGTCCAAACCCGCGGCCAGTTGATCATGCAGCGCCGTGATCACGGCGTCGTCCTGCGCCTCGGCAATGTCCGCCGCGCCGAAGCGTTCCAGGTTCTGCGATGCAAACTCCAGCCAGCCGGGGAACGGGTAGCTGCCGATAACAGTGGTTCTAAGCGGTTGTTCTTTCATGGGAAATTCTGGTTGAGCGCTCTAGTCAAAAATCACGGTGCGATTACCACAGAGAAACACGCGATCTTCGAGCACGAGTCGCAACGCGCGGGCGAGGACCATTTGCTCCACATCGTGCCCCGCCTGCGCCAGATCGCGCGCCGTATGCGTGTGGTCCACGGGCATGACCTGCTGCACGATGATCGGGCCCTCATCAAGTTTCTCGGTAACTAAATGCGCGGTGGCGCCGATCACCTTGACGCCACGGTCGAAAGCCTGTTGATACGGCCGCGCGCCGGCGAATGCGGGCAGGAACGAGTGATGGATGTTCACGATGCGCGCGGGAAACCGGCGCACGAAATCCGGCGTCAGCACGCGCATGTATTTCGCAAGCACGAGGTAATCGGGCTGATGTTGCTCGATGACCTTTAGCAACGCCGCTTCATGTTCCTCGCGCGTGAACGACTCGTGGCTGATGAAATGGAATGGCCGGTCGAACTTGGCGACGAGCGACTGCAGCCCGGGGTGATTGCTGAGCACCGCGAGCACCTGCGCGTTGAGTTCGCCGAACGCGTGGCGGATCAAGATGTCGCCCAGGCAATGATGTTCCTTGGAAACCAGCACCACGACGCGCTTGGGGGTGAGGTCGGAAAGCCGCACGCTCGCCGGGACCGGCAGCGCACTGCGAACCTCGGATACCAGTTCGTGTGCATCCGCCGCGCCGTCGAACTCGGTGCGCATGAAGAATCGTGATGAGGTGCCATCCACGAACTCCTGGTTGCCCACTACGTTCACGCCGTGCTTGAGCAGCACGCCGGTGATGGCATGCACGAGGCCGCGGCGGTCCTCACATTCCACGAGCAGCACCTGTGGGGTCATTCTGCACCTCCGGAGCCTTCGAGGCCGATGGTTGCGTAGAGCTTCGCCAGTCGCCGCGCGTGCTCATCGTACGCGGCTTCAAAGATTTCCGCTGCCCGCTTTGCCCCCACCACGGCGCCGCCGCTGAGCACCTTGGGCGGCTGACCTGCCGCCGTGAGCCGCGCGGCCACTTCGGCTTTGATGGTGTTGATTAGCAGGCAGCCGCCAATAGTCGAGCCGGGAGCGACCGGCGTGTCGAGTCCGGGGATTTTCACCATCGCGTCGCCGACGGGTGCGCCGGTATCCAACACCAGATCGGCGAAGTCCTGCAGCCGCTTGCCTTCGGGATGTTTCGACGGACTGGCTTCCGAGTGCAGCCGGCTGATGATGGCGACGACTCTGAGACCCCGCGCCTTGAAGCCCGCCGCCATTTCGATGGGCACGAGGTTGCAACCGCTGGAGGAAATCACGAGCGCCGAATCCGTCGGACGGAGAGCGAAGTTGCGCAGGATGCGTTCGGCGAGACCGGAGACGTTTTCCAGGAACATCGCCTGCCGCTGCCCATTCGCGCCCACGACCAAATTATGGAAACTCAGCGAGAGTTCAACGATCGGATTGAAGCCGGGGAACGAGCCATAACGCGGCCACATTTCTTCCACCATGATCCGGCTGTGCCCCGAGCCGAAGACTTGCACCATGCGGCCGGCGAGAATGGATTCGGCGAACCAATCGGCGGCTTGCTGGATTTGCGGAAGCTGGGCTTCAACTTTGTCCACAAGGTCGCGAGAGAGTTGCAGATAGGTTTGAGCGGGTGAGGTGGAATTCATGAGCTTTTAGAAGAAATGGACGAAGCCCCTCACCCCGGCCCTCTCCCCCTCGGCGGGGGAGAGGGAGAAGTTATCGTAAGTCGGGGGGCGGCTGCTGAACGGTGATGTTAGTCCAGACCTCGCCCCTTCGGAAGGGGAGAGGGTCGGGGCGAGGGGATTTCTCGACTTGATGGCTGCAGCTTCGTTGGAGGAGTGTGGTTGCGGGACAGCAGGAGCGCGGCGTTTACGCCGCTTCACGGCACAAACAGTCGCCAGCGTCGTATCCACAACGGTCTCACCAATCAGTTCGGACGCTGAAGCGGCGTGAACGCCGCGCTCCGTTTCGGCCTTTGGCCGTGGCCACTGTTCAGGATCGTCGTTCAAGGGAATCCTCAAGGTTGAGTTGGAGAAAGGATTGCGTTCCATGCCGCGCCAAACGCGCCCGCGCGATCGCCCAGTTTGGCCGGCACGACGCGTGCCTTGTGGCCGCCGGGTCGCCACTCAAAGTCGTTCAGGTATTCCTTCAACGGACGGAAGAGGGATTCGCCGGCCTGCGCGATGCCGCCGCCAATGACCACTACTTCCGGATCAAGCACGTTGATGATCGACGCGATGCCCGCAGCCAGCGCCTGAACAGATTTAAGCCAGACCGTCCTGGCGAAGGTGTCGCCAGCTTTGCTGGCCGCGACAAGTTTCTTGGTAGAGGAAAAGCGCCCGCTACTCCGCGCGCTGACCGTGCAATCACCCATGGCGTCTTCGAGGCTGCCGGGCGTGCGGGCGATGTCCGGTGTGCCCGCGGGATCCAGCGAGATATGCCCGAGATGGCCCGCGCGACCAATCTGCCCCCGCAGCAGGCGACCGTCCACCAACGCCGCGCCACCAACGCCCGTGCCGAGTGTCAGGAGAATGGCGTTTTGCGAACCGCGCGCCGCGCCGCGCCAGACCTCACCCAGCAACGCGGCGTGCGCGTCATTCAAGACCGGCACGGGGTGTGCCACCTTCAAGAACTTCTGCCAGACCAGAAGTTCCAAACCGGGCAGCCGTCCGGGCATGAAGGCGATGGAAGCTTGATCCGCCGCAGCGAGGCCCGGCGCTGCCAGACCGATCCAGGTGGGCTTTCGTTTCACGGCACGTTCGAGTGCGTCCTTCGTGTGGCGAACATTCAAATACCATCTGCGCTTGCCATTGTCGCCGGTGGGCACAGCGGCCTGCGCGAGCACCTGACCTCCGGGCGTCACGGCGAGCGCCTTGATGTTCGTGCCGCCGATGTCCAGGCCGATGGCGTAGTCCATGGATTTAGAGGAAGCTTGGCCTCGCCGCCGGTGAGTCGCTGGGCGCAGTTCGTATCCTAGGTCCGGTTTCATGGCGCGAGAGGGATTTGTCCTTCGCTCACGGACCAGCCTCCGTCCACCGCGAGCACCTGGCCGGTGGCGAACTTTGACGCGTCACTCATAAAGTAAACCGCCGCCGCATCGAGATCAGACGGTTGGCCGATGCGCCCGCCATCGAGTGGTTGCTTGGTTTGGATGAAGGATAGGATCGTGGCGTCGTGGGCGGCGCGCTGGGCCATGGGTGTATCCACGAGCGCGGGCGCGAGCACATTGAAGCGGATGCTTCGCGACGCATACTGGGCGGCGCAGGTTTTGGTCAGCCCGATGATCGCTGCTTTGGCGGCGGCGTAGGCGTGCGTGGCGAAAAACTTCGGCGACGGCGAAAAGCCGAGCACCGAACTCAGATTCAAGACCGTTCCGCCCGTGCCTTGAGCGAGGAACTGCCGCACCGCCGCGCGATTGGAATAAAACACCGAAGTGAGATTCAGATTCAGCGTGGCGTCCCAGCCTTCGTCCGTGAGTTCGTGCAACGGCCCATCACCCCATCGCCGGCCCGAACCGCCAGCGACGTGATACACGCCATCCAATCCACCAAATGCCGTCACGGCCTGCGCGACGGCAGCCACGGTTGTTTCAGGTTTGGTGGCGTCGCTTTGCAAGACAATCGCGGCATCTCCCAGTTCCCGCCGCGTCGTTTCGACATTGTCCGACTGCCGTCCGACGACCACGAGCCGCGCACCCGCCGCCAGGAACGCCCGAGCCGCCGACAGGCCCAAGCCCGCCGTGCCGCCGATGATGACGATCCGCTTTCCGGCCAGCGCGCCGGGGTTGGTTGTTCCACTGCTCATGACCCCGGCATGGTTCGTGAAGACTGCTGGGGCGTCAAAGATTATCCGATGGCCCACAGCTGATCGGATGAGCCGCAACGGCCAATTCCAAAAATCGTGACTTCCATGATCCCTTTCGCCCGCCGATCTCGCTTTGTGGTGATGAAGGGGCGAAAGTAGCCCGCAACGACAACAGGATAACGAACATGAAAACGACCATCAAAATTTCGACCGGACTGGCGCTGCTGACTTTCTTCGTCGGCTGCGTCGTTATGTCGGTTTGTCCGTTTTACACCGCAAAAGATATCGTCTTCGAACCCGCGCTGCTCGGCGTCTGGGCGGAGGCCGGCGCGACCAACGCCACGGACGAGCACTGGCAGTTCGAGAAAGCGGAGGGCCAGGCTTACAAACTCACCGTTTTGAAGAACGACGAGCGGTCGGAGTTTGACACCCACTTGTTCAAGCTCAAGGGCCGGCTTTTCCTCGACCTCTTGCCGCGCGAACGACCGGACAACTCGATCCCGCCGCATTATCTGTTCAAAGTCACCCGCCTCGAGTCAACGCTTGAATGGCGCATGTTCGACTACGAATGGCTGACGAAACTGGTCGCGAAGAATCCCAAAGCCATTCGCCACAGCGTCGTTCCCAACAAGCTGGGTGAGACCGGAGACGGCTGGATCGTTCTGACGGCGGACACGGCGGAGTTGCAGAAGTTCATCCTCAAGCACGAGAAAACTGAGGGCGCGTTCGGCAAGGTGTCGGTATTGAACCGCCGAAACAAATGAACCGCGCGGCGGGTTCGCCAGCGAGCTCCCCTCACCATGAAACGTCCGCCCCACCGAATGGTCTTGGAGTGCGCCAGCCGTGGCCCGAGTGACGCGGCAGTTCAACGGGCAAAGGGCGGATTGGGAATTTGATTTTAAAAGCAACTGAAGACTGACCCCGTGAAGCCCAAACCAACATTTGTAATTTCGCTCGGCCTGAACCTCGCCTTAGCGGGTGCGGCGATTTGCCTGCTGAAAGAATCGCCTGCGCGGATGCCTAGCACGGTCGCGGCAGCGGTTTCGGTGACGACCGTTGTGCCAGCAGTTTCATTCTCGTCCGCCGCCCGCAACCCGCCCGCACCCGTCACCTACGTGACGAATCATTTCGCGTGGAGCAAAGTCGAGGCGGAGGATTTCGAGCAACTTGCCGCCAACTTGCGCGCGATCGGCTGCCCGGAAAAGACCGTTCGGGACATCGTGATCGCGCGCGGACGCCGGGCGCTCGAGAAGATCTCCAAGGAAGCCGAACCGAAGTTGCCGTTCTGGACCGCCGGGTTGCGCCGCACGCGCGCCACTGAGGAGGCGGAGCGGCAGGCGCGGTTGGCGCTGGAGAAACTCATTGCCCGCGTGGAGCGCGTCGTCGGCCAGGATGTTTGCCTGGGGGACTCGGACCTGGTGAAAATGGATGAATTCGAAAGCCAGGCGATCATGCGTTTCGTGCTCGGCCCGATGCCGGATGAAACCTTTGTCAAGGTCACCACCAAGCTGGCCTGGTTCGGCGCGCGGCACGATGAACTTCGCTCGCGCACCCGCGGCGTGTGGCTGGAGACGGACGAAGCGGAACTGGCGCAGTTGGGCAAACGGTATCACCAGGAGTTGGCCGCGTTGCTCCCGCAACCTCAGTTGGAGGAAATGACCGCGCGCATCGCGATGCTCCCGCAGATGGACCGGGTGCGGTTTGAAGCCACCGATCTGACCACTGCGGAGGTGCGCCAACTGGGTTTGATTCGCGCCCGGTTCAGTGACCAACTGAGCAAGGGGCACTCCTTCCTCGATTCGGATTCATTGACGGACGCGCAGGAGGAGGAGTTGAAGGCCGCCGAGCGGCAGTTTCTCGGCGCGGTGCGCTTTGCCCAACTGGAGCGGGCGGCGGACGGTGATTTCAAAACGCTCTTCAGCCTGAGCGAGGAACATGATCTGCCGCGGGCTGCTGCCGAAAAGGTCTTCGATCTCCGCCAACTCACCACGCAAGAGGCCGAACAACTTCGTCAGGACAAATCGCTCTCCGACGCGGATCGCCAACAGCGGATCGCCCAAATTCAGGCGGAGATGCAGCGCGCTGTTTTGCAAGTGCTCGGGGCGAACGCCAGCGGGCAGTATCTCGGTCGCGGCGGCGCGTGGCTCACCAACGCAAACGGATTATGAAGCTCACCACGAATTTTTCCCTCGCGCTCAACGTGCTGCTCGCGGGCGGCGTGCTCTGGCTGGCGGGCGCCGGAGCGCGCCCGGAGTTGCGCGGGGATTTTACCCGTTTCCTCACCAACCGCGTGTTGCGCGTGAAACCCCAACCCGCGTCGCCGCCTGCGAGTGAGCCGATGTCGGAAGTCGTCGAGACCACCGAGCCGTTCCACTGGGCGCAACTGGAGTCCGCCGATTACCGGATTTACCTCGCCAACTTGCGCGGCATCGGTTGCCCGGAAACCACGGTGCGGGACATCCTCATCGCCGACGTGAACGATCTCTTCAACGCGCGCGTCAAGGCGCTGGTGGACGGAGTGAGCGGACAGTTCTGGCACTATCTCATGCACGAAAGGGCTTTTGAGAAACTCGTGAGCGAAAAGGCGGGGCAGTTGAATGAGCTGGACCACGAGCGCGGCGAGCTTTTCGCCACGTTGTTCGGCAACGCAAATCCACGTGCCGAGGAAGAAGCCCATGCCAACGTCGCCGACCATCGGGAACATTGGGAGCGGCTCGCTGATTTTCTTCCGGCTGAAAAACGCGCGCAGCTTGCGAGCGCCAAGGAGGAACTGGAGCGCTCGTGGGTGGAGTATTTGCGGTCGCCGGGCCGGAACGGAACGCAGCAACAAGCCAAGCGCAAGGAGTTGGAGGCCGCTCACGAGCAGGCGCTGCGGGAATGGCTCTCGCCCGACGAATACGCTGAACTCCGCCTGCGGCAGTCGCCAGCCGCGAAGCTGCGCGATCGCTTGGTGGGCCTGGATTTGAGTGAGGACGAGGCGCGAGCGGTGGCCAAAATCCAACACGCAAACGACCAGGCGCGGGCGGGGCTTTCGCAGCAGGCGGCGGATTTCAAATCGCGCACGGCGCAATTGCAGCAACAAGCCGAAGCGCAAACGCGGGAACTGCTCGGCCCGGAAGCCTTCGCCGCGTGGCAGCGCGCGACGGATAATCGTTACGAGCCGATCTATCGCGTGGCCCAGCGGCTCGAACTGCCCGACGCCGCGGCGGCGCAGGCTTACGACATTCGCCGTCAAGCCGAGGAAGCCGCGAACCGTTTGCGCTCCGACAAATCGCTCGCCGCCGAAGATCAGCAGGCACGACTCCAAGCCATCCGAGCAGAAACCCAGCGAAGCCTCGCCACGGCGCTGGGCGCGCGAGGCTTTGCCGCCTACGAAAAAATTGATGGCGGCTGGATGCAGCAAATGACGGCGGCGACGCGGTGAAACCACGAGGTAACTGCCTTGACGGTGTTTGTGGCGAAGCTGAGTATGGCGTCACTTATGAAAGCTACCCGTCTTCTCCTCGCATGGGTCTTGGTTGCTTCAATTTCCTTGGTGGCACAAACGCCACCTTCGCCTGTGACGCTGGTTGGAATGGTGAACTTGCCTGGTCACAAGTTCGCCCTGGTGAACGTGGCGGGTCCTCGCCCCGATTCGCGCCCAACCGAGTTGCTTTTGAAAGAACACGAGCCTTGGGAGAGTCTGGAGGTGATTAAGATTCTGCCCGAAAGTGGAGCGGCGGAGTTGCGCCATGCCGGGACCAATCTGGTCGTCACGCTGCCCGGTGCGGAGACCAATTCACCGGCGCCCGCGCTCTGGTTGGTCGGGGCCGGCACGACCAGTGTGCTGGCAACTTATGGCGAGTTGGCGGGACGGTCTTTGCTCCGCAGTCCCTTGCTTCCCGACAAGACCCTGACGCTGCGGAGCACTTCGGGCGACAAAGCTGAAGTCGCCAAGCTCTTGTCCGCAGCGTTAGCCACCAAGGACATTGCCGTGATTCCAGACGGCGAGAAGTTCGCCTTTGTCGTGCCGAAGCAAACGACCACTTTCTGGCAAACGCGGATTGCGGAAAGCACACCACCGGCTCCTTCTGCAGCCGACCCCGCAATCGTTTTGGCGAGTAACGTGGTCTATATCGGAGCAGACTTGATGACCCTTGCAGCCACCTACGCGGAGTTGTCCGGGCGTTCGATCAATCCGGCGAACTGGTCTCGGGATGTTCCCAACCCAAGCTTCTTTTTCAAGAACCAGACGCCCCTCAGCAAGCCGGAAATGCGGTATGCCTTTGAAAGGCTGTTCGAACTCTGCGGCCTGAAAATGGTTCCCGACGGCGAAAAATTCCTCAAGCCGGTGCGGTTTGTTCCCAAGCCGGCATCTTCCAAGTGATTCTCAGCCAGACCTAACGCAGAGCCGCGGAGAGCACAGCGCGGCCAAGCCGCAGCCGGAACGGAGCGCGGGTCTGTGACCCGCAGCGGCTCCGAACGGTGGCCGGCTCCGTAACTTCCCAAACCCGCTCGCCGTCCGGAACTGCTGCGGCTCACAGAGCCGCGCTCCGATTTCGTTGCAGGCTGCGAAGCGTATGCGGAATCGTCGGCGCGCGGGCGGTCCCCGCCCGCAGCGGCCCCGCTCGGATCGGGGCGTCGAGTTCAACACGGCACCCCTCTGCATGCGGAGCCGCTGCGACCGGGGACCGGTCGCGCTCCGTTTCGGTTCCGGCTTCACCGCTCTGCGCCCTCCGCGTCTTTGCGTTTAAGTCCGCTTCCATCTTCTGCGGCTCGGATTCGGCAAATCGCATTTCGCCAGGGGCTTCGTTCCGCACGGCCACGGCAAAGCGGCTTGAAATTGCCAGCCAGTTCGCGAACTCTCCTGCCATGACGAATTCCGATCCCCGCTTCGCAAACCGCCACTTCCACCACGCCGGCGCTTGCCTGGCGCTGTTGCTCGTACTCGGCCTCGCCGCGACTGGCTGCCGCACCGCGCCGCCGCCGCCGAACTCGCTCGCCACGCACAACTCCGCCAAATGGGAAAACGCCATCGCCGCCTACGAGGCGTCTGACCGAACCAATCCGCCGCCGAAAAACCCCATCATCTTCGTTGGCAGTTCCAGCATCCTGCGGTGGAAATCGCTGGCGCAGGATTTTCCCGGCCGGCGGGTGGTCAATCGCGGCTTTGGCGGATCGCAGCTCGCCGACTCGGTGAACTTCGCCGAGCGCATCGTGATTCCCTACGCGCCGCGCCAGGTCGTCGTCTATGCCGGCGGCAACGATCTGAACGCGAAGAAGCCGGCGGACGTCGTCTATGGCGATTTCGTGGCGCTGATGGAAAAGCTCCGGAAGCATCTGCCGCACGCGCGGCTCGCCTACATTGCGAGCGCGCCGAATCATGCACGTTGGGCGCAAGTCGAAGAGGTCAAACGACTCAACACGCTCGCCGCCGCCTACTGCCGCCGGCACGGCATCACGTTCATCAACGTCTTCCCGCTGATGCTCGGTCCCGATGGTCGCCCGAAGCCGGACATTTTCGTCGAAGACGGCCTCCACATGAACGCCAAGGGTTACGCCATCTGGCGCGACGCGGTGGCGCCACACCTGAAATAGAAACCAGAGCGGAGGAATCCAATGCGACCGAAACCGCGCAGCTTTGGAGTGCGGTGACTTGTCACCGCTTTCCGCAGGCGACTTGTCGCCGTCGAACAGCGTGGCGCGCACCATTCAGCAGAATCGGTGGGTTCAGGTGATCCCTCGCGCCGCTCTGCGCGGCGCTGCTTTGCCGACAAGTCGGCAAAGCGCAAAAGCGGCGACAAGTCGCCGCACTCCAAAGCTCGCGCGCAGTTCGGAGTGCCCTGATCCGCGAGAAGCGCCTGGGACACGCGCGGTTTCAGCGCCACTTTACCGGCGTAAGTTGGGTCTTCCCAAATTTTATGCTTGTTCGCCCGCCCTCCTCTGTCCTTTCTGTGTGCCGACAAAATGAGCACCGGACCATTGCTTGAAATGCGCGGGATTGGCAAACGCTTTCCCGGCGTGGTGGCTTTGGATGGCGTGAGCCTCGAAGTCGGCCCCGGCGAAGTCGTCGCGCTCTGCGGCGAGAACGGCGCGGGCAAATCCACGCTCGTGAAAATTCTCGGCGGCGTCTATCAGCCGGACGCCGGCGAAATTCTGGTGGACGGCCAGCCGGTGCGCATCAACAACGTCACCGACGCGCTCAAGCTGGGCATCGCGTTCATCCACCAGGAACTCAACGTCCTCGACAACCTCGACGTGGCGGCAAATGTCTTCCTCGGCCGCGAGCCGCTCATCGGACCGTTCCGGCTGATTGACACCAAGAAAATCCACGCCGACACTGAGCCGTACCTCAAACGCCTCGGCCTCGACGTTTCCAGCCGCACCCGGCTCGACAAGCTTTCCCTCGCCCAGCAGCAGATGGTCGAGATCGCCAAGGCGCTGTCGCTCAACGCGCGGCTCATCATCATGGACGAGCCGACCTCCAGCCTCACGCTGTCGGAAACCGAGCGTCTGCTCCAACTCGTCTGCGAACTCAGCGCGCAAGGCGTGAGCGTCATCTACATTTCGCACCGGCTCGGCGAAGTCGAGCACTGCGCCGATCGCGTGGTGGTGTTGCGCGACGGCAAGAACGCTGGCGCGTTGCCGTCCGCCGACATCAGCCACGACCGCATCGTGAGCCTGATGGTGGGACGTGAGATCAAGAGCTTTTACGTCGAGCCCCAGGCGCAAAGCAAACCGGGCTTCCTGAAAGTGCGCGGAGTTCGCTCCAGCCGTTACCCGGCCAAGAGCGTGTCCTTCGATGCCGGTCAGGGCGAGATTCTGGGCTTCGCCGGCTTGGTGGGCGCAGGGCGGAGCGAAATAGCCAAAGCCATCGTCGGCCTCGACCGGCTCGCGAGCGGG
>CAIKLQ010000105.1 GCA_903828255.1 uncultured Verrucomicrobiota bacterium
AAGAGGGTCGCCGTCACTTGGATGGAATTGCGTAATTTATTAAGCATGGCCGAGCCTAAGAAAAGCAGTTCCGAAAGACAAGCCGCGCGATACCGCCGGAAATACGAGCGGTCAATACGCGCCGGCGCGCGGGCTTCAGCCTGCTTCACCGTTGAACTGTCGGCAGCGCCCCAAGGCACCGTCGCCCCAGCTTTGCGGCCGTTGAAACGGCGTGACCGCCGCGCGCCTGCCCGCCACTTTCGATCGCATCCCGCCGCCGGGGGCGACTGGAAGCTTTGCCGAACCGGTCCTTGCATTTGGGACCGCGGATATGGGTTCAAGAACCCGCCGCCTTGCGGACTGTAATCCGGCGGGTGATTTTGCCGCCCTCCAACTGCCTCCTTCCGAAAACGAGCGCGGAGGTCATTCGCTCGAAAAGGAATTCTACGCCATCTACTATTCGACCAACATCCCCTACCCCGGCGGTTAAGGCTACCCACGGCCCGTCATCCCGCCCGCCTCAGCAGGTTATCCGCCGGCCTCATTCCTCCTCCATGTACTTTTCCTTCTTCTTGCCCTTCTTTACTGCCAGCACTTGTTTGTCTCCAGACTTTAGGGGACCTGTTTTCATGATCTTCAACAGGTCCTTTACAATATTAGCGGCCTCTGCCTCCGGGCGCTTCACCGGTCCGTCTGTCCCTAACAGTATCATTTGCCGATACAGATGTTGCGACGAAATGCTCGCGCTGACGACGACCATGCCCTCCGGAGTGAAGTTCTCTACCAGCGCACCGATCCCATAGCCACCGCCGACTCGCGACAACAGTGGGGGTTGCTTCGCCCACGTCTGTCCGCCGTCCGTGGTATTCCACCAACCCACTTCGCCCTTGTCGCCGTTGCTGCTCGTTAGAAGCATCCGCACAGTGGTAGAGGACTCCACGATCATATCCCCGTCCTGTCCTCCACTCCCGCCTTCGGGTAGAACGGCGGTCGGGCCTGTCCAAACGCTGCCGGTCCATCGGGAGTAGCGCACCTGACCCTTGTCGTAGCGAAAGAACACATGCGGATTACCCTCCCGGTCAACCCGGCAAGTGCCGTGGTTGCACCGCTCGGCGCCGGTATTGAAGATGAGGGTCTTCTGGTCTGCAGACTCCTTGGTGACGGGCAGGGTTAGCCGCTCCCCGGCTATATTGTCCCAAGAGTCGTCCCCGCAGTCCATCCTCATGAAGTAGGCGTTGTGCCGATCCTTCGTATGGCCCGGGTTGGCGCAGGGATGATAGATATAGGAGGCGGTAATCGTGTCGCCACGGCCTTTGGCAAACCACGCATACCAGGCGTCATGCACGGTGACGTCGGTGGGTTGGGCTTTGTGCTTGAGGACGGAAACTGGCGGCGCAAAAGTCCGCCCGTCATCGGTGGACTTCTGGAATACCCAGTCGCTCCGATGCGAGCCATGTCGGTAGAACAGATACACACCTCCATCGTCCATTTGCACAAACTGTGGGTAGGTGCCAAAGGGGGAGACGTTGTCCACCACCTCCCAGGAAGAAATGTCCTCGGGGTTCTTTGAAACAAGATGCGTCAACTTGCCGCCACGCGGGGTGCCGGCGGGGGCGCCGAAGGGATTCCTACCCAGCAGCGGGCTTCCGCCGTGGGCACCGTACACCACATGAATAAAGCCCTTGCGATCTACCATCATGGCGGGCTTGCCGTGATTGTCCACATCACTGTTGTCAATGGGGTCCGGGGTTTTTCCCATCAGACTTACGCCGGCGAGCACCGGCCCCGACCATTCCCGGCGGGCATGGTTGTAGGCGCAGACGTACGAATCTTCATGCGGCCCCTGGTAGGCCAGATAGGTTGTGCCTTTATAGAACTCCCCGGTCGGGTGCTGCAAGGTGGAAGAAGGATTCCCGAACCCGTTGTCTGTGAAGTAGTCCACGTTTGCGCTGAAGGCCGCGTGGTTCACGAGAACCACGCCGCCCAATAGAAATTCCGCCAGCCGGCGGGTGGGGTTTGAGATTTGCATGACAGCCGAGAATCTAAGGTTTCGGCTACCGAAAAGGAATTGTTTTCGACCCCGCCCGGTTCACCGAGGGCGGTCAAGTGTAGGTCGTGACCGCGCCCAGTATATCTCTGGCATAATTGAAAACTTCCCAAACGCGCGCGGCCCGGTAAGCTTCGCGTGACTTATGAAAAACGAAACCTCCGAATCATCCGCGCTCAGCCGGCGCGGCTTCCTCAAAACTTCCACCTTCGTACTCGGGGCCGCCGGGTTGGCGGCCGCGAATTCCGCCGCGGCCGCACCGTGGTTTTCACCGGGCCGCAACCTGTTCGCGAAGGACCAGGTGATTTTGTTTCAGGGGGACTCGATCACCGACGCCGGGCGGAGTCGGGATAAGGAAAAAACCACCACGCCCAACAACCAGCCCGGTTTGGGCAATGGCTACGCGTGGATCGCGGCGGCGGAATTGCTCGTGAGCCGACCCGACGTCGGACTGAAAATTTTCAATCGCGGCATCAGCGGGCACAAAGTGTTTCAACTCGCCGAGCGCTGGCAGGCGGACTGCCTCGACCTCCAGCCTGACGTGTTGAGCATTTTGATTGGCGTGAATGACATCTGGCATTCGCTCGATCCCAAGCTCAATTACAAGGGCACCGTGGAAATTTACGAACGCGACTTCCACGAACTGGTCGCGCGCACGAAGAAAGCTCTGCCGAAAGTGAAGCTCGTCATTTGCGAGCCTTTTGTCCTGCGCTGCGGCGCGGTGAGCGACAAATGGTTTCCGGAGTTTGATCGGTATCGCGCCTCGGCAAAGCGCGTGGCGCTGAAGCACCACGCCACGTTTGTTCCCTT
>CAIKLQ010000106.1 GCA_903828255.1 uncultured Verrucomicrobiota bacterium
GCAACGGATTTGGGAAGTGTTTGCGCTGCCGACCCAGGCGACGGCCTTCACGTAGCGACCGACGGAAAGTTATTCACAATTGGCCAACGCGTCTGGCCTTAAGGAGACTTAAGGTTGTCGGAGCGGTTTGGTCGCGTGGCGGAAAAACGGGCGAAACAACGAGGAAACTGAACGGAGGAAATCGGTGTCGCCGCGCGTGCGCTCGTGCTCGCGCGGTTTTTCCACGTCAAATTCTTCTCACCGCCGTTATCCGCCGATTTGGGCCTTTCTTATACCAAAGCACAACAGGTTTCTGTCCGCCGCAGACCAGTCTCCGTCGCCGCAAAGTGAGCAGATCAACCCTGAGAATATCTCCCATCTCTGGGGCATGTCGCCGACTCCTGTAACGTTGCGCGCTATTCTGTCGTTTTCGTTTCAAATCGAGCCGTGGACGAAGCTTCGGGGTTTGCGGCGCAGTTTCGTGTTTGTTAGCTGAGCCAGCAGGCATCGGTGGTTAATGGAGGCTCTCTTTGATTTGGCGGACGAGATCTGTCCGCTAATTGCGGGGCACATCACGCGGACTCGAGTTTCCTTTTCCAGCCCAACCAACGCCACAGGACAGCGAACGCAAAAAACACGCTGAAAAGACCCAAGGCGGCATTGACCGGTTCCGGCACGGCCTGAACTTCCACCGACCACCCATTCAGGGTCGAAACGCCGCCGAGGGAGGCGTCGTAGAAGTAGATCACCCAAGCGCCATTTGGGTCCAGGCCGTTGAAGCTATTCAGCCCGGCGGTGCGCGGCGTGCTATCAAAGGATAGGTCGGGCCTCACGTCCCGTCCGTCGGCACCCGAGTTGCCGGTCAGTTGCCCGGCCCCGTTGTAGGAAGGGCTGAGGTTTTGGGAATTGTGGATGTCGGGCGCCGCGCGGCTCGTTAAGGTCACGGCGAAGCCCGACGTGCTGGACCCCAGATCGTCGATGCTGCTGCGGCCCACCCGGTTCAGCAACACCGCGTAGCCACCGTCATGGGAAAGGTAGGCAAAAAGGTCACCGTTGCATCCTCCGGAAATGTTCAAGGTTACGGAGAGGTCCGGGATAGTGGTCTGCGAGGAACTCAGCGTACACGGAAAGGCCACGCCGGAGGTTTCGGTGATGGCTTGCGATCCATTCCAACTCGCCATTAAAGCCGCCCTGGCGAAGCCGGGGCCGCAGGTCAACAAAACCACAACGAGAATCCTAATCCGCATTCTTTTCATGAGTCGTGAAGGTTTTCGCTCAACTGTAAGCTCTGGTTCAATAAGCTGGATACACCGTACGGAAGAGCCGCTCCGCAACGCCTGCGGCGCTCTGGCTGAACTGGAATACGCCACGACCATAGCTCCCGGTGTTCGCGGAAGCCACCAGGTTCGTCGCTTTCTGCCAGTTAACCGGCGAGATACTGTCCGTGTATTCGATGGTGTAGGTGGCCCCCGGCAGCCCGGCGAATCGGATGAGGAAGTTGCCATTGGTCAATACCGGTCCAAAGACTACGTTCGGCGAAATCGCCCCGCCGGCCTGGACTGTCACCGTCACCGTCCCTGTGGCCGAACCGCCGCGGTCGTCTTGCAAAGTGTAGGTGAACGCATCCGCCCCGGTATAGCCCGCCGGTGGAGTATAAGTGGTCTGCCCGGCCGACCAGCCGACGGTGCCTTGGTTTGTGCTGCTGACACTGACGCTGGCGAGTAGGATGGGGTCGCCGTCTGGATCCCGCGCGGCGCGAGCAAGCTTCGAGGCGGAGAAGGTCTGGGCAGTATTCAGATATGTGCTGAGCGCAAATTGACCGGGAGCGGGTGGCGAATTGACGCTCAACCGCGCCACCACGCTGGTGACTGCGCCCACGTCATTGGCAACGATGATCCGGTAAAGCCCAGCCACGTTGGTCGAGACCGCCTGCAGGATCAGCGCCGGTTCGGCCGCTCCCGCCACATCCACACCCTCCCGTTGCCATTGATAAGACAGCGGCGCGCTGCCCGCGGCTGCCGCGGTGAACTGCACGGTACCCCCCCAGTTGCACGAGCTGGTTGGTCGGCGCTTCTGTCAGCCGGGGCGGTGCTCGCAGCGTCAGGACGAAGCTCTGCTGCCGGGTGAACGTGCCGTCGCTCGCAGTCAAAGTAATGGTCGTCTGGCCTTCCTGGTCGGGCTGTGGCGAGATCGTCAGGCGGCGCGTGGTCCCGATCCAGCCCAGCGCCAGATTTTGACTGGGGAGTAAAGACTCATTCGAACTCGCGACACTCACCGGTAATTGGTCGGCCGGCGTCTCATCATCCGTAAGGGCAAAGGTAAGCGTCAAAGGTCGGTTCGCGCTGGTGGTCTGATCCGGCATAGCCGACAAGGTGGGCGGGGAGTTGGCCACCAGTTGGGTGGGGCCCAGAATGATCGTCTGCCATTCATCGAAGTAAGCCACGCCGCCGAAGGTAACGCTCCCCCGCGCGGTGCCGGGCGGGACCAGTGTGAAGGTCAACGTCTGCGCCGTGTCCTCGGTGAACGGCCCCCAGCGCAGCCGGTGCGTTCCCGGGAGCAGGAAGCCATAGTGGCTGACGTTCGTGACGGCCCAACCCTCCGGCACGGTTTCCTCCACCACGCAGAACCCCACCCCCGCTTCGGGGCTAAGGGCATTGGTCACCGTGAAAGCCACCCCCGGATGGAAAAATCCCGCCAGTGAGCGCAGCACCGTTCCCTGGCTTGGCGGAAGGACCGTTAAATTGGAGGCGCCGCCGATCGGTAGCACCGCCGCGCCAAACCAGACCGTGCCCGTGAAAGTAACGGATCCGACAGCGTTGGTGGGAGCCGTCACCTGCCAAACGATCACATTCGTGCTGTTATCGAAGATCGGCCCCCAACGGACACTGTGGCTGGCCGCTTGGTAAGTGCCGCCTCCGGCATTCGTTACCGTCCAACCGGACGGTAAGCATTCCTCCAGCGCGTAGGTGGTGACCGCCGCATTCGGGGCCACCAGGTTGGTGATGGAGATCGTCCCGCCCGGTTCGCAAGTAGCAGGCAACAGGCGGGTCACCGTGCCGGATTCCAGCGCGAACCAAGGGAGACTCACCTGGCCCACCGTGCTCCGGCTCACTCCGTCGAATTGCCCGGCCCCGCTGAAAACCACGTTGCTGCGGGCCGTCGCGGGCGGGAGCAACTCATAGCTGAGATTCGTTCGGGCCTCCGCATCCATGAATGGCCCCCAACGCACACTGCGCCCGTCGCCAGACACGGAACCGAAGTCGCTGATGTTCGTCGCCAGCCAGCCCTCCGGGGGAGTTTCCAGCACTGCATAAACCTCAGTGCCCAAGTCCGGTTGGACCGATATAGTGACCGAAACGCTCTGGCCAGATCCGTACCGCGCCGGCAAGGTGCGCCCCAAGCTGCCCCCACCCGGCGGCGCTGGTGACATAGTAGCGTCACCACTGGTAATGACGGTGGTGCTGTCAAACCACCCGGTGCCGCGAAACGCGACGTTGCTGCTCGCGGTGGCCGGAGCAACGAGCGTGTAGGCAATGTCCTGCGGCACAGCCTCGGCGAAAGGCCCCCACTTAATAGACCCCGGAGCTGTCAGGCTGCCGCCACCCAGACTCAGCACCGTCCATCCGGTTGGAATCGCCTCCTCCACGCCGTAGAGGAGTACGGCTTCCTCGGGTGTGGCCCGCAGCCGGACATTAACCGTTGCTCCGGCTCGATACGAAGCGGGCAGCGTTCGCACCAACGCCCCGGATGGGGGCAACTCCAGCGGCAACACAGTCAAACCGGTGATGGGAACGGACTCTCCGTCAAACGAGGCGGTGCCACCAAGAAACACCGGACCCGAGACATTCGCGGGCGCGGTAAGTTGGTAAGTGACGACCCGCACCTGGTTGTCCATGAAGAGCCACCGCACCCAATGCTTCGCGTCATCATAACTCCCGCCCTCAGTGATCGTCCCCACGATCCACCCGGTCGGGACGTTCTCCGTCAGCGTGTAGAAACTGACTTGCGCCAGCGGAGCCAGTTGGTTGGTGAGCGTTACGGTCTGACCTGACAGATAGGTCGCTGGTCCTGAGCGGAGGCTGCTGCCCAACGGAGTGGCGTGGGCCGTAACCATTCCGACTGCCGCCCACAGGCTCATCAACCCCGCGACTCGCAGCCGTCGCCGCCAACTCCAACCCCACCAGCCAAACTGGAGCCTGGCCGGCCCGCAGGGTCGCAGCGCTGAAACAGGGAGGGCAGCGGATCGTCTCACGGCATCAGTCTGGCCCGGTAGAACCGGACCGGTGGAGTGCTCCCGTTGGGCGCGGGCAATTGCAACTGCCCTTGGGCGTCGGTCCAATTCCTCAGGACCGGCAGCCAATGCAATAAGTCGGAAGAGACTTCCAGAGCGTAGGCTTGCAGTGGCGGTGCCCGCAGGATCCAGTCCCCCGATTCCGCCGAGGGCTCGAACACGATCTGGCTGGGCAGCGTAGCGAGATCGGACAACGTGGTGACGCCCTGCAGGGCCACGCGGAAGCCATCATAGGAGGCCGCGCCCGTTAGCCGGTGAAGACCACTGGCGTCCGCCGGCGGCCGTAGGGTAAGAACCAAGTCGCGGTTGGCACGGTCGAAGTAAGGCCCCCATTTGGCAAAGTTGTTGGTCTTATCCAACACGCCGCCCGTCACGCTCACGACCGTCCAACCCGGCGGCGGGCGATGTTCCGGCGCGTAGGTGCGCAGGCTGCCCTGCACGATGACTCGGTTGGTCAGAGTCAGGGTCTCTCCGGGCTGGTAACTCGGGCGGGACAGGGTCAGAACCTCCAAGGGGAAACTGGGCGGCGGTGGGCCGAAGGGCGGCGGGGGCGGGCCGGAGGCTGGGGCGGCTGCCGGATTGGTGGGGGCTACGCCAGCAACCCACCACAGCGGTGCTGTGCCGACCACCGCGCCGTCAGCGTCGAGGTTCAGGTGGTACGTCTCCCCTTGCTCCCATAGGTAAGTCGCCCGCGTCACGTATTCCAGCGGGATGCTAGTCGGCGCGATGGGCCAGGCGTTGCCCTTCTTCCACGCGCCGTAGTAGGCGGAGAGTTGCGGAATACTGATGCGCCAGTCCTGGTCCACGTCCGCCGGATGCCGCGCGTCCGGGCGATAAGGGTGAGTGCCCAGGCGATACTCGTTTATGTTACTCACGCCGTCATGGCCGGGATCATCGGTCGCGCCAAATTGCAGCCCAAAGAGATAGGCCTGTTCCCAGCCGTCCGGCAGGCCATCGTGATCCGTGTCGATGTTCCCGAAGTCCAGGCGCTTGACCACGCCCCGCTCGCCCATGTCATATTCCAATTGGTTCTTTACCATCGTGCCCTTGAGCACGGTGAGATAGAGCGTGGTGCCGGTTTCCGCCGCCTGCATGATGTCGTCGGGCGCAGGGCTTTCGAGGCGAATCTTGAGCGCGTAGTAGTTGCTGGCCGAGGCCTGGCTGCCTATCCGGTAAGAGGCGATGGTCGCGCCGGTGGGCAGGCGGCGGGCCTCGACGGTTACAGTGGTGTCCGCCGCCGTTACCCAATGGCCGTCCATCTCGATGGCCCCGTAGATGAGGTTGTACGGCTCCGGCAGAGCGGCGAAGCCGGGCCATGACGAATACCCAATGACGAATGACGCAACTGCCGCAGATAGCCAATTGCCAATGGTCCAGGGACAGCGCGATCGGCGGGATGTTTGCAGTGTGGAATTTGCTTTCATAACAGGCATATTAGATTTCACGTTTTACGCTTCACGTCTCACGTCTCAGTTCCCCGAGTAGGCATAGGTTTTGAACAGCAGTTTTATGTCGCTGACCGACGCCGCGAACGCCTCAAGGCCGGAGTTGGGATCGCTCAGGAGCGTGCCGCCGGGGATGACCAGCATCCATTCGGTGTTCCAGACGGATCGGCCTATGAGGCGGCTGTCGGTGACGGTCTCGGC
>CAIKLQ010000107.1 GCA_903828255.1 uncultured Verrucomicrobiota bacterium
GGTGTTGCTCCAGCAGTTGCTTCGGCAGGCCCGCCGTTTCGCGACCGAACACGAGGTAATCATCCGGCGCAAACTGCGCTTCGCTGTAAAGCTTCGGCCCGTCGGATTCGATGAACCAAAGCCGTGCCGTCGGGGCGAGGGTTTGCTCAAACGTGATCCAGTTCGCCCAGCGATGCCACTCGACATGCCGCCAGTAATCCATGCCCGCACGCTTGAGTTGCTTGTCGCCCAACTCGAAGCCGAAGGGCTCGATCAAGTGCAACGTCGTGCGCGTCGCGGCGCAGAGTCGCGCCACGTTGCCGGTGTTCGGCGGGATTTCCGGTTCGACGAGGACGAGGTTCATGGGAAAATGCAGAATGGAGAATGAAAAATGAAGAGCCCTCGCGTGCCAACGAACCAGGATGTTTCTTCATGCTTCATGCTTCATGCTTCCTTTCCGGTAGAACACCCGCCACAACACCAACCCCTGCGCCGGCGCGGTCATTCCGGCCACGCGCCGATCACGCTGAGCAAGCATGGCGGTGATTTCTTCCGGCGGAAATTTGCCCAGCCCGACCTGCACCAACGTGCCGACGATACCGCGGCACATTTTGTAAAGAAACCCATCACCCTCAAGGGTGAAGGTCAGGAGCGGGCCACCATGCTTTACGTCGCAACGCGTCAGGTTGCGAACGGTGGTGGCTTTCGCGTAACCCGGGTTGGCCGCGAACGATTGAAAGTCATGCCGCCCCACGAACAACGGCGCGGCGCGGCGCAGGGCTTTGAGATCGAGCGGGCGCGGCACATGCCACGCCGTGGCGCGGAGCAACGGGTTCATCGCCGTGTGATTCCACACGAAATACCGATACTGCTTCCCTTGCGCTTGAAAGCGGGCGTGGAAATCCTTCGCCGCCCGCGTCGCGGACATCACCCGCACGTCGGGGGGCAATTGCGAATTGAGCGCGAGCACCAGCCGGCGGGCCTCCACTTTGAATTCGGCGCGCGGGACTTCAAAATGCGCCACCATCCCAAGCGCGTGAACGCCGGTGTCGGTGCGGCTGGAACTATGAACGCGCGGCGCACTGGGAAAAAACCTCGCCAGAGCGGCCTCGACTTTTTCCTGCACGCCCGTGCCGGTTTTCTGCACCTGCCAGCCGGCGTAAGCGGTGCCGTCGTAGGCGATGGTGAGTTTGAATTTGAGCGGGTCCACGTCTGGGTTCGGTTCTTAATCTAAATCTTAATCTTAACCTGCGGCTAGAGAGATTAAGAATAAGACTGCGATTCAGAGCCGAGGATCACGGCGCAAGCGAATCGAGATAACTCTGCAACAAAATCGCCGCCGCCGTCTTGTCCACTTTTTGCTTGCGCTGGTCGCGCCGCACGCCGCCTTGGATGAGATAGCGATTCGCCTGCTTTGAGGTAAGTCGTTCATCCCAGGTTTTAATCGGCACCGCCACCTCGGTCTTCAACCGGGCCACGAAGCCCTGCACCTTGAGCGCCGCCGGGCCGTAACTCCCGTCCATATTTCGCGGCATGCCAATGAGGATTAGTTCGACCTCCTGGCTGCCGAGGATTTCCTTGAACCGCACCAGAAAATCCGCGAACGGGTCGGGCGGAATGTATTCCAGCGGTTGCGCGATGATTTTCAATTCATCGCTCACCGCGACACCGACCCGTCGTGTTCCGTGATCCAGGGCGAGAATGCGCATTAAGTTTCCAAGGTTTTTCGGGTTGCTGTTGGCCCGAGGACGTTACCACACCCGCCCGCCCGGCCCAAGCAAATGTGACGGAGCGCAAATCGAGGGGTGTGATTAAGAGCGGTTGCGGCTCGGAGTGTGGCCGTCCTCGGCTCGCGCTCCGCTGCTGGTATCCAGGGGCGCTCCGTGCAGGAGTCGGCAACGGAAACAGCTTGTAACTCTTGCGGCGAACGCGGCTCAGTGTTCAGCAAGATGAGCGGCAAGCGATTGGTGATTGTGGGCGATGGGGCCGGGGGCGCGAGGGCCGCTGCCCGGGCGCGCAGGCTTTGCGAGCGGGGCGAGATCATCGTGCATTGCCAGAGCGGGCAGCGTTCGTATTTCGCCTGCCGCATACTTTCCCAGCACGGCTTTCGCGTGCGCAACCTGACCGGATCCTTCCGCACTTGGAAAACTGCAACCACCCCCACCGCGTCTTGAGCGCAAACCCCGGATAATTTTATGAACTGGCCCATCACGATTGGCATCGTTGCCGTCTTCGTTGTCTTCGTTGTCTTCGTCGTTATCAAACGGCTCTCGTTCGTGTCGGTCGAAGTCGCCCGCAAGCATCTGGCCGCGGGCGCGCTGGTGATTGACGTCCGTTCGCCGGAGGAATTCCGCAACGGCCAAGTGCCGGGGGCGATAAACCTTCCGCTGGGCGATCTGCGCGAAAGCCTACCGCGCCGGGTTAAGGATCAGAACCAGGTCTTGTTGGTGCATTGCCTGAGCGGCGGCCGCAGCGGCATTGCGAAGCAGCAAATCAAAGGCATGGGCTACTCAAATGTGTTCAACCTCGGCTCGCTCGCCCGCGCCCGGATGATCTGCGACCCCGCGTCCGGCAAGTGACCGTTTACCGTGGCGGTGGAAATCGTTTGTAACCTTCCCCCGTTCCGCGGCTCAGTAGGAGCAGATGAGTATGATTCTGAAAATCGCGATTGGTGCGGCGCTGGGCGGCGGACTCGGGTTCGCCTACTACAAATTCGTCGGCTGCTCCTCGGGCACCTGCCCGCTCACAAGCAATCCCTGGATCAGCTCGATCTACGGCGCCGTGCTGGGCCTACTCATCTCGACCAGTTTTCGTTGAAACCACAAACCAAACAATTGCTATGAAAATGAGTATGCTCATCCGCCGGTTCGCCGGGGCCTTCGTTCTCGCAAGTCTCTTGCTGGCCCACTATCACAGCCCGTACTGGCTCTGGTTCACGGCGTTCGTCGGCTTGAATCTGTTTCAATCCTCTTTCACCAACTTCTGCCCGCTGGAAATCTTTTTGAAGCGGATCGGTGTGGGCCGCGACGCTGGTAGTTGCTGTGCGAGTTCGCCGGCGAACTTGGCCGCGCCAAAATGAATACCCGCCAGGGGATCCTAGGGGTGCTCTGCGCGCTGGCGCTGACCGCGCCCGCCGCCGAACCGTGGACTCTGGACCAGGCCATCCGTCAGGCGCTCACCAACAGTCCCGACGCGCGGATTGCCCAGCACCGGATCGCCGCCGCCCAGGCCGGATTGGATCAAGCTCGCGCGGCCTTCTCGCCGCAACTGCAATTCCAGTCCAGCTATGTGCGCACGGACAATCCGATGCTCGCTTTTGGGAGCATCCTGAACCAGCGCTCCTTCAGCAGCAGTCTCGATTTCAACAACGTGCCCGATCAGGACAATGCGAATTTCCGCGGCTTGCTGACCATGCCGCTTTACGCCGGGGGCCGGAATGTGGCGGCACGAGACAGCGCCCGCGCCAATACCGAAGCCGCTCGGCACGAGGCCACCGCGATTCGCAACACCCTGGAATTTGAAGTCGCCCGCGCGTTTCACACCGTGTCGAAAACGCGCGCGTTCATCACCGCCACGACCGCCGGGGCGCAGGCGTTCGAGACGAATCTAGCGCTCGCCAACCGCCGCTTGAACGTCGGCACGCTACTCAAATCGGACGTGCTCGATGTGGAGGTTCGCCTGGCGCAGGCCCGGGAAGAAGCCGTGCGGGCGCGCAACGCCAACGCGCTGGCTCTGCGGGCGCTCCGGAATTTGCTCGGCCTTGAACAGGGTGAGTTGGAGCTCGCCGACTCCGCGCCCGCGAACGTCAGCACGGCACCGGATTCCGGCGATTTTCAATCCCGCGCCGAACTGGCGGCGAGTGCGCAAAAAATCCGGGCGGCGGAAGCGGAGACGCGCCGCGCCAGCAGCGGTTACCAGCCGCGCGTGAGCGCATTCGGCAGTCTGGATTACGATTACGGCACCATTACCGATGGCAGCGGGCAAAGCTACACGGCGGGCGTGTTGCTGCAATGGGACTTGTGGGACGGTCACAGCACCCGCGCGCAACGGCAGGCGGCCAATGCGAATCTGGAAATGGCCCGCGAGCAGCAACGCCGGCTACGACTCGCGCTGGACTTCGAACTCGAACAGGCGCGGCTCGCGTTGCGCGAAGCCAGCGAGCGCCTCGCCGTGACCGCCAAATCCGTGGCGCAAGCCGCCGAGAGCGTGGACCTGACGCGCTCGCGCTTCGAGCAGGGTCTCGCGATTTCCACGCAGCTCATTGATGCCGAGACCGCGCTTATCGCCGCGCGAGTTCGCCGCGCCGAAGCCGAGGCCGATCAGAAGATTGCCATCGCCGCTGTTCGTCAGGCGCTCGGCCTCTCCCAACTTTCCAACGAGCGCTCTACCCTGAAATGAAAACGACTCCATTCCTCACAGCCGGAACCGTCATCTGTCTGGCCCTGCTGCTGGCTGGCTGCGGACAGAAAAAGGAAGCCAATGCCGCCACCCAATTACCGGTCGCGTCCGTCAAAGTCGCCGCAGTAGAAAAGAAATCCCGCCCGGCCACCGAAGACGTCATGGGCACGGTGCGCGCGAAATTGCGCGCGAGCATCGAAGCAAAAGTTAGTGGCAAAATTGAACGGATGCTGGTAGCCCCCGGCCAAGCCGTGAAGGCGGGCGAGCTGCTGGTGGAACTCGACGCCCGGGAAATTCAGGCGCGACTTGATCAAGCGCTCGCCCTGCGGCAACAGGCGGAAAGCGATCTCAAGCGCTTCACCACATTGCTCGAAGCGAAGAGCCTCACGCAGGTTGAATTCGACAACGCCCAGGCCCGTTCGCGCGTAGCCGTCGCTGCCGTGACTGAAGCCGAGACGATGCTCGGCTACACGAAAATCCTCGCGCCTTTCGCGGGCGTGATCACCCGCAAGCACGCCGACGTAGGCGATCTCGCCACGCCCGGCAAGCCGCTGTTGGACATGGAAGATTCGCGCGCGCTTCGCTTGGAAGCTGATGTGCCCGAAGCGGTGGTCGGTAAGCTTAACCTCGGCGACAAGCTTCCGGTTCGCGTCACCGCGCAGGCGCTGGAACTGGCAGGAAACGTCAGCGAAATCGCCCCCGCCGCCGATCCGGGCAGCCGGACGTTCCTGGTGAAACTTGATCTGCCGGACGCAGCCGGATTGCGCGCGGGCCAGTTCGGCCGGGTCGCCATGCCGGTGGGCGAAACCTCGGCACTGCGGGTGCCGCTTTCGGCGGTGGTGCAGCGCGGACAAATGGAACTCGTTTTCACCGTCATCGAGAACAAGGCCCAACTTCGCCTCGTCAAAACCGGCAAACGTATCGGCGGCGAAGTCGAGTTGGTTTCCGGCGTCGAAGCGGGCGAGAAGATTGTGTTCGAAGGCGCGACGAGTTTGATGGATGGGCAGCCGCTGACACTGAAATGAGGCTCCAAATACCAAGCTCCAAGCGCCAGAGAAACCTCAAGCCCCAAGCCCCAAGCTGCGTTCGTGAGGCGCTCGATTTGGAGCTTGGAGATTTCTAAGGTTATGTCATCGCCTCAACCACCCCCGCCTCTCGGCCTTGCCGGTCGCGTCGCGCGCACCTTCATTGATTCCAAGCTGACGCCGCTCATCGTCATTGCCTCCGTGTTGCTTGGGGCGTTTGCGGTCGTGATGCTGCCGCGCGAGGAAGAGCCGCAGATCAAAGTCCCGATGGTGGACGTGATGGTCGCTATGCCTGGTTTCAGCGCGAAAGAGGTCGAGGAGCGCGCCACGCGTCCGATGGAAAAACTGCTCTGGGAAATTCCCGGCGTCGAATACATCTACTCGACCTCCCGCCCCGGCGAGAGCCTCGTGATTGTGCGTTTCAAAGTTGGCGAGGACATGGAGCGTAGCATCGTGAAGCTGAACCAGAAGTTGCAATCGAACTTCGACCGCGTTCCCCACGGCGTTTCCGCCCCGCTCATCAAAGCCAAGTCTATTGATGACGTGCCCATTCTCGCGCTCACCTTCCATAGTTCGCGCTACGATCACCTCACGCTGCGCCGCCTCGTTGCCCAGGTGGACGACGCGGTGAAGCAAGTTCCGCTCGTCGCCGAAACTACGCTCATCGGCGGCGCGCAGCGGCAGGTGCGCGTGTTGCTTGATCCGGCGAAGCTCGCTTCGCGCAATCTATCGCCTGCTGGCTTGGTGCCGATGCTGCGCCAGGCGAACAAACAATTCGCGGCCGGCGGATTGACCAGTGAGAACAAGGAAGTGGTCATCGAGACCGGCGCGTTCCTGCAAAGCGCGGAGGACGTGGGCAACGTGGTGGTCGGCGTCTATGGCGGGAAACCGGTTTACCTGCGGGAAGTCGCCGAGATCGCGGACGGCGCGGAGGAGCCGAGTCAGTATGTTTTGTTTGGATTTGGTGCCGCAGGTCAGGCGGAAGGTTCTCCCTCACCTCGACCCTCTCCCGCTGGGAGCGGGGGAATTGCCGCCAGTCCCCTCGCGACGCAAGGCGCTCAGGATTTGTCGGGAGACGTTCGAACGGACTCCCGCTCCCAGCGGGAGAGCGCAAGGACAACATCAGCGTCCGGCTTTTCCGAGGAGCCCGCCATCACCCTCAGCATCGCCAAGCGACCGGGCGCGAATGCCATCGCCGTGGCGCATGAAGTCCTGCGCAAAGTCGAAACGCTCAAAGGCCGCGTGATTCCTGCCGACGTGGCTGTCTCGATTACGCGTAACTACGGCGAAAC